>JANQLR010000132.1 GCA_028280525.1 Longimicrobiales bacterium
CGAGGCCAGCGGGAGCAGGAGCAGGACGGCTCCCGCGCGGCGAAGGGCGGCGAATGTGCTCATGCGGCCAGTCTACGCGCCTCGTCGTTCGCCGCCAGCCGTCCGGCCTACCTGCCGAGAAGGAGTCGCACCGCGACGGGGATCTCCGGCGCGGCCATTACCGCTCCGATTACGGCCACTCCCACCGCCCCCGTCGACCGGACGTCACCCGCGAGTTCCGGCGTGACCCCACCGACGCCGACGACGGGCACCGGGACTGCGTCGACAACCGCGCGCAGCCGTCCGAGGCCGATCGCCTCGTCGCCGACGTCCTTGCTCGCAGTCCCATACACGGCACCACACCCGAGGTAGTCGGCGCCCTCGTCCACGAGCTGACGCGCCCGGTCGGGCTCGTCCGTGGAGGCGCCGATCCAGAGGCCGTCTCCGTACACGCGGCGGATGGCGGAGACCGGGAGATCGTCGGGCCCGACGTGGACTCCGTCCGCCCCGACGGCCTCCGCGATGTCCGCGCGATCGTTGACCCAGAGGAGAGCTCCGTGCGCGGCGGTCCGCTCGCGCAGCTCCCGGCCCAGCGCGAGGACTTCACGGGCTGTGGAGCCCTTGTCCCGCAGCTGGATCGAGGGCGCGCCCGCGATCAGCGCCTCCTCGACGACCTCGAGCAGGTCGCGCGGCGCCGCGAGTCCGCGGTCCGTGAGCACGATCAGGCGGAGGGCCTCCGCGAGGGGACCGCGCCCCGCGCCCGGCCGCGAGCGTTCGTGGTCCGGCGCCATCACCCGGTTCCGTCCCGCCGCCGCCGGCGGTAGTCCGCGACGGCGCGGTTGTGCTCGGCGAGCGTCCGGCTGAAGACGTGCTCCCCGGTCGGCCCGACCACGAAGTAGAAGTAGTCGCTCGTCTCGGGGTGCAGCGTCGCGTCGAGGGCGGCCGCTCCCGGCGCCCCGATCGCCCCCGGCGGGAGCCCGGGCTGCCGATACGTGTTGTACGGGTTGTCCGCGACCGAGTCGATCGCGGCGAAGAGGAGTCGTTCCCGCGGGCCCCCGAGGGCGTACAGGACGGTGGGGTCGGCCTGGAGCAGCCACCCGTCCCGGACGCGGTTGTGGTAGACGCTCGCGATCCTCGGCATCTCCGACTCGACCGCTGCCTCCGCCTGGACGATGCTGGCGAGGGTGACGAGTTCTCTCTCGCCCAGCTCGAGGGAGTCGAGTCTCGCCCGACGCTCCGGCGTCCAGAACTCCCGATAGCGCCCCACCATCGTCTGCACGACCGCCTCGAGCGAGGCGCCCTCGGCGAATCGGTAGGTGTCGGGAAAGAGATACCCTTCCAACCCGGGACCGGGGAGGCTCCAGCGGAGGTGGGCCTCGGGGTCGCCCAGCTCCTCGGCCACCTGGACCGAATCGAGCCCGGTGACCTCGCCGATCCGCCCCGCCATCTGACGTACCGTCCACCCTTCCGGGATGGTGACGGCGACCGTCTCGACGCGACCGGCCACGAGGGCGTCCAGGATTCGCCCCCAACCGGCGCCCTCCGGGATCCGGTAGCGCCCGGACCGGATCTGGCGGTCGACGCCGCGGAGGCGGGCGTACAGGGTGAACGGACCTCCTCCGACGAGGCCACGGGCTCGCAGGGTGTCGACGACGGTCCGGAACCCCACGCCCTGGGGGATGGTGAACTCGATCGGATCGCCGAGTTCGGATCGGTCGCAGTCGCGCTGGCCGCATTGGTCGCGTCCGGCTGCGGCCGA
>JANQLR010000215.1 GCA_028280525.1 Longimicrobiales bacterium
CGTCCCGAACGGGGCGCACGGCACGCGTGAGGTCAGCGAGGGGACGCTCAAGGTGCGCGTGGTCGATCTGGGCGAGACGGTGGAGTGCGACTCCTGGTCGAAGACCGGGGAGCAGCACCCGCCGACGCAGTACGTGGCCGGCCGGATCATCTCGAAGAACCGCCAGGAGTTCGTGAAGGGTCGGTGGACCGCCCGGCTGCGGGTGGCGGACAGCGGCCAGGACGGGATGTTCCCGGCGTGGTGGCTCCTGGGCGCCCTCAACGACGAACCGCCCGTCGAGGATGCCGACGAGACCGTCTGCTGGCCGATGACCGGCTCGGGAGAGATCGACATCTTCGAGCACCACTCGGACGGAGGGCCCGATCACTACGCCGTCCGCGCCATCGACTCCGACGGAACGTGTGGAGGCGGCGACTGGCAGCGGCTCATGCACATCCAGGCGACCGACCTCGCCGAATGGCACGAGTACGGCGTGGAGTGGGAGGGGGACGACCTCCTCTTCACCCTCGATGGCGAGGTGATCACCCGCAGCGCGGGCGAGGGCGCCAACTTCCCGGAACCCCTCTTCGCGATTCTCAACTTCGCCAAGATCAACGACGCCGAGATGACGGTGCCGAGCTGGACGATGGAGGTCGACTGGGTGAAGCACGAACGCCGGGTGGAGTAGGGCTTCCTCGGGGACTCCGGCCGACGCCACCGTCGCCTCCCACCTGATGCAGGGGGCGGGTTAACTGCCCGCAGGCGGAGATGCCGGAGCGCCCATGGCCCAGCGTCGGACCGCCTGTAGACGGTGGACGGGTGCCCCGGCCCGAGCGGGGCGCAACGCCGTCAACCGAATTGCCCCTCTGCGACACTCCCTCCATACGGACCATTCCCAATGGAGAGGGGGTGTGGTCGAACGGGACTGTCGGATGGAGGCGAGGTGGAGCGCTTCGTGTGGATGGACGGGCGAAACGGCACGCGCTGGGGGGTCGTGGTGCGTCGCCCCGGTACCCCCCGGGGGCCCCGGTCGCCGGGGCGGGTGAGCGTAGAGTTCAAGAGCACCGAAGAACGGTGGGCCCTCGAGTCGCCGATTCACCCGACCCCGACCGACCACTCTACCCTCGAGTCGCTCCTGGATCTGGCGCGAGAGATGGCGCCGGGTTCATCGACTTCGACAGAAGGGAGCTGAGATCCGATCCGGACTCGTCCGCCGCCCCCGGAGCCGGATCCCCACACGGAGCCAGGAGTTCAGCCGGCGTCTCATTCCCGGAGAGGGCCCCCGCCGCCACGAGCCGACCGTCTCGGATCCAGGCGCCCGCTGGAACGGCACGGACCTTGAGTTCCGAGATCAGCGCACGCGAGAGGAGAACTTCAGTGTCCCCCGGTAGACGTGCCGCGTAACTTGGACCGCGGCGTACGTCGTCGGTGATCCAGAAGGTCTCCAGGGGTGTACCGCCCTGGAGACGGTGCGCATCTGCGACTGTCTTACAGAAGGGACATCCTGGCTCGAAGAAGACGAGCAACGTACAGGAGGCGTCCGCGTACGGCAGAAGTTCGGAGGACACTCGGGTCCCCATCGGTGCCTCGACCGGGTCCACCCCAGCGGACGGAGCCGGCTGAGCCTGGTAGGCGAGGTGAAGGGCGGTCAGCACGGTGAGAGACGCGAAGAGCCTCATTCGACGGCCCCCTCGAGGGTCTCGTTCCCGAGGGTCTGCTCGGCGAGGGTCTGCTGAGTGTCGCAGCCCCAGCACAAGATGCACCACGAACAACACTCTTCCGGATCTCCGCCCGGGCCAGAACACACCACGGTCTTCCATCCGGCTCGCGTCGGGCCGGCAGCGATGGCGAGGTTGGCGAGAACGAAGAGCAGGGCAACAACGAAACCTGTGATTCCGCGATTCTTCATGAGGCTGGGACCCCCGAGGAAGGTGAGAGCATCGGTTGGAGAGACCGCGGCCGCAGGCTCCGTTCGTCGACTTAATGGCCCTACGCCACGATTCGGTTGACATGGCCCTTCAAACGCTAGCTTCCGTCGTGACGCGACTCGCAGTCGCCTCGGTGGTGGCGTTCGCGATCGCGTGGGTACCGGCTCGCAACTGGGTCGGTGAGCCCACGGCGACCGTCTTTGCATACGCGCTGGAGTCGCTCTTCCTCCTACTTCCTGCGGCGGCAGGCATCGCACTGGCCAGCCTCGGCCGTCCTCGTCGCGTCGAGGCCCTGACCACGCTTGCCGTAGTTACGCTGGGAATGGCCGCGCTCGACTTCGCTCCCCCGAGTCAGGTGGACGTGCTCCCACCCAGCAAGCACCTGCTGAAGGACTCGGGTGAGATGGTGATGTCGAACCGGATCGGGCGATGGAACGAGGCGGGTGCCTTTCCGGTCCTCGCCTCCTATTTGTCGGGGCAGATTCCAGAGGCGAACCGGACGGCGAGGACGTACCGCGGAGGGTCTCCACGCAAGCGCGTCGCACACGCGATCTTCCGGTCCATCTACCTTCTCCTCCCGATCGCCGTCATCGGGTTCGTCTACGGTTCGATTCGCTGGATGGAGCGGTCGATGCTCTTCACCCGGCGGTCGGCCGAGCGCATCGCCGAGTTCATGCTCGGCTGGGTGCTCGGTCCCGTGATCGTCGGACTGGCGCAAACGCTGTCGGACGGCGCGCTGTCCGAGGCCCTCTTCGGTGGAGCTTCGCTCGCGGCCATAACCTATCCCATACTCGCCCTGGTGGCGCTGTCCGTTCCCCTGTGGTTGATCCCGGACCCGATCGGGGAGGCGTAGTGGCCCGTCGAGACCCCGCCCGCGAGGCGGCGACCGCCCGGATCGACGGTTGGGTGCGGAAGTGGGCGGGCCATCTCCTGCTGGTCGCCCGGGGGTACTGCCGCAACGAGGCGGATGCGCAGGACGCCGTGGCAGAGTGCTGGACCGTCGCCCTCGCGAAGTGGGACCGTCTCCCCGACGAGGAGCGGGCGAGGGGGTGGCTGATCGGCATCACCGTCAACGTTGCGCGCGCTCGGATGCGGACCCGTCGTCGCCGGTCGACGCTCGAGTCCGAACAGAGCCATGACGTTGCACCCGTCCGGGAAACGCGTCAGCCTCCAGTCGAAGTCCGCCTCCTGGTCGAGGCGGCCATGGAGTTGATCTCCGACCTCCCGGAGCTTCAGCGCACCGTCGTGATGCATCGAGTGATCGACGGCCTGTCAACCAAAGAGACGGCTCAGGTCACTGGAAAGGCGGAGGGGACCGTGAAGACCTCACTGTTCCGCGGATTGAAGCGCCTGCGCGAGGAACTGGGCGCCGATCTGGAGACGGCGCTCGCCAGCATCGGTACCCGCAACCGGAAGCCGCAATCGTGATTCGGGAACCTGATCAGAACGGGATGGAGATGACTCGCGAGGAGGAGGAGGAACTCCTTCGCTTCGCGGACGAACTCCAGCACGTCCTCCATCGAGCGGGCGAGGAGACCGAGCTTCCGGTCGAACTGGAGATGCGACTCCGTCGGATGACGCGGGAGTATCAGCCCGACGATTCCCACGCCTGGGTCTTCCTCGCCGGCTTCACCGTCGTGGTGGTCGGCCTCTACGGCTCGGCAGTCTGGACCTCGCCAATCCTCCTGGCGATGGGGGTCCTCGGGGGGCTCGGCGTGGTCGTCGATCGCACGGTGAAGGCGCTGGGGGGCTGGAGCCCGGTGCAGTCCGCGGTCGACTGGGCCCGCCGGTAGCGACGCCCCCGCCGACCCGGGCCGGACGGAGGCGTCGCCGGCGCGTCAGTCCTGCTTCCGCGGCGCCTGCTTCGTGGTGATCCGGACGACCCCATTCTCGCCCCGCGTTCCGTACATCTCTCGGGCGGCGTCGCCCTTCGTGACTTCGATGCTCTCGATCTCCGTCGAGGAGAGGGCTTCGAGGCCTTGGTCCGCGATCTCGCCGTCGATGACGACCAGCGGCCGGCCGGGGTCTTCGATCCTCGACTGAAGGACGAACTCGACCACTTTCCCCTCTCCCACACGCACCTCCGGATCGCGAGCGTCGCCGCCCTCCTTCATGTCGTGGATGGTGAAGGGGACGCGCTTCGTGAAGGCGTTGTCGAGGGGGCGCACCACTCCCTCCACCACCAGATCGTCAACCTTGGTCGGGACGAAGGAGTTGTCGAGATGAAGCCCGGCCTCCTCGCCGGGCGACAGGCCCAGACGCTCCGTGATCTCCGGCGACACGACGGCCTCCGCAACCGGCGCGTCGGTTCCCGGGTCGACTGCCACCGGCGTCGGGGTGTCACAGGCCGCGACCACGACGCCACCGGCCGCGAGCGCGAGGACGCCGGCACGAAGGGGGCGCCGCGTATCGAATCTCCGCTTGATCATCATCAATCTCCATTCGAGCAGGTGACCCCGGTCGCCGAACATCGGCACGGGGATGGGCAGGGACCGGGCGTCGGTCTGCAGGGTGAAGAGGAGCCGGCCGTAGCGGGCCGGCGAGACGCCGGAGTCGAGGACGCGGGCGTCGCAGTCGAACTCGATCGCTCGCCGCAGGCGGCGCAGCTGGAGCCAGACGAAGGGGTTCCACATCAGAACGACCGCCGTGAGAGCTCCGAACCAGAGGAGCCACGGATCGCGGGCGCGGCGGTGCTCCTCCTCGTGTCGGAGAACGAGCTCCAGCCGTTCGTCTGCGAGTTCCAGGGTGGGACGCGGGAGCGCGATCCACGGCCGGACCAGCCCGACCAGCGCCGGGCCGAAGTCGCGCGTCAGCCGGACTTCTCGACCCCGCACCGAGGCGAGCGGCCAACGAACCCTTCGGCGACGCAGCGCCATCGCCGAGCCCAACAGCGTGACGAGGCCCACGAGAGCCGAGGTGCCGACGAGAGGGGCGATCCAGGGGCGGGCGACCCGCAGCTCCGCTTCGATACGGGTCGCGACGGCGGGGAAGAGGTTCAGCTCGTCGCCGGAGGTGGTGGTGGCCACGGTCGCCCCTGCGATCGGGCCGAGCGTCTCGAACTCCGCTGCGGGAGCCGGCCGGAGTGGAGTAACGAGTGGGAGCGCCAGCGAACCGACGAGCGCCAGCACCCAGGGGAGCCGGCGGGGGAGGCGGAGCGCAGCAAGAGCACCCTCGGCCAGCGCCGCCGCGCCGACGAGAAGGGCCGCGACCGCGGCGCAGTAGAGGAGGAGGGCGAGGCTCATCCGACGTCCTCCTCGAGTTCGTCCAGGATCTCGCGCATCCGCTCGACCTCCTCGGGGGTCGGCGTCCGCTCCGAGAGGAGCCGCGCGAGGAGCAGCTCCGACGAACCCTGGAAGACCGTGTCGACCAGCCGGCTCAGCGCCCCCGCGCTCGCCTCCTCCGCGCCCGTGACCGGGAAGTAGCGGTAGGCTCGACCCTCGCGTTCGTGCCGGACCGCCCCCTTCTGCTCCAGGATCTGCAGCAGCTTGAGCACGGTCGTGTACCCGGTGTCATCGTCGAGCGCATCGCGTACCTCGGCGACGGTCCCGGAGCCGGCCTTCCAGAGGACGGCCATGAGGTCCAGTTCGCGTTCGGTGAAGCGGGTGGGGTTGCTCATGAAGGGTCGGGTTCGGGACAATCTGCGAAGCTCTTCGTAGATGGATACGAAGATGCTCGTCTTCTGTCAACGAAGGACTTCGTAGGATGGGGCGGTCGGTGCGCCCTCGGTTCCCCCGCCCGTTGCGAGGCCGGTCAGTCCGACGTGTCGACCGGGATCTCGACGTAGGCGATGTCGATGTCGGAGATCCGCCGGCTGCGGTGCACGAGCCCTTCGAAGGTCAGGCCGGAGGCGTCGAGCGCGCGCTCGGTGACGAAGATCTCCCGGTAGTCGGCCAGGTCCTCGCCGAGCTTTGAGCCGGTGTTCACCGGATCGCCGTAGAAGTCCTCGTCCCCGATCAGGAGGAGGTGGCCCCAGTCGATTCCGATGCCCAGGGCGATGTGGTCCTCGAGCGGGCGGCCGACGTTGTCACGGACGAGTGCCTGCGTGACCTCCAGCGCCGCCCGGATGGCGTCCGCCGCCTTCGGGAAGAAGGCGAAGCAGTTGTCGGTCTCGTGCTTGAGGACGACCCCGCCGTGTCGAGCGACGATCGGGTCGAGGATGGATCGCGCCCTCTGGATCATTGCGAGGAACCAGGTGATTCCCCGGAGCCGGGCCGTCTGCGAGAAGTTCGCCATGTCGGTGATGAAGACCGCGCCCGTACGCCCCCAGCGCTCCCAGATCTCCGTGCGCACCACCTCCTGCGCTTCCCGGTCTGGTTGGGCCGCCATTCGGGCGATCGCGGCGTCGAAGTCGGCTCGGGACATGATCGAGATCCTTGTACGTGAAGGGAGACCCCAGAAATCTTGAATGCTCGCGGTCGTTTTCGCACCGCTCCTCCGGAAAGGACCCCCGATGTTCGCCTCCCCCTTCGTCGTCCCTTCCCGCGCGACCCGTGCGCTGGCACTGGCCGCGACCGCCTCACTCCTCGTGCTGAGCGGCCTGTCCTGCGGCGGCTCCGAGGGAGGGGGAACCACGACGCCGTCGGAGCCGACGCCGGTCTCCGGCGTGGTGCAACCGGCCACCGCCACCGTGGAGGTGGGGAGCGACACGCAGTTCTCGGTGCTGGTCCGCTACTCCGACGGCTCGACGCGGACCTTCACGAGCTCGAGCGGGGGAACGTGGACGTCGAGCGATCCGTCGATCGCGACCATCACCTCGAGTGGCCTCGCGACCGGGGTGGCGCCGGGGACGGTGACGATCACGGCCCGGGCCGAGGGGCAGTCGGACACGGCGACGCTGACGGTGACGCCGCCCCCCGTCGCCTCCGTCTCGGTCACCCCCGAGAGCGCCGAGGTGCAGGTGGGCTCGACCGTCGCCCTCACCGCGACGACGCTCGACGCCGGCGGCGCGGTCCTGACCGGGCGGACGGTGACCTGGAGTTCGTCGGACGCCGAGATCGCCATCGTCGGGTCGGACGGGACCGTGACGGCCCTCAGCCTCGGGATCGCAACGATCACCGCCAGGTCGGAGGGTCAGTCTGGAGAGTCGACGATTGCCGTCGTCCCGATCCCCGTCGCCTCCGTCGACGTCACGCCGGCGACCGCGACGGTCGAGCTGGGACAGACGCAGCAGTTCACCGCGACGCCCGTGGACTCGAACGGGACCCCCCTCGCGGACCGCTCGGTGAGCTGGACCTCCGGAGACACCGGGATCTTGATCGTAGACGGGAATGGGCTGGCGACCGCGGTCGGGGTCGGGACCGCGACGGTCACGGCCACGAGCGAGGGGGTGGAGGGCGCGGCGACCCTCACCGTTGTCCCGCGTCCCGTCGCGAGCATCGAGGTCACTCCCGCGGCATCGGAGATCGTCGCGGGCGCCAGCGTGCAGCTCGACGCCACCGTCCGCGACGCGGAAGGAGGACTCCTGGAGGGGCGGACCGTCGCCTGGACCTCCTCCGACCCGTCCGTCGCCACGGTCACCTCGGCGGGCCTCGTCACCGGGGTCGCGGTCGGGTCGGCGACGATCACCGCGTCGAGCGAGGGGGTGGACGGAACCGCAACCATCGCCGTCGCGGATCCCCGGGCCGATCTGTACTTCAACCCCGGATTCGAGGTGACGCCTACCGCGATTCAAGAGGGCGAGTCCTTCTCGTGGCCGACGAAGTCGGTCGTCAACGGGGGGAACGGGGACGCCGTCATGGCCGGACCCTTCGTCTGTCTCTTCCGGTCGGCGGACGCCGTCTACGACGCGGCGGACACCCGGGAGCTCTGCTACGACCCCACCACCGTGGCCGCGGGTGACTCCGTCCAGGCGGTCGGAGACAGCCGCCCATTCGTCGGAGACCCCGGGGAGTACTTCTTCTTCCTCGTCGCCGACCCGGACGGAGAGGTCGACGAGTCGGACGAGACGAACAACGTGACCGAGGCGGCCCCGCTCACGGTGACCGCGGCGCCGGGAGCGATCGAGGTGTCGGTGGAGTCGGTCTCGGGGAGCGACCCGGACGGGTACACCCTTCGCCTCGACGGCGAGGACCGCGGGGCCATCGCGGAGGGAGAGACGGTGCGCCTCGCCGACCTCGCCGCCGGGAACTACACCGTCCGACTCGAGGGAATCGCGGGCAGCTGCGCCATCATCGATTCCTCCCAGGCCGCCGCGCCGGCCTCCTCATTCGAACGCGAGGCGGCGGTCACCGCCGGCGTGACCACCGATGTCACCTTCCGCGTGAGCTGCACCTCCGCACTCACCTCCGGGGTCGCGATGGACGGAATCGCACTCGCGAACGCGGACGCGAGGTACTTCTCGATCGAGGTGCCCGCCGGTGCCGCGCAGCTGCAGGTAGTCACGGCCGGGTCGAACGGGGATGCGGATCTACTGGTGCGGAACGCCGGACTCCCGTGGAGAGCGAGCGAGGGGCGGGACTGCGTCTCCCAGAGCGACGACTCGAATGAGGACTGCACCATCGCGAGCCCGGCGGAGGGGACGTGGTTCATCCTCGTCTACGCCTTCGAGCCCTTCACCGACCTGACCGTCACGGCGACGGTCGTCGCGTCGGAGGTCGCCAGCGTCGAGGTGTCGCCTGCGGACCGGGAGATCGTCGTTTCGGCGACTCAGCAGCTCACCGCGACGCTGCGGGACGCCTCCGACAACGTGCTCACGGG
The DNA here is from genome assembly GCA_028280525.1 of Longimicrobiales bacterium. GTDB lineage: Bacteria > Gemmatimonadota > Gemmatimonadetes > Longimicrobiales > Gaopeijiaceae > Gaopeijia. Next base: position 8,604 of record JANQLR010000215.1, read on the forward strand.
GCGCATCGTCACCTGGAACTCGAGCCGGGAGGACGTGGCCACCGTGGATGCCAATGGGCTGGTAACCGGGTTGACCTACGGGTCGACCTCGATCACCGCGACCAGTGGGGAGGTCTCGCAGTCGGTCGGCCTGCACGTTTACGAGGCGGCGACCTCCGGCTTCGACATCACGGTGGAGTTTCTCAACCCGGTCAGCGAGGCGGACCGCCAGACCTTCCTCGACGCCGCTGCACGCTGGGAGCAGATCATCACGGCCGACGAGGCTGGGGAGCCCAACGCGAGCATCTTCACCTGCAACGGCCACAGGGCCGAGGGCGTCATCGACGACGTCCACATCTTCGCGCAGGTGTCGAGCATCGACGGGGAGGGTGGGATCCTGGGCTCGGCCGGCTTCTGCAACTACGGGGACGACCGAGTCTTCCTTGGCGTGATGACCTTTGATGAGGCCGACATCGACGCACTTCGGACCGGTGGCGGCCTGGACGACGTCATCATCCACGAGATGGGGCACGTACTCGGCATCGGAACGCTCTGGAACCCCCTCGGTCTGCGGAGCGGGGTTTGCGAGCCGACCGGTGACCCGATCTTCACCGGCGCCGCCACGCTGACCGCCTTCAACTCGGTCGGGGGGAGCGGCTACACCGGCGGGGACAAGGTTCCGATCGAGAACACCGGGGGCTCGGGGACCGTCTGCTCCCACTGGCGAGAGTCCGTCTTCGACACCGAACTCATGACCGGCTTCCTCGACGGCGGGGTCACGAACCCGCTCAGCCTGGTCACCGTTCAGTCGCTCTCCGATATCGGGTACACCGTCAACCCGGCGGCCGCCGAAGGGTACACGCTCCCCGATGGACTTCGGCTGCGCGCAAGCGAGGGTCGCGAGATTTCGCTCGGAAACGACATCGTCTACCCTATTGCCGGAATCGTGCAGTCGGATGGCTCGATCCGGATCGTCGGGGGTGGCGAGGGCGGCCCGAGGAGGCGCTGAAGACAACGGGCGGAGAGGGGATGACACCTGTTGCCCGCGCCGGGGGTTCTACCTCCGACGCCGAGCGACCCCTCTGATCTGCAGGATGGCCCGATGGCCCGTGCCTCTGACCCGTCGACATCCGTCGTCCCAGCCCCGACCTCGACCCGCCCAGCGAGGGCGCGGGTACGCCGAACCGGGGTCGGACTACTCGTGGCCGCGGGTACGATCACGGCACTCTCCTGCGGCGGCGGAGACGGTGTGGGCGATCCGACAACGCCCGCCGTCGAGCCGGTCGCGGACGTTCGGGTCTCTCCGTCGAGCCTGACCATCGCGGTCGGGGGTGGAGGGAGCCTTGCCGCGACCACCCTCGACGCCTCCGGCCGAACCCTGAGCGGTCGGGCGCTCTCCTGGCTCACCTCGGACGCCGACGTGGCGACCGTCGACTCGTCAGGCCAGGTGACCGGTGTCGCCGAAGGAGTTGCGACGATCAGCGCGTCGAGCGAAGGCCGAACCGGGAGCGCAACGGTGACGGTCGAAGGCGGCGAGGGTGACCTGCGCGTGTCGATCCAGACCATCGGCGGCGTCGACCCCGACGGCTACCGGGTTCTCCTGGACGGTGCGGATGTCGGAGGGGTCACCGACGGCGGGACCCTGCCTCTCTCGGACCTCGCCGCGGGCAGCTATACGCTGACCCTTTCCGACATTTCGGAGCGATGTCTGCCCCAGGCCGCCCAGCGCGATGTCGAGACGGCGTCGGTGTTCACGACGTCGATCGGGATTCTCGACGGTCAGGAGACCGCCACGACCATCCGCATGAGCTGCGCGCTGGACGCGGCTTCCATGGACACCCTCGGGCTGAGCCTCTCCGAGGACGACGCGGCGCTCTACGCCATCGAGGTGCCCACCAACGCGACTCGCCTCGAGGTGCAGATGTCCGGCGAGAACGGCGACGCCGACCTCTATCTGCGCGCTGGGGCCATCCCCGTCCTGACGCCGGTTGGCGTCGACTGCTTCTCCGAGGGCTTCGACACGAACGAGTCCTGCGTCGTCGAGCTGCCGCAGCCGGGACTCTGGTTTGCCATGGTGGTGGCCTTCACCGGTTTCACCGACGCGGAGCTCGTGGTCGACATCCGGGCGAGCACCGGAAACGTGGCCGCGGTGGAGGTGGCGCCGGAGGACCAGCTCCTGACCGTAGGTGACCTGGCTCAGCTGACGGCGACGCTCCGGAATGGCGAGGGGGAGGCGGTCACCGGCTTCCCCATCGAGTGGGCGTCGAGCAACGACGAGATCGCGACGGTGGACGAGAACGGACGGGTCACCGCGGTCGACGTCGGGAGCGTGGAGATCTTCGCAACGGCGGACGGGGTGACCGGCCGGGCGCCGCTGCACGTGAACGTGTCGCCAGACCCGACCGGCTACGACATCACCCTCGAGTTCGTGACGCCGGTCTCCGCAGAAGACCGCGAGGTCTTCGAGACCGCCGCGGCCCGGTGGGAGGAGATCATCACCGCGAACCTCGTCAACATCGACTTCACCGGGGCTCCACGAACCTCGGACCGCTCCTGTGGCGGGGAGTTCAACGAGGGGATCGTCGACGACGTGCACATCTTCGTGCAGCTCGAGTTCATCGACGGGCCCTTCGACATCCTCGGCCAGGCGGGCCCCTGCATCATCCGCGCGGCCTCCGACCTGCCGATCAGCGGGCGGATGATCTTCGATACCGCCGACCTCGATCGGCTCCGGGCCGATGGCCGGCTCTCGGCTGTGATCCTCCACGAGATGGCCCACGTCCTTGGTCTGGGCTCGATCTGGGAGCTGCGAGGTCTGCGGTCATCCGATGCGACCTGTGTCCCGAGCGGGGATCCGATCTTCACCGGGGCCTTCGCCCGGGCCGCCTTCGACTCCATCGGAGGAGCGGCGTACAACGGGCCTCGGGTCCCGATCTCCAACTCCGGGACGGTCGGGGACGGGTCGACCTGCGTGCACTGGCGGGAGTCGGTCTTCGGCAACGAGCTGATGACTCCGACGCTGGACGTGGGGGTGGACGCGCCGCTGTCGCTCCTGACGATCGAGTCTCTCCGGGACCTCGGGTACGAGGTCGACGCGGGTCGGGCGGACGGGTACTCGCTCCCGACCAGTGCTCTGCGGAGCGGGCCGGTTCCGGCGGGTCTCCACTTCGGGGACGATGTCCTCCGGCCGATCGGCCGACTGCGGCCGGACGGGGTGTTCGTTCCGTGGAGGGCGCCGGAGTGGCGTTGAAGAGTGCTCCGCCGATGAGGGAGGGTGGGGAAGCAGGGCTCCCGGACGTTCCCGCGGGGTAGCCGTTCCGAGCGCGGATGGACCGACCCCCGGTCCCCGCACCCTCGCACTGGAAAGCCCCATGTCGAAGGCCACCGCCGGAGATCGCGTTCGCATTCACTACACCGGCACGTTTGCCGACGGAGAGGTCTTCGACTCCTCCGAGGGCCGAGCCCCTCTCGACTTCGAGCTGGGCGCCGGCCAGGTGATCCCGGGGTTCGACCAGGCGGTGGACGGGATGGAGGTGGGGGAGAAGAAGACCGTCACGATTCCGGCCGCGGACGCGTACGGGGAGCACAACCCGGAGATGGTGATGGCGATCCCGACCGCGGAGCTGCCGGAGAACCTCGCTCCGGCGGTGGGCCAGCGTCTGCAGATGCAGACGACCGATGGTCAAATCGTGGTGGTGACGGTGAAGGAGGTCACCGAGGTTCAGGTGATCCTGGATGCGAACCACGCCCTCGCGGGGAAGGACCTGACCTTCGCGATCGAGCTGGTCGGGGTGAACTGACCCGGGAGGGGGTCGGCGCGCCCCGGGGCAGGTGCCCCGAGCGCGTCGACCCACTGATGGAGGGGCGGTGGTCGGCGGTCTGCTCGGACCGCGCGCTCCAAGTTGCTAGAAGCGCCCACCGCCGCGGCGCACGCCACCCCGCGAGTAGCCGCCCCGGCCGGAGCTGGCTCGACCGCCGGACCGCACGGCCGCCCGGCCGCCGCCCGACCTCACGGCACTTCCGCCACCGCCTCGCCGAACCGACCCGCGCGGACGCGCCGTGCGCGTCCCCGACGATCCGGAGCGCACCCCGGGTCCGCGCGTCGACCGAGCGCGCGGCTGACCGATGACGCCGCCGCGGGTGTAGCCCCGTCCGCGCACGGCACGGCCGCCGCCGTCGATTCCGCCGGTGATCGGGACGACATTCCCGAAGAAGGGCCCACCACCCCAGCCCCAACCGCCGAAGCCTCCCCATCCTCCCCAGCCGAATCGGTTCAAGCCGAACCGGTTGAAGCCGAAGCCCCAGAAGGGATCGAGGAAGGGATCGAAGAAGAAGGGGCTGCCCCACATCCCGAAGCGGCGCGCACCGAAGCCGAAGCGGTCGTCGATCTGGCTGACCCGGGTCCCGAGGGCGTTCCCGCCGAGGCCGGCGCGTGAGCCGTCGTCGAAGTCACCGCGGAAGGCGAACCGACCCGGGTTGCTGAGTGCGACCAGCACATCGAGCACATCGTCCCCGACGCCCGCGTCGGCGAGCTGGACGAGGCGAGCCCCGTCGACCGGCTCCTGGATGCCGACCTCGGCGAGCCACGCCACCGTCACCGGCGAGGCCACGGCTCGATCCACCTCGGCGATCGTCGACCACGACGGCGGGGCGGAGGCGACCGCCCCGACGTAGTTCGGGACCGTGGCCGCAGGGTCGCGGCCTTCGAGCGCCTCAGGCGGTGAGGTCCGCTCGTACCGCTGCACGAAGGCGACCTCGGTGCCCTCGACCTGCATGGCGCGCACGTCGATGAAGCGATCGCGGGAGACCCGGGCGAGCATGCCCGACGTCGGCGGGCGGTCCGGAGACTCACAGTCGAACCGGCCTTCGAGGTAGATCCTGCGGCCGTCGTCGGCGAAGCGCGCGGCGCTCTCCCCCTCGCAGCTTCCCTCCTCGAGGGGGCGGAAGCGACCGTCGGCCGCGACCCGCTCCACCGTCCGCTCACCATCCTCGAAGAAGGTCTCCCACTCCGACTCGAAGGGGTTTTCGGTAGGCGAGATGCAGAGGACGATGCCGAGCTCCGCATCGCGTTCGGAGACCGCGTCCCAGCAGCCGAGGAAGGGGGACCAGCGGGTGTCGTCCTGCGCCGCGGAGGGGGCCGCGGCCCCGACCGATGCGACGACCGCGGCCGAAAGGAGGAGAGGTAGTCTGGCGAATCTCATATCCATTGCTCCTGGCGTCACAGCCGGACGCCGATCCCGAAGGTCAGCTGGAAGCGCGAAAGGTCGATATCCTCGAATGCGGGGCCGAGGGGGTCGCGGAAGTCACCGCCGACCGGGAGCGAGCCCCAGCCCCAGCGACCGGCCACGTCGAGCAGGAAGCGCTGACCGAGATCGAACTCGACGCCTCCGTAGGCCTGACCGGTCCAGCCGGACCCGCTCGTCTCGACCTGATCGTAGAAGATCGACAAATCGTTGTAGTCCACGAAGTCGCCCACCTGCTCGAATCGATACCCGGTGCGACCGAGGCCCGCACCCAGGTAGGGCGAGAACCGCGCGGGAATCCAGGCGAAGTTGCCGAGGGAGCGCCCTCGCGCGAGGGGGAAGAAGCGGCCGGAGAGTTCGAACCAGCTGCGCCGGAACGCCGTCTCCTGCACGATGGGCAGGTCCCCCGTCGGCGTCTCCTCCACGAAGTCCCGGAACTCGGAGACGGCCTCCGAGCGGGCGAATCCGCCCTCGAGCACGATGTCGAAGCGGTCGTGTACGCGAATCGCCGCCGCAACGGCGACGCCGGGCGCGGCGAAGTCCTCCGAAGCGAGGGTGAGGAAATCCGTCGCGTGGTCGTAGACGCTCCCCTCCGCGCGCGGCTGATCCCACAGCCCCTTCACGGTGATCGTCGCCCGGGGCTGCCCGAGGAGGTATCCGTCCGGGGACTGTGCCTGCAGCGCGCCCGCAACCGGTGCGGTCACGGCGGCGAGGATCGCCCCGGCGCCGAGGAGACGGCCGGCGGCTCGTCCGAGGTGCATTCGAGTCTTCATCTCGATTCTTCCTGAGAAACTGTACACCCCTTCAGACTGCAAGGCCCGTGCCGGTTCCGCGAGGCCGTGGCGAGGTCCGCAAGTATCGTGGCAGCAAGTATTTATGAGAGTCGAAGCCGAGCCGCCCGCGACGGCTGACCCATTCATGGGGCGACATCTGGACGCGTCCGTCCCACGCTGAGGACGGTGGAGGGAGAGGGGAAGCCTCGGGATGCGACGGGCTCGAAGGCGAAGGGGGGCGGTCGAGGCGGGGAGTGGGGAGGCGCGAACGGAACCCGAGCCCCATCTTGCGGGTGAGCTTCCCCGCTCGACTCAACCACCCTCAATCCCTAGAGAGGATCGATGCGACGGATTGCCTTTCCGGCCCTCGTTGCGGCGTCTCTCGGCCTGGGTCTGCCGTCGTGCACGGCAGCTCAGCAGGACTTTCTCGAGGTCGGCGCGATGGCGCCGGACTTCGAGATCGCCGGCGCGACCCGTCACGGCGTGCTGGCCGAGCCTGTGAAGCTGAGCGACTACCGCGGAGAGACGGTCGTGCTGGCGTTCTTCTTCCGCGTTCGAACGCCTGGCTGAACGGTGCAAATGGAAGCGTACCGTGATCAGTACGCCAGTCTCTTCAATGGTGGACGGAACGTCGTTCTGTTCGGCATTGCCACCGACTCTCCGGAGTCGCTCGCGTCGTGGGCTCACGATGCGGATTTCGATTACGTCTTCGGGAGCGATCCCGAGGGCGCGGCCTTCTCGGCCTTCGGGGGGACGCCCCGCGGGAACGGGATGCCCGGAGCTCGCAGCGTCATCGTCGTCGGTCCGGATGGTCGGATCGCAGACGTGATCGAGAGCTTCAACCAGGTCGACCCGGCGGCCTACGAGCGCCTCGCCGAGGTGATCGACCGGGTCACCCCCGAGCCGGAGCAGTAGGCCGAGGGACGAGGAGTTGCGGGGCGCGGATCGACGTCGCGCCCCGTGACGCCTCCACGTCCGAGTCCCAGTCCGAGTCCCGACTCACCCGCCGCCGGCCGCCTCCTCGCGATACCGGAGGACGACGGCGGTCTGCACCTCGAACGCGTCGCGGGCCACCCCGAGGAGGAGGTCGCTGCGGACCGCCTCCAGCTCGAACCCGTCGGGGAGTCGGAGATCCCCGATCAGACCCTCTTCGGGATCCACCACGAACCACCGCTGTGGGGCGTTGGCCGGGTACTCCGCCACCCAGATTCGCCCGCGTTCGTCGGTGATCGCCCCGGTCGACCCGAACACGGAGCTGCCGTTGCCGAGAGAGGGCAGGGTCTCGGGAAACTCGGCCTCCTCGATCGAGCGCCGCATATCCGGGGGGACCGGATCGAACCGCTCCAGCTGCTCCCGTTGGAACTCCTCGCGCCGTGCCGCGTCGAGTGGTCGCGCCGGGAGATCGAGTCGCTCCGAGGCGACGAAGCCCTTCTCGAGGTCGAAGAGTTCGAAGCGATAGTCGCCGCCGTCGATCCAGAGGATCCACTCCCCCGCCACCGCGCCGAAGCGGGAGGCCCGGAAGGGGCGCATCGGCTCGCGCGGGCCGTGCGCGGTGGAGGGGCCGAGCGACCGGAGGGTCAGGGGAGGGAGCTCCGGAAGACCCTCGACCTCCCCGAGGGCGCGACCCTCCAGGTCCCACAGGCTCCAGACCCGACCGCGACCCGGGACGGTGGCCAGCCCGAGGATCCGTCCGTCCGGGAAGAGTCCGTGAAAGCGACCACGGCCCGGAGAGGCCTCCAGTCGGAAGACCCGCGCAAAGGCGAAATCGGGGTCGAAGATCGAGATGCGGCTCCACCGGGAGTCGAAGACGACCAGGGAGTCGTGGTGAATCCCGATGTGGTTCATCGCCCCGAACTCCCCCGGGCCCTCCCCGGGGAAGCCGATCGTACGATCGAAGCCGTCGGTGAGGGAATACCGGCGCAGTCGGGTCATCGCCATCTCCCCCAGGATGAAGGAGTCGTCCGAATCGAAGGCCATCGAGGCGATCAGGTGAAAGGGCTCGAGGCCGCCCTCGGTGCCGTCGAAGACGGAGACGGGCTCGGGGTCCACCGACCACGCGAGACCCGCGAGCCGCTCCCGAGGCGTGGACCGGATCCGAAGTCCGGCGGAGTCGCGGAGCTGGACGACGGGGAGGGCGGGAGCCGACGCCGCGCTCGCCTCCGCCTCGGGGGCAGGGTCGGTGCAGCCTCCCAGCGCCGCGGCCGCCAGGAGGACGAACGCCCCCCGTCGAGCACGATCCGGACGCCACCTCCTCCCACGCGCGGAGCAGTTCCGTGTTCCTCGTCCGACTCCCTCCACCTCGTCCTCCCCTCGACCCCGCAACCATTCCCGTCCATCCGTCGTCCGATTGGACACCCTATATAGTATTTCGATAATATCAAACCCTCGCGCTCATCCAACGCCCGCCCGGGAGGCTCCATGGGACGGCTCTTCAGCCTGACGTACCCCACAGCCGTCGTGCTCATGGCCATTCGGCATGGGCACCGGTACGGGTTCGACGTCATGGACGCGACCGGCCTTCCGGACGGGACCGTCTACCCCATCCTCCGCCGGCTCGAGCGCCGAGGGGTGCTGGAGGGGGTGTGGGAGGATGAGGAGATCGCCCGCGCGGATCAGCGACCCGCCCGACGCTACTACCGGCTGACCGCGGTGGGCGAAGAGGCGCTCGGCGATGTACTCGAGCGCTTTCCCACGATCGGTCGGCTCTTCGAACCGGGGACGGCGTGAACGAGGTCCCCGGCCTCCTCTGGATCCGGCGAATCGCGTGGCTGGTGCCACGCTCCCGCCGGAGCTCGTGGTGCCGGGAGTGGGAGGCGGAGCTGACGTGGGCGTGGCGCCGCATGAGCGGGAGGGGGGAACCCGGGTGGTGGGGCCGCCTCAGGCTCCAGCTTCGGGCGTGGAGCAGCCTGACGGACGCGCTCTGGGAGCGCGGGGAGACGATGACGATGACGGGATGGACGCAGGACCTCCGGCTCGCGCTTCGCAGCCTGATCCGACACCGGGCCTTTGCCCTGGTGTCGATCCTGACGCTGGGACTCGGGATCGGGATCAACACCACGGTCTTCACGCTGGTCGACGGAGTGCTCCTTCGGCCGCTGCCCTTTCCGGAGAGCGAGGAGTTGATCTCGCTTCAGCACGAGGGGAGGGAGTCCGACGATCAGCTGCCGATCTCGACCGGTCTCTACCAGCTGTACCGCGACCAGGCACGGACGATCGAGGAGATCGGCCTGTACACCACCAATCAGGTCAACCTGATCGTCGATGGTCGACCGGAGCGAATCGAGGTGCAGTTCGTCACCCCGAGCTTCTTCACGACCCTCGGCGTGTCGCCCGAGGTGGGCCGGGCCTTCACCGAGGAGGAGGGCCTCCCGGGCGCCGGGAATTACATCCTTCTCTCCCATGCGTTCTGGCGGGATGCGTGGGGAGGCGATCCCGGGATCATCGGTCAGTCGATCGAGGTGAGCGGGAATGTGGCGGAGGTGGTGGGAGTCATGCCACGAGGATTCGGCTTTCCCGAACCCGGGGCACGGCTGTGGCTGAACCTCCAGGTCGACCCCGAGAACGCCCCGCTGTCCAACTTCAGCGCCGACGGGGTGGCGCGAATGACGGACGGGAGCTCGATCGAGGCGGTGGTCGGGGAGGTCGGTGGCCTCGTCGATCGGATGGAGGAGTTCTTCCCCGAGTCGGGGGCGGTGACCTTCTTGCGCGGGGTGGGGATCGCCCCGGTGGTCGTGCCGATGAAGGAGGCGATCGTGGGCGACGTGTCGACGACGCTCTGGGTCCTGCTCGGGACGGTGGGATTCGTCCTCCTCATCGCCTGCGCCAACGTGGCGAACCTCCTTCTGGTCCGGGCGGAGAGCCGTCAGCGGGAGATGGCGCTGCGATCCGCGGTGGGAGCGGGCCGGGGCGACATCGTGCGCTGGTTCATGAGCGAGAGCCTCATCCTCTCCGCGGCGGGCGCGATCATCGGGGTCGGGATCGCGGTGGCCGCCATCCGGCTGACGCTCCGCTTCGTGCCGAACGACCTGCCGAGAATGGCCGAGATCGGGCTGGACGTGCGGGTCCTCGCCTTCACGGCGGTGCTGACGGTCGGGAGCGCCCTCTTCTTCGGGCTCTTCCCGCTGACCCGCTTCGGATCGGGCCACCTCTCCGATCGTCTGCGCGAGGGCGGGGCGCGCGGCGCCACGGAGGGGGCGTCTCGCCACCTCCTTCGCAACGGCCTGGTCGTCACCCAGATGGCACTCGCCCTCGTCCTGTTGATCGGTTCGGGGCTCATGTTCCGCAGCTTCCAGGCGCTTCGCGCCCTCGACCCGGGCTTCGATCCCGAGGGGGTCGTCACCGCCCAGATCGCGATCCCCGGGAGCGTGATGGAAGAGCCGGCGCAGGTGCTCAACTTCTACCGCGAGGCCCAGGAGCGGATCCTCGCTCTTCCGGGGGTGCAGGCGGTGAGCTACTCGGCCGCCGCGCCGCTGGTCCGGGGGTGGTCGTATTCGACGATGGAGTCGGAGGACCATCCGCGCGGGGAGGATGAGCTCCCCGTGTTCGGTGCCTGGAATCACGTCGGTGGTGACCCCACCGGGGCGCTCGGTCTCCGGATCCTCGAGGGCCGGCAGCTCGACTGGCGCGACGGTGCCGACGGGAACCGGTCGATGATGATCTCCCGGACGATGAAGGAGCTCTGGTGGCCCGACGAGAGCCCGATCGGACGCCGCATGCGCTTCGCCATGGGAGGGGAGCCCCAGGAGTGGTACACGATCGTCGGGGTCGTGGAGAACGCCGCGCAGAACTCGCTGCAGGAGACCCCTCGCGAGATGGTCTACTGGCCGCTGACGGTCGGGCACGCGGACGCCTTCCAGATCATGCGCAACGTCGTCCTGGCCGTCCGGACCACCGGGGAGCCCGTCGCGCTGGTGCCGGGGATCCGCGACATCGTTCAGACGCTCAGCCCGAGCACGCCACTCGCCAACGTACAGACGCTCGAGGAGGCGATGGATCGTGCCACCTCACGCACCTCGTTCACGATGACGCTCCTGGGCTCCGCATCCGGGATCGCCCTCCTCCTCGGCCTCGTCGGGATCTACGGGGTGATCTCCTACATCGTCTCGCAGCGCACCCGGGAGATCGGGGTCCGGCTCGCGCTCGGTGCGACCGGCACCTCGGTCCGGAACATGGTCGTCCGCCAGGGGCTGGTCCTGGCCTCCATCGGAATGGTCGTCGGGCTGGGGGCCGCGTGGGCGATGCGCTCGGTGATGGGCGCTCTCCTCTTCGGGGTGAGCGCGACCGACCCCCTGACCTGGGGCGGGCTCTCCGGGATCCTCGTCCTGACCGCGGTCGCAGCGAGCTGGCTGCCGGCGTGGCGGGCGTCGCGGGTGGATCCGGCGGGGGCGCTCCGAGCGGAGTGAGGCGGTCCCGTCCCGTTCCCGGTTGAGTCGGGGGTGGGCCGGGAGCCGGTCCGCGGTTCCCTCAGTCCGGGGCCGCGTCCGGGTCCTCGCGCACCACCAGCCCATCGATCATCCGTTCGACGATCTCGCCGTGAGCGCGTGCGTCGAACTCCGGATCGAAGACGCGCAGGACGTTGGAGCCGATGATCATGGCGATCATCATGCGGGCGGCCGCCTCCGGGTCGATGCCCGGGTCGAAGTCGCCGTCGGCCTGCCCGCGACGCAGAAGGCCCCCGAAGTCCTCGACCGCCTCTGCCAACGCCGGACGAACCGCGTCGAGCTCCGTACCCTCGAGGCGTGTGGCCTCGCCGTAGGCCCTCACGTTGCCGCGAAGCATCGCCAGCCGGTCCGGGTCCCCGTGCAGCGCGATGATCTCGTGGGCGAGTGCCCGGAGACCCTCGGCCGGGGGAAGGTCGGAGGTGGCGGCCGTACGTGCCTTCCGGTCGGAAGCGCGGCTCGCCCGCATCACCGCCTCGAGCAGGTCCTGCTTGTCGTCGAAGTAGCGGTAGAGAAGCCCGACGCTGATCCCCGCCTCGGCCGCGATGTCCTTCATCTGGGTCTCGAAGTACCCGTCCCGGCGGTAACAGCGGATGGCCGCACGAAGGATCGAGGTTCGGCGCGCTTCGAGCTGCTCTTCGGAGATCTTCGGCATGGTCGGAAGCTACACCTGCCGCGACGGTCCCACAGAGATGGTGCAAAGTGAATCACGATTCATTATAGTGAATCACGGTTCACTTTTTGGGGAGGTGAGGGGATGAGAGGGTGGTGTGTGGCGGGGGCGGCGCTCCTGGGGCTGGCGGCGGGCGGACCAGCCGCGGCACAGGGCTTCGTGCTCCTGAGTGATCTACAGGACCGGTATCCGACGTGGGATGCGGCGACGGAGCGGGTGTGGTTCAACTCGAATCGCACGGGGATCGACCAGCTGTGGACGGTCGCGGCGGACGGATCGGGTCCGCGGATGTACCCCGCCGAGGGGCACCGCGAGGTGGTCCCCGACGTCGGGCCCGACGGGCGCGTCGCGTACGTCCGCTACGTCGGGGAGAACGAGGAGATCTTCCTTCTGGACCCGGAGTCGGGGCGGCGCGTGCCGCTGGCATCGGATCCGGGAGCCGACTCGGATCCGAGCTGGTCCCCGGACGGCTCCCGGGTGTGGTTCTCCTCGAATCGGGATGGGAACTGGTCGATCTGGTCGGCTCCCGTGAATGGTTCGGAGGTGTGCAAGGAGACCCACGCGGCGCAGCGGGACGCGCTCCCGCGGGTGTCTCCCGACGGGCGCTGGCTCGCCTTCCAGCGCACCATGGCCCGCACCGACGCGGAGATCTGGGTGAAGAACCTGGAGACCGGAGAGGAGCGGAACGTCTCCAACTGGAGTGGGGGGTGGGACGGCTGGCCGTCGTGGGCGCCCGACTCCCGTTCGATCCTCTTCGGCTCGAACCGCGGGGGCGGCGACATGCAGCTCTGGGCGGTCGGGCTCGAGGAGGGGGACACCGCTCGCGCCGTGACCGCGATTCCCGGCCTGCGCCTCCGCAGAGCCCACTGGCTTCCGGACGGCCGGCGGATCCTGACCAACGTCGAGCGGGCGAACGACCCGACCGTCCTCGCGATGATCCTGCAGTCCTCCTCGCTCCTGATGACCGCCCAGGAGGCGGGCCGCAACTCCGGGGGCGCGCACGAGGTGGTCCGGAGCACGGGGAGCCGATGACGATGACGGCATGGACTCGGGAGCTGAGGCTCGCACTGCGCAGTCTGATCCGACACCGGGCCTTCGCGCTGATCTCGATTCTGACCCTCGGGCTGGGGATCGGGGTCAATACCGCCGTCTTCACCCTGGTCGACGGCGTGCTCCTTCGCCCGCTTCCCTTTCCCGACAGCGAAGAGCTGATCTCGCTGCGACACCAGGGACGGGGCGGGGAGGATCGGCTCCCCATCTCCGCCGGCCTCTATCAGCTCTACCGGGCGGAGGCGTTCACGCTGGAGGAGATCGGCATCCACAGCTCCGGCCAGGTGAACCTGATGGTGGAGGGGTCGCCCGAACGCGTCGACGTCCAGTACGCCACGCCGAGCTTCTTCGCCGTCCTCGGCGCCTCACCCGAGCTCGGGCGGACCTTCGCGGAGGAGGAGGGACTCCCGGAGAGCCCGAACGTGGCGCTCCTCTCCTACGCCTTCTGGCGGGACGCCTGGGGCGGAGACCCCGGCGTGATTGGGCGGACGATCGAGGTCAGCAGGAACGTCACGGAGGTGATCGGCGTGATGCCGGAGGGGTTCGGCTTCCCGGAGCCCGGCGTCCGGCTCTGGTTGAACATGCGGGTAGATCCGGAGAGGGCATCGCTCGCGAACTTCAACGTCGAAGGGGTGGCCCGCCTCGTGACGGGCGCTTCGATCGAGGCCGCCACGGAGGAGATCGGGGGGCTGACCGATCGCCTGGAGGAGTTCTTCCCGGAGTCCGGGGCCGTGCCCTTCCTTCGCAGCGTCCAGTTCGGTCCCGTCATCCGGCCCATGAAGGAGGCGATCGTGGGGGACGTCTCGACCACCCTGTGGGTGCTCCTCGGAACGGTCGGGTTCGTCCTCCTGATCGCCTGCGCGAATGTGGCGAACCTGCTGCTGGTGCGGGCGGAGGGGAGACAGCGCGAGATGGCGCTCCGCTCCGCCGTCGGCGCCGGGCGCGGGGACATCGTGCGCTGGTTCATGAGCGAGAGCCTCCTCCTCTCGGGGGCGGGGGCCGTGCTCGGCGTGGCGGTGGCGGCGTTCTCCGTGCAGCTGACCCTCCGCTTCGTCCCGAGCGACCTGCCGAGGATGGCGGAGATCGGTCTCGACCTTCGGGTCCTCGCCTTTGCCGGAGTGCTGACGTTGGGAAGCGCGCTCTTCTTCGGCCTCTTCCCGCTGACCCGGTTCGGCACCGATCGACTGTCCGACCGTCTGCGCGAAGGAGGTGCGAGGGGGGCGACGGAGGGACGACGGCGTCACCTCCTTCGCAACGGACTGGTCGTCACGCAGATGGCGCTGGCGCTGATCCTGCTCATCGGATCCGGTCTGATGTTCCGGAGCTTCCAGGCACTCCGCGCCGTGGACCCCGGCTTCGACCCGGTAGGGGTCGTGACTGCACAGATCGCCATCCCGGAGTCCGTCATGGCGGAGTGGGGCGAGGTGCTGAACTTCTACCGCCAGGCCGAGGAGCGTCTCCGAGCTCTTCCGGGGGTGGAGGCCGTGAGCTACGCCGCCGCCGTCCCGCTGGTCCGAGGCTGGTCCTTCTCGACGCTGGAGTCGGAGGACCACCCGCGCGGACCCGACGACGCCCCGGTATTCGGCGCGTGGAACCACGTCGGGAGCGACATCACCGGCGCGCTCGGGCTACGGATCCTGGAGGGACGGGGCCTCGACTGGGACGACGGCGCCGACGGAACCCGCTCGATCATGATCTCCCGGACCATGAAGGATCTGTGGTGGCCGAACGAGAGCCCGATCGGACGGCGGATGCGGTTTGTGATCGGCCCCGGCGAGCAGCAGGAGTGGTACACGATCGTCGGCGTGGTCGAGAACGTGGTGCAGAGCTCGCTCGAGGAACCGGCGAGGGAGATGGTCTACTGGCCGATCGTGACTGGCCGCGCGGACGATCCGCAGATCGCCCGGAACGTGATTCTGGCGGTGCGCACGACCGGCGATCCCACCCTCCTCGTTCCGGCGATCCGAAACATCGTTCAGACGCTCAGCCCCGAGACGCCGGTCGCCGGGGTGCAGACGCTCGACGAGGCGATGGGGCGTGCGACAGCGCGCACCTCGTTCACGATGACGCTCCTCGGCTCCGCCTCCGGGATCGCGCTCCTGCTCGGTCTCGTGGGGATCTACGGGGTGATCTCGTACATCGTCTCGCAGCGCACCCGGGAGATCGGGGTGCGACTGGCGCTCGGCGCGAGTGGGTCGTCCGTCCGGAACATGGTGGTCCGTCAGGGTCTGCTCCTCGCCTCGATCGGGATGCTCGCAGGGTTGGGGGGCGCGTGGGCGATGCGCTCGGTGATGGGCAAGCTCCTCTTCGGGGTGAGCGCAACCGATCCCGCCACGTGGGCGGGGCTCTCCGGCGTCCTGGTCGCGACTGCCGTGGCGGCGAGCTGGCTCCCGGCCTGGAGAGCCTCCCGCGTGGATCCGGCGGGCGCGTTGAGGGCGGACTGAGCCAGCGACGTGGAGGCTGTGGGCATCACCGTTCGGTTCGCGTGGAGGTGAGGGGATGAGAGGGTGGTGTGGGGCGGGGGTGGCGCTCCTGGGGCTGGCGGTGGGCGGACCAGCCGCGGCCCAGGGCTTCGTGCTCCTGAGCGATCTACAGGACCGGTACCCGACGTGGGATGCGGCGACGGAGCGGGTGTGGTTGAACTCGGACCCCTGGGCGCTCGTTGAACTCGCCGAGGAGGCAGTCGCCGACGCGCGGGTGGCGGGGGCCGAGGTCTACGTGGAGCGACCGACTACCTCCCGGCCTTCGGTGGCGAACGGACCAGGACGATCACGGTGGAGGAGCTGCTGACCCACCGGGCCGGCTACACGCAGGGGCCTCCGGGGCGACCGTGGTCTACCTTCGAGTCGGTGGCCTCGTTGGCGGAGGCCTGGGGGGAACGCGGGCCGAGCCTACCGGACGACGGGGCGTGGTCGTACGCCGACGCGCACGCGGACATTCTTGCCGCGGTCCTCGAGGTCGCCGCGGGCCGATCGCTCGGGGAGCTGATCCGGGAGGAGGTCCTCGGCCCGCTCGAGATGCACGAGACCCTCCGGTGGGACGGATCCGCCGACCCGCGCGCCGAGCGAATCCTACCGCTTCACTGGGGGTCGGCGGGCGAGTGGCCGGTCCGGTGGCGCCCCGAGGATGGCCCGTACTACGCCTACCCGATGCTGTCCCAGTCGCTGCACGGGAGTGCCACCGACTACGCCGCCTTCCTGCGGGCGTGGATCGACGCGCTGCAGCGACGTCCGTCCCTCGTGTCTGCCGCCGCGGCTCGCCGGGCGTTCGCCGACCGGGAGCCGATCGCGGTGCCGCCCGGCTTCTCCCCCCTCGCGGAGGGGCGCACGCTGAGCTACGGGCACATGTGGGGCGCGGTGCACGAGGCCGATGCCGCGCCGGGAGCACCCCCCTTCGCCTTCATGCATCAGGGATCGGACGGCACCTTCGCCTGGGGCTTCCCCGAGCTCGAGCTGATCGTACTGGTGCTGACCCAGTCGCGCGGTCAGTCGATCCACCGCGAGGTGGAGCGGGTGCTGAGGGACGAGCTCGTCGAGCCCCTCCTCACCGGGAGTCGCTGACGGTACCCGCGGTGGGGGCGCTCGCGATCACCTCGCGCACCGCGGCCACCAGATCCTGGTCCGCTCCGACGCCGGAGTAGGTCACCGTACCCTCGGCGTCCACGATCACCACGATCGCGGTGGTCGCTGCGTTGAAGACGCGGACGGCGTTCCCCTTCGCGTCGTAGAGGTGCGGGTATCCGGGGTCGTGCCGCTCGAGGTGCCGCCGGATCCGACGCGGGCTCTGCGAGACCGCCACGGCGACGACGACGACGTTCACCCGGTCGCCGAACTCGGCCTGAACACGGTCCATCTGGGGCTGGAGCGCCTCGCACTGCTCGCACCAGGTCGCCCAGAACTCCAGGAGCACTGGCTTGCCCTCGTCCATGAGGTTGGCGAGGTCGACCTCGTTGCCGTCGAGGTCCTCGAGGAGAACCGAACCGGACACGGTCGAGCCGACCTCGAGACCGACGCCCTGGGCCAAGACCGGATCGGTCGCGGCGAGCGCCGCGGCCAGCGCGAGGGGGAGGATCGGAAGCCGCCCGAGTCCGTTTCGCAGGCGCGGGAGCGCGAGGCCGGCCAGAGAGAAGCTCGGGGAGGGGAGCCCGGCGAGGGGGAGTCGAATACGCATGGGAGGGTCCGGAATCAGAGGTTGTAGCCCGTCTGGATGAAGTAGTACTGCGCCATCGCCAGCATCAGGATCGCCGCGCCTCGCTTCACCCACACCATCCAGGCGCCCGATCGGGGCAGGGAGGTCAGGGAGCCGGAGAAGAGGCCGACGGCGATCAGGAGCGAGGTCATCCCGAGCGAGAAGACGAAGAGGTAGAGGAAGCCCATCACTCCGGCCTGCGTCGCCGCGACCCAGGTGAGCACGACGGCGAAGGCGGGGGCCCCGCACGGCGCCGCCACCACGCCCGAGCTCGCCCCCATCAGGAAGACGGCGCCGTACGAGCCGCCCTCCCGGTTCGCCGCCCACTCCATCAGGCGACGAGGGACCGGGACCGGGATGACGTCGAGCATGGCGAGGGCGAAGAGGAGGAGGAGATTCCCGATGAAGCCCAGCGCCCAGGGGTTGGAACTGACCGAGCCGAAGAGCGTGCCGCTCAGCCCGGCCAGGAGACCGAGGAAGGCGTAGAGCGTCGCGAGCCCGACCGCGTAGGTCAGCGTCAGCCCCACGGTCCGCGATCGCGGCTGGTTCTCCCGCGCCGTCCCGGAGATGACCGACGCGGTGATCGGAATCATCGGGTAGACGCACGGAGTCAGGCTCGTGAGCACCCCCGCACCGAAGAGGACACCGAGGGCGACCACGGGGCTCCCCTCGAGGTACGTCGAGAGCGACTCGGTCGAGACGAGCTGGGCAAGGAGCAGAGTGTTCATCGTGCCGGCCCAACCCCCGGCCGGGACCCGGGGTTCCCGAGTCGCGAAATCGGGAATCCCGTCATCTCGGTCGTCCCCTTACGAGGACGAAGTGTATCCCGCAAGAAAAACAATGTAACGGACGCGTAAATCGAGCCTCCCGGGGGTTCAAGCCGGGAAACCCTCGGGGCGAAATTGTCGTCACACGGAACACACGGGGCCCCATCGTGGCTTTCCCGGACGCCGTTTTCATATACCGACTACAGCCCGACTCCGGTCGGGATGGAGATAGATAACATGCTTCGTTCGACCCTTGCGGCGGTCGCCTTTGCGGCGATCGTCCCGGCGGGTGTGGCCGCTCAGGCCACCCCGAACTCCGAGGATGCGCTCCGCACCGAGCGCGCCGAGATCCTCGCCGAGCAGGCCTTCATCGTCGCCAATCAGGCGGCCGACTTCTCTTCCGCCGCGTCGTACCTCCTCGAGGCGGCGCAGCTCTGGGGCGTGGATCACGCCTCGGTCGACGCGCTCCTCAACGCGGGTCGCTTCCACTACTACGCGGACCGCAAGCTCTCCGCTCTCTCCGCGCTCCAGAACGCGGCCAAGATGGCGGAGCAGGTCGGTGACCTCTCCACCGCGTCGCGCGTCTTCCGGGACGCCGCCTTCGTCGCCGCCGAGGCCGGCGAGGTTCCGACCGCTAAGGATCTTCTCGAGCGTTCGGAGACGCTTCTGGCGACGGTTGCCGTCGTCGCGCTGGGTCAGGCGGCCGAGGACAACTGAGCAGGCGTCCGGGCCGCTCGGTCCGGGTCGTAACGACGACGCTCCGGTCCCCGTTGTGGGGCCGGAGCGTTCGTTGTTTCCGGGGGTTCTCCACCCGCACGCGGCGGATCCTGCGCTGCGAATCCGATGGTCCCGCGACCGTGGTCGCGTCCTCCGGATTGGGCCGTGCCGGGGCCCGGGCCCACGTGCGTCCTCAGGGGCGGGCCGGCCCCTCCGCCCCCCCGGGCCACTCCAAAGAGCCGCGGTCCCACTCGGCCAGATCGGCAGCGGCCGCGTACGAGTCCTGCGCGAAGGTGAGGAGAGCGGCGTCGGGATCGGGCGCCGATCGAATCGCCTCGTAGGGCAGGATCCACTCTCCCATCTCGTCGGACCATACCGCCCCTTCGGGCCCGATCGAGGCGGCCGAGAACCCCTCGGGGCTCGGGTAGGCGTAGCTGTAGAAGAAGGGGGTCGGGAAGACGTCCCCCCCGGGCCAGAACCCGACGCTGGAGACTTCGTGCGAGTACGCCTCGCGCGCGACCCAGTCCGGCATCGCGGGGATCCCGGCCGGGTGTTCGGGGGCCGGACGACCGCTGAAGCGGGTGACGGCCAGGTCGAAGGAGCCCCAGAAGAAGTGCACGGGGCTCACCTTGCCCGTGAAGCGCGCCTGGAAGCGCTTGAGAACGGCGTCCATGGAGGCCAGGGCGTGACCGAAGCGGTGCACGGACTCCGCGTCGTAGGAGGCGTGCGTTTCGTCCTCCTCGAAGCGGATCCCGTCGACGATCTCGGAGGGCACGGTGTGGATCCGGGTCTCGAGCCCGAGCGCCTTCAGCTCCGACATCACCTCCCGGTAGAAGTCCGCCACCGAGCGCGGTGCGAGGTCGATTTCCGCCTCGTCACCGTCGGAGCAGAGGATCATCAGGCGGTGGTGGTGGAAGTCGAAGTCCATCTGGAAGCTGCGCCCGTCCGCCGGGATGGGCGAGGTCGTCAGCCCGCGGGTGTTCACGTAGAGGGGCACGTGCCACGAGTGGTTCCGCCACGGCGTCCGCTCGAGCCGGACCTTCCCGACGATCTGCGTCCAGAGGTGAAGCGTCGCGAGGGTGTCGCTCCAGCTCTCGTACTCGAGCGCGGGCCAGGGGGAGGGACGGGCGTCCGACATCGGGAGACCTCCGGAGATGGAGAAGGGGGCGGCAGACCGAAGTCTACGCGCCCCCTACCCGGCACTGCATCTCCGACCACCCACGCGTGCGCGGGGGCCGACGCGGTCAGCCGCGTCGGTCTACCACCAGAAGCCCGGTCCGAATCGGTTGTTCACGACGTTGTTGAAGATCGAGCCGAAGCGGATGCGGACCCCGAAGTTGTACCGCCAGGTGAAGGTCTGGTCCTGGATCAGCAGGTTCAGCAGTTCCTCCTCCGAGGTCAGCCCTTCGGCGGCGAGGAAGATCTGGTCCTGCACCCAGCTGACGCGGGCGTTCCCGAAGATGTTCAACCCGCGGAAGACCCGGAAATCGACGTCGCCCTCGAGGTTCATCCGGTAGAGAGAGGCGTCGTGGAGGAACTGCGAGGCGCTCGCGCTGATCGACGTCTCCCCCCACCGCTGCCGCTGGGCCAGCTCGACCTCGAAGGCGTGCTCCCAGCGGATCTCCTCGCTCTCGCCGAAGACGGTCGGCTCGATGTAGTTCCGGTACGCCGGCCCGATCGCGTAGAAGGCGGTCAGCGATCGCCGGTTCGCCTCGGCGTAGGGGAAGAAGGAGTACTCGATCGCAGGGGTGACCTCGAGACGGAAGTCCTGGTTGGCCCGGATGACGCGGCCGGTCTCGGCCCGAAGCCCGAGCGACCAGCTCTCGGCGAGAGCGTAGATCGCGAGCGCACTCCCGTTCCAGTCGTTCTGCTCATTGATGAAGGTGGGCTCGTCCGTCCGCTCCCGGACGATCCGGCGCCCGTTGAACCCGGCGCGGAAGTTCATCTTCCACGTCGGGGTGACGCGGGAGGCGGAGAAGTTCGTTCGGATCTCCCGGTCCTCGCGCCGATCCTCCCCGTCGGTGTTGACGTTCCCGGAGAGGTTGAAGGTCCAGAGATTCCAGGGGTCGTTCACCTCGTCCGCGGAGACGAGGTCCTGCGCTCCCCCTCCGACGCCGAGCCCGTCGAA
Organism: Longimicrobiales bacterium; assembly: GCA_028280525.1. Lineage (GTDB taxonomy): Bacteria > Gemmatimonadota > Gemmatimonadetes > Longimicrobiales > Gaopeijiaceae > Gaopeijia. Next base: position 29,560 of record JANQLR010000215.1, read on the forward strand.
GCGGATCTCCACCAGCTCCCGGTACCCCTGGGCGACGGCGAACTGGGCGAGCGCGAGGGAGATGCCCTGCACGATCCGGTCGAGCTCCTCCCGCTCCGTGTCGGTCGGAAGCGTCGGGATCTCGATGCTCTCCTCGTACCCCTCGGCGTCGCCCTGACCCACGAAGTCGAGCTGATAGATCTGCCCGCCGCCTCCGGCGGGGACGCGGGTGAAGAAGAGGTAGAGATCGGCGACCTCCTGGTCGCGCACCCAGTTCACCCAGTCGATCTCGGTCCGGAAGTACTGCTGGTTGCAGTTCCGGGCCTGGCAGTCGATGAAGACGCTCGGCTGCGTCTGCTGCTCCTGGGCGGAGAGGTCGGCGGGCCGAGCACCGAGCGCGCTGAAGATCCCGGCGGCCACGAGGGCGCCGGAGAGGCGAAAGCTGATCATCTATTCGGTCTGTCCTGCAGGTCGGAGGTCGGCCCGTTCGTCGTCGTCCACGCACCCACACACCCGGGCCTTCGGGAGTGCTGAGGGCCACCCGAGGCGCGATCAACACTTCCGTGCGCGCAGGTGCCCTCGCTCTGTTGTCGGATTCCCCGATCGGTTCGTACGATCACGGAACTTGGAGGCGCGGCTCGAAACCCCGAACGCAGGTCTGGGTTTCCCCCGCGCCGCGAACGCGGCCTGCGCCGGGTTCGTTGACAGGATCGACCGCTGCCGCCGTTCAACTGAGCAGGAGACGTACCTACATGCGCTGGACCACCCGCTCCCTCTCCCTCCTCGGGATCTTCGCCACCCTTGGACTCGCCGGCTGTTCGTCCGCGATGGCCGGGAGCCCGGAAGCACCCGCCCCCGCCTCCCAGGACCGCGGCTCCCGCCCGGGCTCCGGCAACGGTGAGGACGGGATGAAGGCCTACGACGAGGTCATCACGGAGGACGCCGTCACCGACGAGGGGCTCTTCCACGTCCATCGGATCGACGACGACCTCTTCTACGAGATCCCGCTCGAGCTGCTCGACGAGGAGATGCTCCTCCTGACGCGGGTCGCGAAGACCCCGGACAACGCCGGATACGGTGGGTCGAAGGTCAACACCTCGACCGTCCGATGGCAGCGTCAGGGCGACCGCATCCTCCTTCGTCTGGTCAGCTACGACAACGTCGCCGACCCGGACACGGAGATCGCGCAGGCCGTCGCCAACTCGAACTTCGAGCCGATCGTCGCCGCCTTCGACATCGAGGCGATGTCGACCGATTCGGCGAACGCCGTGATCGAGGTGACGGAGATGTTCACGAGCGACGTCCCGCTGATCGGGCTGCCCGGCTTCCGTCGTCGGGCGTACGGGGTCCGTCGACTCGATGGGGACCGGACCTTCATCAACTACGCCCGGTCCTTCCCGACGAACATCGAGGTCCGGCGAACGGTGACCTACGAGGCCACCGAGGCGCCGTCGAACGGGGCCACGAACACGGTCTCGGCCGAGATGCACCACTCGATGGTGCAGCTCCCTGCGGAGAGGTGGCAGCCGCGCCGCTGCGATCCGCGTGTGCAGTACTTCGACGTCGAGATGGTCGACTTCGGGCTCGACAACCAGCGGGCGGAGACGCGGTGCTACGTCACCCGCTGGAAGCTCGTGCCGAGCGATCCGGAGGCGTACCAGCGCGGCGAACTCGTCGACCCGGTCGAGCCGATCATCTACTACATCGACCCGGCCACGCCGGCGAAGTGGGTACCCTGGCTGAAGCAGGGCGTGGAGGACTGGCAGGTCGCCTTCGAGGAGGCGGGCTTCTCGAACGCGATCGTCGCCATGGACGCGCCCGACGACCCCGAGTGGGATCCGGAGGACGCCCGCTACAGCGTGATCCGCTACCTCGCCTCCGACGTGCAGAACGCCTCGGGGCCGCACGTCCACGACCCGCGGACCGGTCAGATCCTCGAGTCGGACATCCAGTGGTACCACAACGTCATGAACCTCCTGCGGAACTGGTTCTTCATCCAGACCGCGGCGGTGAACGAGGACGCGCGCGGGGTCGAGTTCGACGACGAGGTCATGGGCGAGCTGATTCGCTTCGTCTCCGCACACGAGGTGGGGCACACCCTCGGGCTGCCGCACAACATGTTCTCGTCGTCCGCGTACACGGTCGACCAGCTCCGGACCCGCTTCACCTGCGAGAACGGCGTCGCGCCGTCGATCATGGACTACGCCCGCTTCAACTACGTGGCGCAGCCGGGCGACGACACCTGCCTCCTCCCGCTCGTGGGGCCGTACGACAAGTTCTCGATCGAGTGGGGCTACCGCTGGTTCCCGGGGGAGACGACCGATTCCGAGCGCGCGGCGCTCAACGACTGGGTCGCCGAGATGCAGGAGGATCCGGTCTTCCGCTTCACCTCGCCGAACGGCGAGGACCCGAACTCGCTGACCGAGGCGATCGGGGACGACGCGATGCGCGCCTCCGACCTGGGCGTCGAGAATCTGAAGCGGATCGTCGACAACCTCGCCGAGTGGACGTACGAGGAGGGTGAGGACTACGACCAGCTCGCCGAGCTCTTCGGGCAGGTCCTCGGCCAATGGCGCCGGTACTACGGCCACGTGGTCGTGAACATCGGCGGGAATACGCAGAACCGGATGCGGCAGGGACAGGAGGGACCGGTCTTCGAGATGGTCCCGGCCGAGAAGCAGCGACGCGCGATGGAGTACCTGCAGCGCCAGGTCTTCGAGACGCCGGAGTGGATGTTCCAGGAGGACATCCTCTCCAAGACGACGTCGTCGGGGGTGCCGGACCTGATTCGATCCGCGCAGGTGTCGGCGCTCAACCAGGTACTCAACGTGAACCGCATGAAGCGGCTCGTGGAGCAGTCCTACTTCTCCGACGACGCCTACGGGCTCGGCGAGATGATGGACGACCTGCGCGAGGGCGTCTGGTCCGAGGTCTCCGACCGTTCGGCCACCGACGCTTTCCGCCGGAATCTGCAGCGCGCGTACGTCGACCGGATCGCGACGCTGATGCAGGACGAGGACGCGCTCGCCTCCGATGTGGCACCGATGGCGCGGGAGCAGCTCATGACGCTCCACGGCCAGCTCGAGGGGGCCGCGCGCCGGACGAACGACCGGGCGACGCGGGCGCACTTCCTCGACATCCACGCCCGCATCACCGAGGTGCTCGACCTCGACGGGTAGGAGGCGGCCAGCAGGTGGTCGAGATGGCGGCCCGGTAGCGAGGAGGCCGCCGGGAGAGATGGTGCGCGGCCGGTCGGGGTCCTTCGGGGCCCCGGCCGGTCAGCCCTCCGAGGCCGCTCCGGTGCCGGTCCGCGCCATCTCCTCCTGAATCGTCCGGACGAGTGCGTCGCCGGTGAAGGGCTTCTCGAGAACGCGAAAGCCTCGGGCTTCTTCGACCACACCGTCCGGTGCGAATCCGGTCGCCAGCACGATCGGGAGGCTCGGATCGCGCTCCCGGACCCGGCGGGCGAAGACCACCCCGCTCTCGTTCGGCAGAACCACGTCGGTGAGGAGGAGGTCGGGCCGCTCCTCCCGCAGGGCCGCTTCCGCGGCGGCAGTGTCGGCGACGGCCCGGACCTCGAAGCCGTACCCGCGCAGGAGCTCGATCGTGACTTCGCGGACGCGGGCGTTGTCCTCGACCAGGAGGATGCGCTCTCCGTCACCCCGTTTCGGGGCGGTCCGGGGCGGAGCGTCCTCCAGTTCGCCGGTGGCGGTCAGCGAGGCGGGGAGGTGGACCCAGACCGTCGTCCCCGCCCCGACTTCGGTATCGATCTCGACGAAGCCTCCGCTCTGGGCCGCGAAGCCGTGCACCATCGACAGCCCGAGACCCGTTCCTTCGCCGACCGGTTTCGTGGTGAAGAAGGGGTCGAAGACCCGCTCCAGCGTCTCGCGCTCGATCCCGGTGCCCTCGTCCCGTACCCCGATTCGAACGTACTCCCCGGCGGGAACGCCTCCCACGGCGGCGGCCTCTTCCTCGTCGAGACGCCGGTTCCGCGCGAGGATCTGGATGGAGCCTCCGCCCGGCATCGCATCGCGGGCGTTGATGGCGAGGTTCAGCAGGACGTTGTGAAGCCCGTCCTCGTCCGACACGAGCGGGGCGCGATGCGCTTCGGCAGGATCCGCTTCGCCGACGTGATCGAGGAGCCCGATCAGGTCCTCCAGCGCTCGCTCGGGGAGCGCTACCACGTCTCCGTCGA
>JANQLR010000230.1 GCA_028280525.1 Longimicrobiales bacterium
ACGGCCCGGGCGAAACGACCACCGAGTACCCCAACGGAGCCCCCACGGTGAGGACGGCGAGTGCCCGTTCGCGCTGCTCCAGCGCGACGAGCTCGGCGCCTCCCGGGAAGTCCCCGAGCACCGGGGTCAGCGTCGACACGAAGCGGTCGCGGCTCTCCAGGGAGTCCCAGACGGAGGCCCAGATGAGCCCCGTCTCGCCGCCCCGCTCCCACACGACGTACCGGTCCCCGTCCCACCCGTCCGAGGCGACTGCGGCACGGGGGCCGACCCGCTCCTCCAGGAGGATGCGGACCTCCGCCTGACCGAGACCGTCCTCATGCATGCTGACCCCCTCGTCCAGCAGGACCAGCAGCTCCTCCGGGTGATCGACCGGCTCCTCGAGGATCCGCGACGGATCGAGGAGCTGCTCCGTCGACGCGGGCAGAAGCGACGTCAGCGGCGCACCGCGATCCCCGACCTCCCACGCGCGCAGGACGTACCCCGCGCCCTCGAGGTAGGGGAAGAGGAGCGCCTCCTGGACGATTCGCGGCGCCGCGGCGAGCTGGGGGTACTCGTTCCTCGCCATCTCCAGCGCGGGCCGGATCTGGCCGGCGAAGTCCGGGATCTCGGACAGGTCGATCGGTCGACCCTGCATCTGCTCCGTCATCTGCTCGAGCATCACGAGGGTAGCATGCCCCTCGATCACCGCCTGGGCCGCCTTCGCCCGGTCGTTCCCGACCGCCGGGTCGATGAGGGCGTCGAGGTCGACGGATTGATCCTGCACCGCGTGGACGAGCTCGTGCAGGAGGATCGGCCGGAGGGCATCCGCATCCTGGTCGTCGAGGACGTAGAGCGCGTTCGTATCCGGGTCGTAGAAGCCGGCGACCTGCTCGAGGTACACGGAGAGGAGGAGGGCCCGCAGGTCGGTGTCCGGTGGCATCAGGCCGAGGTGTCCGTACGCCGCCACGATCCCGCGCGCCCGCGTCTCCGACATCTCGTCGGCGAGTCGAACGTCCAGGTAGCGCTCCAGCTCCTCCCGACTCCGGCGCTCCAGCCGCACCGGTTCCTTCAGCTCCAGCCCGGAGCGGGCCGTGAGCTCGGGAAGGAGTTCGGCCGCGAGCGCGCGCAGCTCCGGATCGCTCGTCTCGACCAGAATCGTGTCCGTGGCAGGTGCGGAGGTCCCGTCCAGGCCGGGAACGGCCCGAACCGATTCGAGGGAATTCTGCGGGGCGGCGGCCGCGCTCGGAGCCACCCCAGCGACCGCGAGAAGGAGGACGGCCACGGCCAGACCCGTCGACCGCGCCCGGGAACCGCGCATCGGGCGGGTCGTCTTCGGGGGGCGTCGAGGGGAGTCGAACATCGGGGCCGGAGGAGGATCTGCGGTCGCTGCTAGTGGGTACCGGGACACGACCGAGTGGCCGTAATGTAACGAAACGTCCGCCGACTGCGCGCGTACCTCTCGGTAACGTTGTCGGATTCTCTTCACGCCCCGCTGGAGGCCCTGTGCGCCACCCTCGTTCGCTTCCCCTCGCTCTCCTCCTCGGCTTCACGGCCCTCCTGCCTACGGCGATCTCGGCTCAGCAGGGCTGGAGCGTCGCCCCCTTCGCGGAGGGAGGCGTTCTCCTTCCAACGCGGCCCTACGGCGACAACATCGGCAACCTCACGCAGGAGAGGGTCTTTCAGGTGGTCGGTGAACTCCAACCGGTCGCAACGTTCGGGGCGGGCCTCGACATCGCCTCGCCGTACGAGGGCGTCTCTTTCCGCGCCCGCTTCCAGACCACGCTCGGGGGGGAGATGCGGGGCCGGGTTCAGCTCTGCGAGCTGGAGCAGATCGAATCGGCCGCCTGCGACCCCATCACGAGCGACCTCGATGTCCGATCCTTCACCGCCGAGGTCCGCTTTCTGCAGGGCCGGGAAACCTCGCGGATCCGGCCGTTTCTCGGCGGCGGCATCGGAGTGAGGAGCTACTCGTCGCGCAACATCCCGACCTGCCCGACCTCGGACCCGAGCATCTGGGCGACCGAGGTCTGCCCCAGGGCCGTCGACATCCCCGTCGATCCCGGGATCGCCCCCACCGTCTTCTTTGGTGGCGGGCTGCACTCGCTGTTCGGGCCACTCCAGTTGAATGTGGGCGGAGAGGGGCACATCTCCTCCTTCTCCGGCGGCATCAATACCGCCGAGGGCGGAACTCTGATCGACGCGAGCCTCAACGTGAGCGCGTCATTCCGGATCTTCTGACCGTGTCCGGGTCGAGGTTCCTCGCGCTCCTGCTCACCCTCGGGCTGCTCGGGAGCTCCGCCGCGGGCCGGGGGCAGGAGGTCGAGCGGTCCGAGGGCCTCCCGGGCGTGTCCGAGCCGGACGCCTATGCCCGGGGCCTCGAGCACCTCGAAGCCGGAAGGTGGCAGGACGCCCTCGACATCTGGGAGGATGGGTTCGAGGAGCTTTCCGGTGAGGGTGCACACGACCCTCGACTCGGGTTCGCCTTCATCGAGACAGCGACGCGACACGAAGCGACCGAACGGTACACCGCCGCGACGACGATATACCTCTGGGGGCTCACGCCACCGGTCTACAGGGACGGGGCCGACGTTCTGGACGAAGAGGTCGATCGCCTGCGGATCATCTGGGACGATGCGGAGACGGAGCGGTTCGGCACCGCTGCCGAAGAGGGGCGCGATGCACTCCTTCTGGAGATCAAGCGCTGGTGGATCGAACTCGACCCGATTCCGGCCACGCGCGAGAACGAGCGACTCACGGAGCACTGGCTCCGCATCCGCGACGCCAGGACACGCTTCCAGTACAACACCCGCTCTGCGATCGACACCGATGACCGGGGCGAGATCTACCTCCGATATGGAGAGCCCGAGCGGATCTCGAAGGGCTTCCTCGGCGCGAACGAACAGGAACTCCGGCTGCGGGTCCCGAATACCTCCGCGCGCCGGCGGCTGCGCGGCTACGACTCCAGCCCCCAGTACGAAGTCTGGGTGTACGAGTCGTTGAACTCCGAAGAGTTCACGGCCTTCCTGTTCGGGCGGGATGATCTCTCGGGCACCTTCGGGCTCGTCGATGGTGTGACCGACCTGATCCCGCGGGCCGCCATGTCCCGCAACTCGTCCCGAAACACCCCGGGCGGGATCCCCGCTTCCTTCTACCTCGAGCTCTTCTACTACCAGGACCTCTCGAAGGTCGGCGGACATTTCGGTCGAAGGTTCGCGGAGCTGGAGCAGCGCTGGGACGGGGCGATGTATCGCCGCCGGTCCTTCGTGAGCGCTGCCCCGCTGACCCCCCCGGAATCGAGTCTCGAAGCGCTGCGCTTCCGCTATGAGGAGGAGGACAGGAACGCGCCCCCGACGCCCCCCGAGGTCCATGTGGCGTCCGAGTACGACGCCGCCGGTCGCGA
>JANQLR010000291.1 GCA_028280525.1 Longimicrobiales bacterium
AGCGCGGCCTCGCCACCCCCGCCCTCGACCGCCGCATGCGCAGCCGGCTCGAGCACGCCCGCTCCGCCCTCCTCCTGGACCGGGCGGGGGTTCGGGGAGCGACGCCGACGCCCATCGAACCGCCCTCCTCCGGGCTGACCGATCGGCGCGACCGACTCCACGCCGCGCGCGATGCCGCCCGGAGCGCCCTCCGACTCGGCGCCGACGGGGACGACGACGGACGGGTCCGTTGGAATCTCTGGCTCGCGACCCAGGCGCTCGACAACGATCCGGACACCCCGCCGAGTGGAGGCGCGGGCAGCCCGTCCGCGCCCGCCGGCCTCGGCGGATCGACCTCGCTTCAGCGCAGCCTCGCGAGCGCCGAGGCCCGAAGTCTCCGCGCAGGCCTGCCCGGGATCGTCCGGGCGCTCGAGGCGCGCATTCCCCCCACACCTCGACGAGGTCCCCCATGGTGAGGCGCCGCCGTCGCATCCCGCTCTCCCCGCTCGCCCCCGCACCTCGCCGGAGGGCGGGGATGACACTCCTCCTCGCCGGGGCCGCCCTCGCCCTCCCAGGCGATGTCGCCCCGGTCGCTGCGCAGCAGTCGGGGGAGGCCGCGGCCCCGGAGGTCGCGCCCGGTGAGGTCCTCCCCGACGGGATCCACGTTCGCGTGGGGGTGCGTCCGCGCGCCCTCCGGGTCGGGGAGGCCTTCGAGCTGACCGTCCAGCTCCGCGGACCGGCGGAGCGGAGCGTCGAGATCGAGGAGCTCGTCGGCGACGCCTTCGAGGTCGTCGACGTGCAGGAGCGCCGATCCGTCGCGGTCGGCACCGGGGGCCGCCAGGATCTGGTCCGCGAGGTCGTCTTCACCGGGCGGGCGGAGGTGTCCGGGGACGTCGTGCTCGGTCCGCTTCGCGTCTTCGTCGACGACGCGCCCTACCTGCAGCCGGCTCCCACGATCCGGGTCCAGCCCGAGGGGATCGCGTGGAACCGAGGGGTGCGACGCAGCCAACAGCTGCCCGAGGCGCCGGTGCTGCCCGACGGTCGCCCCGCGGCTCTCGGTGGCGAGGACACCGACCTTCCGGGTGGCCGTCCCGGCCCCGGGATCGTCGCCACCATTCCGGGCGGAGTCCGGCCGGTGCAGGGCGGCTTCCTCGCCAACCGCTTCGGCTTCGGCGGCGTGCCCGGGGTCGGACCCGGCTTCATCCCCCCTGCCGCCGTCGGCGGCGCCTGGGGCGGCGGCCTCCCCTTCCCCGGGAACGTCATGACCGGGTCGGTCGGGGCGGGGGACGGCTTCGACGCGGGGGTGGTCGGCGGCTGGGCGGAGATCGCGACCGCCGACCCGAACTGGGAGGAGATGATCCCGCGGATCGGAGGGTGGGAGAGCGAGGTGCGCGACGCGACCGGCACGATCCGCTTCCGCGCCGGCGTCGGACCGCGCCCGGTCTACGTCGGGCAGCAGCTGACCTACCTCGCCACCGCTGCCTTCACGCCGGAGGCCGGCTTCCGCCTCGCCGCCGATCCGGAGTTCCGGCCGCCGTCGCCGAGGGATGTCTGGCGCGTCGACGTGCCGCGACTCGGGCTCGGCTATCTGGGGGGGACCGAGGGCGACCTCGAGGACGTGCGCCCCTTCGTGCAGGCCTTCTTCCCCCTCCGCTCCGGCACGATCGAGATCCCCCCGGCCGAACTCCTCTACTCGATGGGCGCGGGCGGCCGGCTCGGTCCGCTCGACACGCTGCGCACCGCCCCGATCGCCGTCGAGGTCCTCCCGATCCCGACGGGGAATGCTCCGGACGGGTGGGACGGGGCCGTCGGCCGCTACCGCGTCGACGTCTCTCTGGACCGGGAGATCCTCGCCCCCGGTGAGGCGGCGCTCCTCACCCTCGTGGTTCGAGGCGCGGGGAACGTCGAGGGGCTCCCCTCGCCGCGTCCAGTGAACCTGCGCGGGGTGCTGCTGCGGCCCGCCGGGGAGCAGGCGGTCGTGGAGGTCCGGGACGGGGTGGTCGGGGGGGTGAAGGTCTTCCGATGGTTCGTCACGCTGGGGGAGCCCGGCCGCGCGATCCTCGGTCCCTTCCTCTTCCCCTACTTCGACCCGTGGGCCGGCGTCTTCGAGATCGCCGCCACCCCGGAGCTTCTCCTGGATGGGATCGGCTGAGGATCGCGCCTGCCGCACCGCCTGCCGCGACCCGGGAGCTCCTCCTGGACGGGATCGGCTAAGGGGTCGACCCCCGCGTAAAACGGGGCGGGCGGCGGGCGGCCGTTGCGCCGAGGGGGGGCGTGGTCCTCGCCCTGGAGCGAACGGTGTGCCGGCGAACGGCCATCCCCGGGGAACCCGCAAACCGCTCCGCGGCTTTATCTTTCGCTGACCGACACACCTCCGGAGACCCCGATGTCGAACGATATCCGCACCCGTTTCGAAGCCGCCCCGACCTTCCCCGAGTATCTCGGTATCGTCGAGAAGAACGCGGAGCTCTGGGCCGGCGTGTACGACCGCGTCCGCCTTCCCGAAGGGGCGGTTTCCCGCGCCGAGGCGATTCCGGGTCGCTGGCACCTGATCGCCCTCAGCGAGGACTGGTGCGGGGACGCCGTGAACCTCCTCCCGGTCGTCGCGAAGTGGGCCGAGGCGGTCGAGGGCGTCGAGTTCCGCGTCCTGGGCCGTGACGACAACCCGGAGCTGATGGACGCCCACCTGACGAACGGCACCTCCCGATCCATCCCGATCGTGATCGTCTACGACGAGAACTTCGAGGAGGTCGGGTGGTGGGGCCCCCGTCCTGCCGAGTTGCAGCGCTGGGTGCTCGAGGAGGGGCTCGCGATGGAGAAGGACGATCGGTACCGCGAGGTTCGCCGCTGGTACGCCCGCGACAAGGGGCGCACCACCCTCTCCGAGATCGTCGATCTGATCGAGTCGGCGGCCGCGGCTCCCCAGGGAGCGTAGCCCGGCGGGAGGGCCCGCGGTATGCTCCGCGGGTGACCGCCCCGCCCTCCGAAGTCTCCGCCGCAGTCGTCTCCCGGCGACCCCCTCGCGCCGCCCTGCGGGCGCTCGCCTTCGGCTCCGGCTTCGCCGTGATGGTGCTGGAGCTCGCCGGGGCGCGGATCATGGCCCCGGTCTTCGGGCTCTCCGCGGTGCCGTGGACCGCGGTGATCGGCGTCGTCCTCGCCGCCCTCGCCTGGGGGAGTCACCTGGGTGGTCGATGGGCCGATGAGGGGCGGGTGCCGCTGTCGGCCATCCTCCTCGCGGCGTCGGTGACGGCGGCACTCCCCCTCGTCGCCGCGCCGCTCCCGGGCTTCGCCCTCACGCGGATCGGATTCATCCCGGGCGCGCTCCTGAGTGCCCTCGTCATGAGTTTTGCCCGTCGCATAAGCCGGCACAGGAAGTAA
>JANQLR010000318.1 GCA_028280525.1 Longimicrobiales bacterium
ATCTGGGTGGCCTGCAACAGGGGGAGCCGGGTGGTCGAGCTCGACGCCGAGACGCTCGAGCTGCGCCGCACCTTCGAGACGGGTGCCGGCCCCTACAACCTGGACGTCACCCCCGACGGGCGGATCCTCGTCGCCACGCTGAAGCCGAGCGCGGCCGTCGAATTCATCGATCTGGAGACCGGTCGCTCCCTCGCCACCACGCCGAGCAGCACGACGGTCACGCACGGGGTCGTGGTCAGCCCCGACTCGCGCTACGCCTTCGTCTCGGTCGAGGGGGTGGGCGCCGAGCCCGGGAAGGTCGATATCTACGACCTCCGCTCCTTCGAGCGGATCGCCGACGTCGAGGTCGGTCAGCAGGCCGGCGGGATCACCTTCTGGAAGATGGAGCCCGCGTCGTGAACCGGACCGTTCTCCTTCTGGAGGACGAGCTGGGGCTTGCCCGCGCGATGACGCGCGTCCTGGAGCGGGAGGGGTATCGCGTGCTGCACGCCGCCGACGCGCAGACCGCCCGCGCCCTCGTCGCCGAGCACGACGACATCGACCTCCTCGTCGCCGATCTCATCCTCCCGGGGCTGAGCGGTCGCGAGGCAGCGAACCACATCCTGGCCCACCGCCCCGAGGTCCGGGTCCTCTTCACCACCGGTTTCTCCAGCGCCGACCCGGAGCTGCGGGAACTCGTCGCCGCGGGCTTCCCCGTCCTGAGAAAACCGTACACCGTTCCGAACCTGCTCGAGGCCGTGTCCTCCGCGCTCGCCGACTGAGGCCGCGCTCCGGGCCTGCCCGCGCAGACGGGATCCGGACCCGTCCCGGGGACGGGCCTTCCATCGACCCCGAATCACCTTCAGCCCCACGCCGATGTTCTCGTACCGCACCGCACCGACGCGCGCCCTCCGCTCCGGCGCCGCCCTCGCTCTGACCGCCGCCGCCACGATCGTTGCCCCCGCCTCCGCACAGGAGATCGACTGGGAACCGGTCGCCGAGGGGATGCCGCAGACCGCCGCCGAGCTGAACGGCTTCTCCGACTTCACCCGGCACGACGAGATGTGGGAGTACCTCAACGCCCTGGGGGCGAACACGAACGAGATGCGCCTGGGGAGCTACGGCGAGACCCGCCAGGGACGCGCGCTGCCGTATGCCGTCTTCTCGCGCCCGCTGATCGCGGAGCCGTGGGAGGCGATGGCGTCGGGGAAGCCGGTCGTCGTTCTGGCGGCGAACGTGCACGGGGGCGAGCGGACCTTCCGGGAGGGGCTGCTGCCGCTGATGCGGGAGCTCGCGACGCCGGGCACCGGGCCGAACGCCCTCCTGGACGACCTCGTCGTGGTCGTCGTGCCGCAGATCAACCCGGACGGGTTCGAGGCCACGGACCGGGGCAGTCGCGGAAACGCCTGGGGGATCGACCTGAACCGCGACTACGTGAAGCTCGAGCACCCGTCGATCCGCTACTACGTCGAGAACATCATCTCCGAGTGGCGTCCTCACCTGTACGTGGACGGTCACAACGGCGGCTCCTTCCCCTACAACCTCAACTATCAGTGCCCGAGCCACTTCGACCCGGCGCGGGAGCTCACTCTCCTCTGCGACCAGGAGATCTTCCCGGCGATCGACGCGAAGCTCGAGGAGGAGGGGCTCAAGTCGTGGTACTACACCGGGGGGAATGAGGAGGTGTGGCGCGTCGGGGGCTCGCAGGCGCGGATCGGCCGGAACTACGGCGGCTTCGTGAACTCCATCGCGATCCTCTTCGAGGCGCCGCGCCAAGAGCTGAACGTCGGCGCTCGCGCCGGCTACCTCGGGTACCTCGCCGTCCTCGAGTACGCCGCCGAGAACGCCGAGACGCTGATGGGGACCGTCGAGGCGGCCCGCGCCGAGACGCTCGCGCTCGGGAGCGCTCCGAGCGGCCAGATCGCCGTCGAGATGACGTACGAGCCCGAGGACTACACCGTCTCGTACGAGATCATGAACGACGACTTCGAACTCGTCGAGGTGAACGGGGCGCAGCTCCTCAAGAAGCCGGTCGCTACCAAGCTTCGCGATCGTCCGTGGGCGTACCTGCTCCCGCGCGACGCGGTGGACGCCGTCGTCCTCCTCCGTCGCCACGGGATCACGGTGGAGGAGCTCCGGACCGAGACCGTGCTGAACGTCCGGGCCTACGAGATCGGCGACGTCACGCACGAACCGCAGTACAACCACGCCGCCGCGACCCGCATCGAGGTGGCGGGGGTGGTGGAGGTCGAGCAGACCTTCCCGGCCGGGACCTTCGTCGTGCCGACCGCGCAGACGCTGGGTCGGCTCGTCACGCACATGCTCGAGGTCGAGACCGACGACAACGTCGTCTACTGGAACACGATGGATGGCTTCGTGCCCCGCTCCGGCGGGACGATGATCGGCTCGGGGCCCTTCAACCAGCGGGAGCGGACGGAGCGCCCCCTGGTGCCGATCTACAAGCTGATGGTGCCGACGACGCTCGACTCGCACCTGGTGCGGGAGGTCTGGCGGTAGGGATGCGGGGGCGGGGCGGGGCGGGTCCGGCCATGGATCCGCCCCGCGCACCCCGCGAATCTCCCACCCCGGGCGGGTGGGGGCGGTGGCGGCCGGTCAGCCCCCGTCGAGCGTCCGCCCCAGGTACGCCTTCAGCCGCTGCCACGCGTCGAGCGCCGGTGCGGAGCGCACCTCCGGGTCCTGATCGACCCGAAGCCAGAACCCGTGCCCCACGTCGTCGTAGATGTGGAGGTCGTGGTCGATTCCCGCCGAGCGGAGCGCCGCCTCGAAGCGCTCCACCGACTCTGGCGCCGGGCCCCGGTCGAGGCGCGCGAAGGTCCCGTAGACCTCGTGGTCCATCCCGCTGAGCACCTCCGGGTCTTCGACGAGGCGACCGTAGAAGATCGCGGTCGCGTCGTGGTTCGCCCCGTCGAGGCCGAAGGAGAGCGCGACCCCACCCCCGTAGCACCACCCCATCGCCCCGATACGCCCCGTCACGTCCGAGCGCGCCTTCAGCCAGGCCACCGCCCCGTTCAGGTTGGGGACGACCCTGGGTTGGGCCTCCGCCATCAGCGCCCGGTTCTCCTCGGCGTTCGAGCCCGTTCGACCCTGGAAGAGGTCCGCGGCGAGGGTGACGTACCCCTCCGCCGCGAAGTCGTCCGCCACCTGCCGGACCCGGTCGGTCAGCCCGTTCCACTCGTGGATCAGGATCAGAGCAGGGAAGGGGCCCGCCCCCTCGGGAAGGGCGAGGTAGCCGCGCGTCTCGGGGTCGTCGGCCAGGTAGGAGACCGGTGCCCCCTCCAGTTCGCCCCCCTCGCCGCGGATCGAGGGCGGGAGCTCGTCGTTGGCCGTCGGTCGAAGCGCGATGCGGCCTTCCACACCGCTCGACGCGACCGGGGCGGCGCCATCCCGGTCGGGCCCACCCGACGCGGCTCCTCCTGCCTGCCCACCTCCGGAGCAGGCCGCGAGGAGAAGGAGGAGGGGCAGGGCGGGAATCGTTCGCATGACGACGGCCTCGGGATGCGGGAGTCGATCGGAGGGGGACGCTACCCGCGGGGCCGCGCCCCGTGCCGTCCCCCCCACGCGTAGCGCGTCGTTCGTCAAGCGGGTATCGTTTTCGCCACATGACGCAGCTCGCCCCGCAGGATTCCGTGGAGGCGGAGAGCGCCGACGCCTCGGCTTCGAGGTCCGGCGCCCTCGGCCCCGACCCGCTCGAGGTCTTCGACGCCGACGCGTCGTCCCGAGCCCGAATCGACTCCGCGATCGAGGAGATCGCGCTGTCGTCGCTCGTCATGGTGGCCACCGCCCTCGCCGCCATCTACGCGATTCTGATCGGCGCCCACGCCGTTCTGGAGAACCCGGACGCACAGCGCATCCTGATGCCGCTCGCCGGCATCACGGCGATCGTCTCCTTCCAGGTCCGCCGGATGGTGATCGGGGAGAAGATCCGGATCGAGCACGCGCATGCCGTGGGCGCCGCCCTGGGGCTGCTCGCCGGGGCCAACGGGCTCGTGCAGATCTGGCTGACGCAGACCGCGGCGCACACCGCGAACCTCATCGTCCTGGTCCTCGGCGCCGGAGTCGTCCTCCTCAGTCGGCGCTCCTTCTTCATCATCGCCGCGGTCGCGGTAGCCGGATGGGCTGTCGTGTACCTGAACGCCTACCACCTGCCGATGGGGGCGGGGCCGTCCCAGTATCTCGACGGGATGACGCCCCCGAACGACGCGACGGAGACGTGGCGGCTCTACGGCTACGCGCTGATCGGTGCGGTCGTCGGCGGCTACTCGATCATGGCGCTGCGGCTGACCACCTTTCGTCGGATCGAGGCCTTTCACCTGCAGGACCAGCTCCGGCAGGACGAGCTGGAGCACGCCCTCGAACGGACCGAGCGGGCCCGTCAGGGTGAGGCGGAGGCCCGCAGCGATCTCGAGGACGCCGTCGACAGCCTGAAGGAGAGCGAGCTCCGCTTCCGACGGCTGGCGGACGCCTCCTTCGAGGGGGTCCTCATCCATTCGAACGGCCACGTGCGCGACGCGAACCGGCAGGCCGCCGAACTCTTCGGGCTCAAGCAGGAGCAGCTCGCCGGCGTCGCCGTCGTCGACCTCTTTCGCTGCTCGGAGTCTCACGAGGCGATCGGGGAGGACGGTGCCCTCCCCGCCGAGTGCGAGGGTATCCGCACCGATGGAACGACCTTCCCGGCCGAGGTCGGGAACACCGAGGCCACGGTGAAGGGGGAGGGCGTCACCGTCACCGTCGTCCGCGACGTCACCCGTCAGCAGCAGGCGGAGAAGATCCTGCGCGACGCGGCCGCAGCGGCGGAGGAATCGAACCGGGCGAAGAGCACCTTCCTCGCCAACATGAGCCACGAGCTGCGGACGCCGCTCAACGCGGTCATCGGCTTCTCGAACATCCTCCGCAAGAACAAGGACGGCTCCTTCGCCGACCGCGATCTCGAGTATCTCGACCGCATCGTCAGCAACGGCAAGCACCTCCTGGCGCTGATCAACGACGTGCTCGACCTGTCGAAGATCGAGGCCGGGAGGATGGACGTCGTCATCGAGACGGTCGACCTGGTGGCGCTGACCGAGGACCTCCACCGCTCCTTCGAACTGCAGGCCCGCCGCAAGGGGGTCTCCCTGGTCATGGATCTGCCCCCCCGGATCGAGCCGATTCGAGGGGACGGGCACCGTCTCAAGCAGATCCTCTTCAACCTGGTCGGGAACGCGATGAAGTTCACCGACGAGGGCGCGGTGACGATCCGGGTCGTCGCACGGGAGGGCGAGGAGGCGCCGTTGCGCCTCGAGGTGGAGGACTCCGGGATCGGGATCCCGCAGCACCGGATCGCGGAGATCTTCTCCCCCTTCCAGCAGGTCGACGCCTCGACCTCTCGGAAGTACGGCGGGACCGGGCTCGGCCTCGCGATCTCGCGTTCCCTCTGCGAGATGATGGGCTTCGAACTCCGAGCGACGAGTATCGAGGGGCAGGGGTCGACCTTCCTGATCGACTTCCAACCGGAGGAGCCGGTCACCCCGCGTTTCCAGCCCGGGTCCGTGACGATCGCCGAGGAGCCGACCGCGCCCTGACCGGGCCGTCAGACCCGCGCATCCGACTCGCCGCGCTCCGACGCCGGAACGCCTTGATTTTCCGGGGAGCTTGGGAGAGCGTTACCGGTTGCACCGCCCCCCGGATCTTCCTCCCCGGAACGCCCTGACCTCGTGAACGTCGATTCCTCCGCCGGCCCGATCCCGACGCCGGTCTTCCGGTGGTTCCGCCGATTCGGGCGCGGGTCGGAGCTGGTTTTCGACCACGCGGGGGCGATCGGGGTCCTCTTCCTCTCGGTCCTGCGAGCCACCGTGCGGCTCCAGGTGCCGATGCGCGCCTTCATCCGCCAGATCTACGTCATGGGGGTCGAGAGCCTCCCCATCGTCTTCGTGACGGGCGCGCTGGCCGGGATCGTCACGAGCCAGCAGGGCGGCTACCAGATGACCGGTGCGATCCCCCAGTACGTCCTGGGCTCGCTCGTGGTGCAGACCGTCGTCCTCGAGATGGGGCCGGTGCTCACCGCGATCGTCCTGGTCGGGCGGGTCGGGGCCCGGATCACTGCAGAGCTCGGCACCATGAAGGTCTCCGAGCAGATCGACGCCTACCACTCGCTCTCGCGCGACCCGATCGCACTGATCGCCGCTCCCCGTGTGCTGGCCGGGGTCATCGCCATGCCGGCGCTCGTCGGCTTCGCGGACATCGTCGGCATCCTCGCCGGGATGATCGCGGCCAACATCGACTCGGGGCTGGGCTTCTCGAGCTTCTTCTACGGCGCGCGCCTCTTCTGGCACTCGTACGACCTCTTCTACTCCTTCGCGAAGGCGGTCGTCTTCGGGCTCGCGATACCGCTGATCTCGGTCCACATGGGCTTCCGCACCAAGGGGGGCGCCGAGGGCGTCGGCCGAACGACCACCGATGCCGTCATGTTCATGACGCTCACGGTGCTCATCCTCGACGCCATGTTCCCGCCCCTCCTCCTCAACTGAGGCCGGGATGATCGAGTACCGGCAGATCCACAAGTCCTTCGATCACCCCGTGCTGTCCGGCGTGGATCTGGACGTCGAGCAGGGGGAAATGTTCGCCCTCTTCGGTCCCTCGGGTACGGGGAAGAGCGTCCTCCTCAAGACCACGATCGCGCTGATCCAGCCCGACTGGGGAGACGTCCGAATCGAGGGCGAGTCCGTCTACGCCGACGAGCGGACCCTCTTCCGTGCGCGTCGGAAGGTTGGCTACGTCTTCCAGAATGCGGCCCTCTTCGACTCACTCAACGTCTTCGAGAACGTCGAGATGGGGATCCCGGAGGAGGAGCTGCGGACGACGCCGCGCATGGACATCGCGCGGCGTATCTGGGAGGCGCTCGAACTCGTCAACCTCGAGCCCAGGGTCGTCCTGCCGAAGATTCCCTCCGAGCTCTCGGGCGGGATGCGGAAGCGGGTCGGGATCGCGCGCGCGATCGTCGGGCGGCCGAAGATCCTCCTCTGGGACGAGCCGACGACCGGCCTCGATCCGGTGAACACCGCCGCGGTCGAGCGTCTCATTACCCGCCTCTCCGAGGAGCTGGAGGTCACCTCCCTCGTCGTGACGCACGACATCGAGGGCGGGCTCGACATGTGTGACCGGGTCGCGATGCTCGACGGCGGGCGACTGCGGTTCTGCGGTACTCCGAACGAATTCAGGCAGAGCGACGACCCCGTGGTGCAGGCCTTCGTGGACCGGGCCGCGGCGGAGCGGGCGCTCGATATGGCAGAAACCCAATGAGTCAATCGACGAACGGCCCGACCGAGGCCGATCTTCGCGCCGCGGTCGCCCGGCAGGGGGGGGCGCGCTACTTCGCGATCGGGATCTTCGTCCTCCTCGGACTGATCTCCTTCATCGCGGTGCTCTTCCTCCTGACCGATCCGGCCATGTTCCGGAATCGGTACTTCCTGGTCACCACGCTGACCGACGCCGGGGGGGTGCGCGCCGGAGACCCGGTGCAGATGCGCGGCGTGAACATCGGCAGGGTCTCCCGGTTCCAGATGACGACCGATGGTCGGGTCGACATCCGGCTGGAGCTGAAGGAGCCGTGGCAGGTGCCGGAGGGTTCGACCGTGACCCTGACCGAGTCGGGCGTCTTTGGCGGACGGACTGTCGAGATCCTTCCCACGCTCTCGCAGGTCTACCTGCAGCCGTGGGACACCATTCCCGGGGAGGACTCGGGCGGCGGGCTTCTGCAGAGCGCCGGGGACCTCGCCTCGCAGGCGGAGGTCGTCCTCGCCCGATTGGGAGAGGCGCTCAGCGACGAGACGATCGGGAGCGTGCAGGGAGCCACGCGCGAGGTCGAGGGCCTCGCGATCGATCTGCGGCAGGTCGTCGCCGCTCAGAAGGACGAGATCGAGGCGCTGACCGCCTCGCTCTCCCGCACCGCGGCCGGCTTCGAGGAGCTGGGCGATGCCGCCCCGGACGTGGCGTCGGCCGCCGCGCGCGCCGACTCGCTCATGGCCGAGCTCACCGAGACGAGTGGCCGACTCGACGCCGTCCTCTCATCGCTCGACACCGTCCTCGGCCGCATGGCCCGCGGCGAAGGAACGCTCGGCATGCTCTCCCGCGACGACGCCCTCTACCTCAACCTCGCCAGCGCCGCCGCCAGCTTCGACTCCCTCGTCGTCGACCTCAAGGCGAACCCCAAGCGCTACCTCACGGTCGAGATCTTCTAGCCCCGACCGGGCTCGCTCCGCCAGGAGCCGAGCCCTGCGCCGTCCTCGAGGGGCTCGCTCCGCCAGGAGCCGAGCCCCACGCCGCCCCGACCGGGCTCGCTCCGCAGGAGCCGAGCCCACCCGTGGACTCCCCCCCGGGAGTCGGCGGTGGGGCGCTCGCGAGGGTAGGCGGGCGATCCCGCAGGCGTAGCACGCGCTACGCCAAGCGGTCGCCCAACGCCCCCTCGCGAGATGCCCCGCCGCCGACTACCAGCCGGGGAGGAGGGAGAAGCCCCAGTGCCACCCCCGCCCCGGCCGCTGAAACGGGTAGGCGAAGTACGACTCCAGGATGAAGATCCCGAGCAGATTCGTCCGGGCGGAGAGCCCGGTGGACACGACCGGAACCCGCTGCGTCGTTCCCCGCGACCACTCGAAGGTCGGCGACTGGTCGGCGTCCCACGCCAGCCCCGCGTCCACGAAGGCCACCAGCTCGGTCGGGGCGAACGGGAAGTTGATCACCCCGAACTGCGGCACCCCCAGGAAGGGCACGCGGGCCTCCAGGTTGATCACCCCGACGCGCTGACCGAAGAGTCGGTCCAAGACGGGGCAGTCGCTCGGCGCCCCCCCGGTGTCGAGGACGTCGGTCGGGCCCTCCGCGACGGAGAGGGCACACTCCGCATCCGTGAAGGATTCGAAGGCGTACCCGCGCATGAAGAACTCGAAGCCGACGAACTGATCCTGGATCAGGTTCCGATCGAAGGTGCCGTACCTGCCCAGGTGCATCCCGCGCGCCGCAATCGTCAGGTAGCGGTGCGGGGCCCAATACCGGCGCCAGTCCGCCGTCAGCGTCAGGAAGTCCTGCGTCCCGGTCGTCGCCTCGGCCTGGAAGCGGTAGCGACCCCCGCGGATCGGCGAGGTGAAGCCGAAGAAGGAGTTGTCCCCGACGAGTGCGACGCTCGCCACGCCGAAGTTCTGGGCCGGCTGTGCGAGGTCATCTCGTTGGACCCGATCGACGGCGATGACGCGGTTGAACTGGTCCAGGAGGATCTGGTCCTCCTCCACGGAGAAGCCGATCCGTTGAAATCCTCCCCGGAACTCGAGCCGTTGGGTCTGCGAGAAGGGGTAGGAGACCTGGCCGATCGCACGCGTCAGGAACTGCCGGATCCGACGGGTGATGAGGACGCCCTGCTCCCCGATCTGGTTCCCCTGATCATCCAGGATCGGGACCCTCGTGAATCCCTGCTGCTGGAAGATGAAGGGGACGCGACTGAGGTCGACGGCCCAGTTCCAGCGACTCCCCTGATCTCCGTAGAAGACCTGACCGCCGATGTCCTGGACGGTCCCCTGTGCCTGCAGCGCGACCCCGAGGATCTGGTTTCCGAGCATGTCGGAGAAGAAGGCGGAGGCACCTCCGCCGATGTACCCACCGAACTGATCGGCGCCCACGCCCAGCGTCGGCTGCCCGACGAAGTCGAGTTGGAGCGAGGGATCGTACTCCTCGGCCTGGGTGGTGCTGAAGGTGCCGGACATGCTCAGCCCGGTCTGCGCGTCCGCGAGGTACTCGGAGATCCGCGAGTACCGGTCCGCCGCGAAGGGGGGCAGCGCCCGGGCGTTCGGGTCGATCAGCCCTTCGGGGCCCGCCTGCGGGTCGACCGGTCCGGTCGCGATGCGCGCCACGACCTCGCCGCGTGCCCCCGGCTCGATCCGGTGCAGCGTGTATCCGCCCTCCTGGAAGATCGAGAGCGCGATCGCACCGGTCTGCGCCGCGATCGAGAAGGCCGGGGACATGTAGGTGATCCCGCTCACCCCTGTCGCGACGCGCGTCAGCCGCTCGAGGGTGCCCGCGTCGGAGTCGAGGGCGTAGATGTCGGCGAAGCCGTCCGCGTCGGAGAGGAAGTAGAGCCGTCCGTCCGGTCCGTACTGGGGGTTCGAGTGCCGGGCGCCCTCCCCGGTGAGGTTCAGGGTGCGGACACCGCGCGTCTCCAGGTCGAGCGTCGCGATCTGGAACTTCGAGAAGGTGAGCTCCTCGAAGTCCGTCAGCTCGCCCCGGTCGGAGGCGAAGGCGATCGTCCGCCCGTCCGGCGACCAGGTCGGGTGGAAGTCGGCGTACTTGTCGTTCGTGAGCTGGGTCAGCTCCTCCGTCTCGAACTCGTAGAGGTACAGGTCGGAGATCCCGCCCTTGAGTCCGGTGAAGACCAGGCTGCGCCCGTCCGGGGACCAGGCGGGGTTCGCGACCGCGCCCAGCTCGTCGAAGGCGATCCGCTCGATCCGCTTCCCGTTCCGCGAATCGATGATGACGACCTGGTTGTCGCCGTCCGCGAAGACCACGAAGACGAAGCGGCTCCCGTCCGGCGACCACGACCCGGAGGAGTCGATGTAGCGGAGGGCGTCGCCGTGCGGGTCGGTCGTCGACGAGATGAGCTTGCGCTGGATGTCGCCGGTCTCCGCGTCCGCGATGAAGAGGTCGATCGAGAAGAGGTCCTTCTCCGAGAGGAAGGCGACGGAGCGCCCGTCCGGCGAGATCGCGGGGGAGAAGTTCTGGCTCCCGCCGTTCTCGTCGTTCACCAGGAGCGTCCCGACATCCTCGGGCGCCGTGCGGCCCTCCATCAGCGGGAGGTAGTTGTCGGCGACCGACTGCCGCCACTG
Organism: Longimicrobiales bacterium; assembly: GCA_028280525.1. Classification (GTDB taxonomy): domain Bacteria; phylum Gemmatimonadota; class Gemmatimonadetes; order Longimicrobiales; family Gaopeijiaceae; genus Gaopeijia. The sequence continues at coordinate 10,839 of JANQLR010000318.1, forward strand.
CGCCGACAGGGTGTCGATCGGCACGCCCAGTACCTGCTGAATCGCCCCGGGGAAGCCGATGCGAAGGGAGCGCCGGAAGACGTCGATGATGGCGTCGTCGCCGTACGTCCCGCCCACGTAGGCCCAGAGCGCCTGTCCGTAGCGGTACGGGAAGTACCGCGGGTCCCGGGTCAGCTGAAGGATCGTCGGGAAGTCGTCCCGACGGATCGCGTCGCGCATCCACATCGCGGTGTGCGGGTCGTCGCGACCGACGGAGAGGTACTCGGCCATCCCCTCGATCAGCCAGAGCGGGAGGGTGGCCAGCCCCTGAAGCCCGCCGCCACGTCGCGACTGCGCGATGTTGTACTGGAAGGCGTGGACGAGCTCGTGACCGAGGACGTGATCGGTGTCCCAGTAGGAGCCGGAGATCGGCATGATCACGCGGTTCTTCAGCGACTCGGTGACTCCGCCGGTCCCCTCGCCGATCGCCCCCTGCAGCGTGTTGGTCTGCTGGAAGTCCGGGTGGTCGGCGTAGATGATGAGCGGCTTCTTGGCTTCGAACTCGTGCTGGAAGAGCCGCGCCAGTCGCTCGTACCACCGCTCGCTCTTCCGGGCGAAGTCCTCGATGGCCTCGGCCGCGACGGGGTAGTAGTGCAGGTCGAAGTGATCCGTCTCGAGCACTTCGAAGTCGAAGTCGTCGTACTGGACCTTGTTTCGGCCGAAGTACTGCGCCTCGGCCGCCTGCGGAGCCGCGAGGGCGAGCAGCAGGCCCAGGAAGAGACCGGTCCGCACGGTCCCGCCGGAGGGGGTCGGGATCCTCATCATTCGCTCCGTCATCATCTTGGCTCCGCGTCGAGCAGAGGTGATCGACGCGTGGGGGAGTGCGCCGAGCCGTGTCGTCGTGTTCGGAAGACGCGACGCCGAAGGCGTTCGTGAAGCGTCTGGCCGTCTATGGGTGGGAACCCCGAATCCCGGGGCAGTTGTTCCACCGCGCTTGTGCGGCGTTCGGAGTCGCATGAACATCTGACGAACCCCACCCTTGACCGCCCCCGGCGGGCAAGAAGCCTGCCGTCTCAACGATTCGGGATCGACGACCGATGCGCCCTCGCCCCTCCGCCTTCCTCCTACGGTGCGTCCTTGGCGCCCTTTCCGTCGCGTCGGTCCTGGTCATCCCCGGGTGCGGCGAGGTCGAGGAGCGACTGCAGGTCCCACCCTCGGAGTGGGGCGTGTCGGGCACCAGCTCCTTCCTCCCCGACGGCACGCTCTCCCCTCAGCTGTCCACTTCCGGAGACGGGCTCGTCCTCTCCTGGTGGGCCGA
>JANQLR010000339.1 GCA_028280525.1 Longimicrobiales bacterium
AGGAGCATGGCGCCGACGTTGAGGGCGAGCCCGAGCCCCTCCCCCGCCCCGCGGGCGGCGGCGTCGATCGCGTTCGCATCGGGCCGCTCGAGCTCGACCTTCGCCCCCTTCGCGGTCTCCGAGGTCTCCATCTCGGGGAGGACCATCTTTGCGACCACGAGGGCGGCGGGGGCCGACATCACGGAGGCGGCGATCAGGTGCCCGGCGATGTCCGGGAAGTACGGCTGCAGCATCCCGACGTACGCCGCGAGCACCCCGCCGGCGACGGTCGCGAAGCCCCCGGTCATGACCGCCATCAGCTCCGACTGCGTCATCTTCCCGACGAAGGGCTTGATGAGGAGCGGCGCCTCCGTCTGGCCGACGAAGATGTTCCCAGCCGCCGAGAGCGTCTCGGCGCCGGAGGTGCGCATTGTCCGCTGCATGATCCAGGCGACGCCCTGCACGATCCGCTGCATGACGCCGAGGTGGTACATCACCGTCATCAGCGACGAGAAGAAGATGATCGTCGGGAGGACGTTGAAGGCGAAGTACGCCCCGGTCTGCGCGACCATCCCGGGGGTCGGCGAGTCCATCTGCCCACCGGGCGTCCCGGTGCCGACGGGGACCGCGTTGAAGACGAGGTCGCCGAAGATGAAGCGCGCCCCCTCGACCGTGTATCCGAGCAGCGCGGTCACGGCGACGTTCATCGCCGCGAAGAACTCCTCCCCGATCGGCGTCTTGAGGATGAAGACGGCGAAGACGAGCTGAAGGGCGAGGCCGTAGCCGACGATCCGCCACGAGATGGAACGCCGGTGGGCCGACATCCCCCACGCCACCCCGAGGAGCAGGACCATCCCGAGGAGGGAGCGGGCGCGGTCGAGGAAGGAGCCGCCGACCTCCTGGCCGACGCCGCCGAGGGCGGGGGCCGCCGCATCCTGGGACGCCCCCTCGGCGGACGTCGCGACCGTGGCCACGTCGGCATCCGACCCCCCGCCATCCACCGCGGAGGCCGAGACGACGCCGGCGCCGAGGAGGAACAGACAGGCGAGCCAGAGGCCGACGACCGTGCGAGGCGGTCGGATCATGCGAGAAACTCCAGGGGGACGAGGTTCAGCGGTCGGCCGGCGCGCGACCGGAGTCGGAGCCCCCGGCCGCCGAGCGCTCGGTACGCGGGGGGAGCTCGGGGGTCGGCCCGACCGGGACGGCACTCCCCAGGCGATCGAGGAGGACCCGCGTCAGGCAGCGTCCCTGCCGCACCCCGTCGTCGATCGCCATCGGGTAGTGAATCCCCCCGTACAGCCGGGAGATCGCCGCCTCCTCCGCGGCCTCGAGGAAGCTCGAGAAGGGACGGGGCGACAGGCCGGAGGCGACGTGCGTAGAGTCGGCGAAGGCGACCTCGCCCAGGAGGGCGGTGAGCGCCTCGGCGGCGGCGCCGCTCACGACCGAGTGTCCGCTCGTGTACTCCGGGAAGGGGGGCGTCACGACGGCGGCGTCCCACTCCGGGTCGATGTGGTCGCGGATGAAGGTGATCGGACGCTCGACCATCGTCCGGTACTTCACCTCCCAGGTCGAGACGAAGGCGTCGTGCATCGCCAGCGAGGTGACGGCGAACATCCGCGCGGCCTCGACCGGGGGGAGGCCCAGCTGGGGGATCATCTGCCGCATGATCGCGACCCAGTGCCCCGGCGGAGTCCCGGTCGAACCCGGGTTGTCCGCCCAGAAGTAGGCGATCTCCCGCTCCTCCTCCGTCAGCCCTACGCTCGTCTCGTAGACCGCCATGACCTCCGCCCAGAAGGGGGAGTCGCGGTCGAGCGACCAGGGGTGGGGCTCGGGGGGCGCACACGACCCGAAGTCGGTGAAGCCGAAGGGGGTGATCTCGCCCCAGTGCGGCTCGAGCGGCTGAAGCGGGTTGATGTTCCCGACCGGCTCGGAGCTCGCGCTCGGTCGATCGAGGACCATCTGGCGCGCGTTGGCGACGCCGGGTACGAGCGCGGCCGAGGGGTTGTCGCGACGGACGAACTGCGACGCCTCGGAGGCGGAGATCGGGGCGTACTCCTCGAGCGTCGTGGTGTTGGTCCAGATCCCGCGCCCCGCGGGGAGGTCGTAGGGGCGACGGCGGGTCTCGGAAAAGCCGTCGCTCGTGGCCCGCGCGAGGACCACCTCGGCGATCCGGCCGGCGTACGCGATCGAGCGCTCGACCGTCTTCTCGTCCACCCCGGCCCTCCGCCGCCGCTCGATCTGGCCCTCGGCGATCGTGTCGACCTGCACCATCGTGGACGGGAGCGCGTACGCCTCGATCATCCCGGAGAGGACCTGTCGCTCCGCCTCGGCGGCGACGACCGACCAGTCGTGGCGACCCTCGGGCGGCTCGGGGATCGGGTCGAGGCCCCCCACCCGACCGCCGAGGCTCCCGGCATCCGGGTCGGCGCGGCGAAGACCCTCGTAGAGCGCGAGCCCGGCGTAGGCGTAGAGGCGGGCCGAGACCGGCGGGGAGAAGCGCTCCACCTTCGGGAGCGGGTAGAGAATCCCGACCCACTCCTCGACCTGCGCGGAGTCCGGGGGCGGGGCGGGCGCCGTGCAGGCGCCGAGGAGGAGCCCGAGCCCGAGCGCGGCGACCGTTGCGCGCCTCACCGTTCGCCCCCCCACCGCGCGGTCACCTCGGCGTCCCCCTCCTCCAGCGCGACCTCGTCCTCCGACCCGTCGGGCCAGCGGATCTCGAGCGCGACGGCGCCCTCGCGCCCGCCGAGCACCTGCACCGCGTCGTCGACCGAAGCGAAGCCGGCCCCGAGGTGGACCTCGCGCACCGGCCCGCGCGAATCGTCGGCGTAGCGGAGGCGCAGCTGCGCACCCGCCCCGCGGGGATTCCCCGAGGCGCCCTCGATCCGGACCCGCAGTCCCGGCTGGCCCGTCGCATTCCGATACAGGAGCGTCTCCGCACCGTTCTGCGAGATCGCGACGTCGACCCGGCCGTCGCCGTCGACATCCGCCACCGCGGCGCCCCGCTGGTCCCCGTAGACCCGGATCCCGGAGACCGCGGGAGAGAGGGCTCGGAAGCCGCCCCGACCGTCTCCGAGGAGGACGAGCCCGCGCCCCGCGCCGTAGCGCTGCCGGTTCACCTCGTTGGCGAAGAAGTTCTGAGCCAGGAGGAGATCCTCCGCGCCGTCGCCGTCGAAGTCGGCGACGCCGACGTGGAAGGCCGGTGCCCACTGGGCCCTCGCCGGGAGCGATACCGCCTCGAAGCGCCCGTCCCGGTTCAGGAGCAGCTGGTGATCGAGCGTGGTGACCGTCTCCACGCGGGCGCCCTGGAACGCCCTCTCTCCGATGACCTGTCGGAGCGTCGCCTCGGAGAACTCCCGGAAGGTCCGCGTCTGGTTGCGGCGGACGTACGGGAGCGCCGAGGTCAGCCGGGCGAGCCCGTATGCGGGGACATCCTCCCCGGTCACGGGGTCGACCGTCGCCTCGATGAGGTCGAGGGCACCCTCCCCGTCGAAGTCGCCCCAGTAGAGCTTGAGCGGCGACTCGGGCGTGGGATCGTAGGGGGTGTTTCGCCCCCACGACGTCACGACGAGATCCATGCGGCCGTCGCCGTCGAAGTCGCCGGCATTCACCCCGTTCCACCGGCCCCGCAGCTCCCCGAGCCTCCACTCCGAGGTGACGTCCGAGAGGCGTCCCCCGACGTTCAGGAAGATGCGGACGAGCCCCCAGTCTTCCGCGAGGACGAGGTCGGCGTCCCCGTCCCCGTCCAGATCGGAGAAGACGGCGCCGGAGACGAGACCGGTGCGCGAGACGTCGTTCGACTTCGTCTCGTCCAGGACCAGCTCACCGTCGACGAGTTCGAAGATCCGGGACGGCACCGGCTGCGGGTACGCGGTCGGGACGGAGCGGGTCCCGACGAAGAGTTCGAGTGTCCCGTCCCCGTCCAGATCGGCCGCCGCCATCGGCCCGGGATCGCTCGTTCCCGGGGGAAGAGCATCGCCGCCCCCGCGCGCCGCCCCCGCACCCGCGTCCACCCAGAAGCCGATCGCGGTCGAGCGTGCCGCCTCGGGTGAGGGCACCTCGAAGATCGAGCGTCCGCCGAGGAGGCGGGTGGCCCCGCCGGCTCCCGCCGGGAGGGGGAGGGTCATCGTCTGGTCGAGCGCCCCCGCCTCGGGGCCGTTCACCGCGCGGAAGCGCCCGCCGTCGTTCCGCATGACCTGGAGCCGCCCACCGGCCCCGGACGGGACGATCAGATCCGGATCTCCATCCCCGTCCACATCGTCCCAGGTCAGCCCCGGCCCCATCTGCGAGAGGCGGTGCGGAAGGAGGGGCTGCCGTTCGAAGTCGTTGTAGGCGTTCTCACGGTGGGTGTGCCCGAGCGGCGCGGGTGCGAAGAGCGCGGGCGTCGGGGGTGCATCGACATCCGCATCCTCCGTTGCCGTCGCGCGCGCCTCGTGGATCTCGGCGTGCATTCCCGCCGAGACCGCGGTCTCCGTGACCCGCCCGGAGGGCCACTCGACGATCACCCGCATCGGTTGCCCGATCGCCGCGGCGAAGGTCGCGATCGGCTCCGACGAGGAGAGGTACAGCCCACCGGCCGTCAGCTCCTTCGACTGCGGCGGAAGGCCCTCCCCGCGCGCCGTGATGAGCGCGCCGATCCCGTACCGGTTCCCGCCCTCGCCACGGAGCGAGACGGCGATCCGGGGCGCAGGAGTGCGGTTCTCGAGCACCGCGACCGGGAAGCCGAGGCGGTTCACCACCAGGTCGAGGTCGCCGTCGCCGTCCAGGTCCCCGGTCGCCATCCCGTGCGACAGGTCCGGCCCCAGATCCATTCCCCACGCCTCGCTGACCTCCTCGAAGGTCCCGTCTCCCCGGTTGCGGAAGGCGGCGTTCGGCACCTCGAGCGGGGGGAAGTTGTCGATCACCGCCTGCCAGTCATCCGTGATCGTGGTGTTGAGCAGCCGCTGATTCGTGTCGGCGTCGAGGACGTCCCAGACGTGTCCCGTCGTGACGAGGATGTCCTCCCACCCGTCCAGATCGATGTCGGCGAAGAGCGTCCCCCACGACCACCCGGAGGCCTCGACCCCCGCCGCATGGGAGACCTCCGTCCACGTACCGTCTTCGTCGGCGAGGAAGAGGGTGTTCCGGTTCCGCTGCAGTCGCGGCGCGATCACCCCCGGGGGGGTCACGGTCGGCGCCATCTGCGGCATCTGCGTCCGCTGCCGGACCGGGTCGCGCGGCGCCATGTCGACCACGAAGAAGTCGAGTTCGCCGTTCCGGTCGACATCGGAGAAGTCGACCGCCATCGAAGAGGCCGGGGTGCTCCGGATCGCGAAGGGATCCACGGAGCGGAAGGAGCCGTCGCCCTGGTTGATCCAGAACTGGTCCGGGCTCTCGAAATCGTTCGAGACGTACAGGTCCGGCCGGCGGTCCCCGTTGACGTCGTGGAAGCGGGCGGCGAGCCCCCACTCCTCCGGGACGGAGTCGAGGACCTCGCCGTTCTCCATGAGGAATCGCCCGCCGGTCCAGTCGAGGAGCGAGAAGGTCCCCGTGCCGTCGTTCAGGTAGAACCGGTCCGCCTCGCCGAACTGCCAGAGGCGGATCCCCTCCGGCTCCTCGTAGGCACGGTACCAGTCCGCGAAGCGCTCTTCGATCTCGAAGGCGCCGTCGCGGTTGCGCACCACCTGGTCGAAGCCGAGTTCCTGCGGCGGGAAGACGTTCGTGACCTTCCGGTCGCGGTAGTTCGTGACGTAGAGGTCGAGGTCCCCGTCGCCGTCCACGTCCGCGAGCGCCGGCGTCGTAGCCCCGCCCGGGTCGGCCACCCCGGCCTCCGCGGTCACGTCGGTGAAGA
>JANQLR010000348.1 GCA_028280525.1 Longimicrobiales bacterium
CCCGCTCCACGAAGCCGGCCTGGATCAGGCCGTAGAGCGACTTGCCGACATCGAACTCGACCAGCCCGGACTCGGCAACGATCTCGATGACCGAGCGACGGCCGTCGATGAAGGGGAGGATGCGCCGCTGGTTCTTCGTCAGCTCGACGTCGTCCGCCTCCTCGGGGCTCTTCACGATGTCGAAGACGAGGTCGAGGGAGGGGATCTTCTTCTCGATCAGGCTCCACTCGTCCACGCGCCGTGCCCCCTCCAGGAGGAGCGACTCGGCCGGGATGTTGACGAGGAAGACCCCGTCCTCGTCCGGCATCTGATCCGGATCGAAGTGGAAGGAGCCCTGGCTCCAGGTGAAGAGGTGGTAGACCGCCTCCTCGATCTGGAGCGAGATGTAGCGCTGAAGGTCCTCCTCCGAGATCGCGCCGTTGCGGACGAGGAGCTCCCCGAGGCGCGCCCCGCGTTCGTGCGCCTGCGCCTCCATCGCCGTCGACAGCTCCGACCGCGAGATGACGTGGTTGCGGACGAGGAGCTCCCCGAGCCGATCCGGACGATTCAGGACCGAGGCGTAGATGACCCGACCCTGCTCGAAGTAGACGTAGCCGAAGTTCGACCGGTCGGTGATGCTCAGGCACCCGGTCTTCCGCCCCATGGCCAGGAGCTGGCAGATGTCGGCCAGCGAGACGTCCTGCAGCGCGCCCTCGATCGCCATCCTACTCGAGCTCCTCGACGAGGCGGTCCTGGAAGGCGGGCCACACCCAGATCACCTTCTCGCGCGACGGCCGCCAGACGGGCTCCGCGGGCGGCTCGGGCGAGGCCTCGGCGAGCGGGGTGCTCGCGGTCGCAGGGGGCGCGGCGGAGGGCTGGTGAGCCTCCGGCGGGCCGGCTTCGGGCACGACCGGGGCCTCCGCGGGCGACGGCGCGGGGGGTGCGGCGATCTCCTCGATCCGCTCCGGCTCCGCATCGCTCGGGAAGAAGAGACCGGCACGATCGTCGACGACGATTTCGTCGAGCGGGGGGATGATCGGGGCCTGGCGGCGGATCTCGTCCTCGGTCTCGGTCTCGGTGCTCGACACCGACCCGGCGACGGCGGACCACCCGGTCGACTCCTCCTCGGGCTCGGCGCTCGCCGCCTCGAAGGTCACCTCTCCGGCGTCCGCGGCGAGCCCGCGCGCCTCGACCTCGACGACGAGCCCACCCTCGAAGCGGGAGCGCAGCCGTTCGTCGATCTGGCCGATCTTCGCCGGGGGGCGGTCCGCGGTGATCAGGACGCGCGCCCCGCGCCGCTTGAGCGCCTCGAAGAGGTGGAAGAACTCGTCCTGCGCCCGCTCCGTGCCGGCGAGCTCCTGCGCGCCGTAGACGAGGAGGAGGTCGAGCGTCCACCACCGCTCACGCCACGCCCCGGCGACCCCCTCGGATAGCGCCCGGATGAAGTCGGCCGCGAAGTCGGCGACGGAGGTGACCGCCATCCGCGCCTCCGGCGAGTTGGCGCGGAAGGCCCGTCCCGCCGCGAGGAGGAGGGCCCGCGCGGTTCCGGCGTCCGCGTTCCAGAGGTAGAGCGGGTTGTACTCGGGCCGCTCGAGGCCGACGAGCTGCATCGCCGCCTTCACGGCGAGCGGCTTGAAGTTGCCGGAGATCGCCTCCAGGTCGGGGCCTTCCCCGATCGCCGGGAAGGGCCGCTGCC
>JANQLR010000362.1 GCA_028280525.1 Longimicrobiales bacterium
GGCGGTCCGCGACGAAGCTGCGCGCCTCCGACGGCGACTCGACCGTGGGGATCGGCATCCCGTACTGCGTGCCGTGGCCCCCGGAGCGGGTCGCGAGCGTGCCGGCGCTGAAGAGGTCGGCCCGATCGGTGACCGGACCGGCCGCCTGCTCGGTTCGCATCCGTGTGGCGAACGCGGCGAGGGTGAACTGGTCGAGTTCGGTGGTGACCCCGTACCGCAGAGCGGCGGCCAGCGCCGCGGTGTCGAAGGTGTGGGTGTGTGCGTCGATCAGGCCGGGGAGGAGGGTGTGTCCGGAGGCGTCGATCACCACCGCCTCGGGGGGAATCTCGACGCCGGCGCCCACCGCGCTGATCCGTCCGTCACTCAGGAGGACGGTGGCGTCCTCCAGCACCGACTCCCCGTCGAAGACGCGCACGGAGGTCACGGCGACCGGAGCGGACCCCGCCACGGCCGAGGGCCATTGCCGGTCCTGAGCCTCGGCAACCGAGGGGAAAGTCCAGGGGAGGGCGAGGGCCAGGACGAACACGACCTTCGTCCCCGGCGATGTCTCGGCGATCGGCTTCACGGGATCCACTCCAGTCGAAGGGGGCCAGCTGCGTTCTTCGCACGCATACGTAGCGGGCGCGGCGCAGGTTCAACGCACGGGACGGGTGCGATACCGGAACCGGGTTCAGTCCCTGAGCACCTCGACCGGATCGGTTCGAGCCGCGCGACGGGCCGGAAGCCAGCCGGCGGCGAGGGCCACCGCGGCGATGGTCGCGACACCGATGCCGATCGCCTGCGGGTCCAGGGGAGCCGTGTCGACGAGGAGGGCGGCGGTCAGCGGTGCCAGCGCCGCGGCGAGCCCGGCACCTGTGAGAGCGCCCGCCGCGATGGCGAGCAGCGTCGGGCGAAGGGCGGCGCCGGAGGCCTGGCGTGACGTGGAGCCGAGCGCGATCCGGATGGCGAGGCTGCGGGAGCTCCGCTGCACCGCGAAGGTCATCGCCCCGTAGATCCCGACCCACGCCAGCAGCAGGGCGAGAGCGGCGAAGGTGGAGGAGAGCGAGGCCACGAACCGATCCCGCTGAATCGAGCGGGTGGCGAGGTCGGAGTAGGCACGGATCTCGCCGATCGGCAGCGTCGGGTCCACGGAGAGGATCGCGGAGCGAACGGCCTCTTCCGTGCGAGGCCCGGGCGGGGCTCGCGCGATCAGGTACGCGGAGGTCCACGGGTGGACGCGCATCGGAAGGTACACGGCCGGGACCGCTTCCCCGCGGAGCTGCGCCCGCGTGTCCTCGACCACCCCGATCACCGTCGCTTCGATCGGACTCTGGAAGTCCGGATCCGATGCGAGCTGACGCTCCAGAGTCAGCCGTTTCCCGAGCACCTCCACACCTCCCCACAGACTCCGCGCCGCGGCCGCCGAGACGACCACGCCGTCGGACTCCTCGGCGTGATCGAGGGAACCGAAGACCCGTCCGCTCAGGAGCTCGATGTCCGCGATGTCGAAGAACCGTTCGCCCGTCATCCGCAGCCAGACGGAGGGCACCACCTCCCCGCCGCCCCCCTCCACCCGCGCAGGGCTCAGGACCCCGGTGCCGACCAGTGGCGCGTGGTTGACCACGGTCGCGGCCTCCACGGCGGAGTCGTCGCCGAGCCGTCGGACGAGATCGTCCCACAGCACCCGGCGTCGCTCGGGCACGCCGTGGTACTCGGACGGAAGCGTCAGGCGCGACACGGTCAGCCCCTCCGTCTCCACACCCGTCTCGACCGACTGCAGCGTCGACAGACTCCGGGCGAAGAGAACCGTCGTCGCCACCAAACCGACACTCAGCGCGACCTGGGTGCCCACCAGGATCGCGCGCGTCCGCTCGGCGGCCCGCGAGGAGTCCCCGCGACGGATCCGCTGCGTCAGCGTCGTACGGGAGCCGAGAAGCGCCGGGAGGGCTCCGGCGGCCAGCCCGACGACGATGCTGATCAGGAGAGCAACCGCGGCGATCCGGGCGTCCACACCGAGCGTCCCGGCCGCCTGCACCGTCCCCCCGGCGCCCTCGGTGAGTCGAGGTGTGGCGGCGAGCGCGACGGCCGTCCCGAGGGCGCCACCCACCAGGCTCAGCAGGACGCTCTCCAGAGCGACGAGTCGCGCGATGCGTCCGGCCGGCATCCCCAGCGAGGCGCGGACGCCGAGCTCGCGCCCGCGAGACATCACCCGGGAGACCGCGAGGCCCGCTGCGTTCGCAACGGCGATGGCGAGGAGCCCCCCGACCGCCGCCAGCAGGACCCAGAGCGAGGTCTCCTGGTCCCCCACCAGGAGGTCGCGCAGCGGCTCTGCCGTGGCTCCCCACTCGCGGTTCGTGTCCGGGTATGCTCGCGCCAGCCGTTCAGCGATCCCGAGGAGTTCGGCCCGGGCCGAGGCGAGCGTCGCCCCCCTGGACAGACGACCCACGGCGCGGTTGTCGAGGCGGTAGTCGCGCGCGGACAGGCCGACCCACTCCGCGTCACCCTCCCGAAGAGGTGTGTAGGCGTCCGCCCAGAGCGGGTACTCCACCTCCGGGGCGAGGACGGCCACGAGTCGACGACCCCCGTCCCGAAAGCTCAAGACCTCGCCGACCCGACCGGGATCCCCGCCGAGGTGCCTCAGGAAGGCGTCGTAGCTGAGCGCCACGATCGCCTCGGACACACCGCCGTCCGCAAAGGCCGAGAGGGATCCGTAGGCCAGCTTCGGACGCAGCGCCGCCTCGAAGTCCTCCGTCACGAAGGCGGTGCCGAGCCGACTCGCTCCGCGCTCCCCATCCAGCCGCGTGAGCGATCCTCCGCGAATGAAGGCGAGCGACTCGAAGGCGCCGCTCCCGGCTCGCAGATCGAAGAAATCGGGGAGGGAGAGCGAGGTATTCCGTCCCTGTGAATCGACGGACCACACCGTCGCGATCCGGTTCGCGTCGGCGTACGGAAGCGAGCGGAGGAGGACGCGGTCGACGACGGTGAAGAGCGTCGTGGTCGCGCCGATCCCGAGTGCGAGGGTCAGGACGACGGCGATCGCGTGGAGAGGGTGTCGGCGCAGGCTGCGCAGGGCGGTGGAGAGGTCGATGCGGAGTTCGTCGAGCGCTCGGAGAAGGCGTCGCCGGCGCAAGCGCCGCTCGGCGATCCGGCGCATCTCGTCGAGCGCGGGGCCGGGGTCGCCGAACTCGGTCCGGGCCCTTCGCTCGGCCTCGGTACGGTCGAGACCGCCGGCCACGAGGTCGTCGACACGCTCCGCGATGTGCGCCTCGATCTCCCGACGGTGATCCCGATCGGGACCGCGGGGGCCCGGGCTCAGGATGCGCCCCGCAGGATCTGCGTGGCCGCGTCCGACCGACTCAGCCACCGCTCGCGATCCCTCTCGAGTCGCCGCCGCCCCTGCGCCCGAAGCGTGTAGATCTTGGCCTCACGACCTCGCGGCGTCCTCCCCCACTTCGCGCTCAGGTCGCCGCGGTCCTCCAGACGGTGCAGCGCCGGGTAGAGCACGTTCTCGCCGATGCGTAGGACGTCGGCCGACTGCCGCTTGATCTCCTGGCCGATGGCGTAGCCGTGCAGGGGTCGGTCCGCGAGGACCTGCAGGACCAGAAGCTCCAGGGTACCGCTGACGATGTCGGAGGCGCCCACCCGATACCTCGGCTCCAGAGGGATTGGACTCCGCCGAGGGTAACCCCTCGGCTCCCGAGGGGAAAGAGGGGAGGCTACGAGTTCCGTCGTTCTCCTGACCCCGGGAAGACGACCCACCCGAGCGCCGCCACGGCGCCCGCTGCGAACAGGAAGACGAAGACGCCCGCCCCTCTCCACACCTCGGTCAGGGCGGAGAGCGCCAGCCCTCCGACCGCCCCGAGTCCGACGAGCCGCATCGCATCCGCCAGGCGACGCGCACGGATCGGGTCCTCCGGGGCGTCTTCGAGCGAAGCCCATCCGAGCACGTTCAGCTCCGCCCCCAGGAGGAGGACCGCCGCCAGCGGCCCCACGAGCCAGCTCGGAGAAGGCTCGCCCACCAGCGCGAGGACGGGCGCGAGGCAGAGGAGGAGGGCCAGGAGGAGGTCCTTCGGCTCGGAGATCGCGGCCTGGATCGCGAAGGCGGCCGAGGCGACGCTGGCAATCACCAGGTAGCTCGTCGTGCCCGCTGGGGAGAGGGCGATCGCGAGGAAGCTCGCTCCGAGCAGCCCCGCGACCGAGGACCAGGCGAGCGTCGTGCGTCGGATCATCGCACCACCGCCCGCGAGGTGCGCCGCGTCCGACGGAGCGTCGCCACCGCCGCGTTCACGGAGCCCCCGGTCGGAACGGTGATCACCGGGATCCCCATCCGACCGAGACGCCGCTTCCGCTGCTCGAGCTCGACCTCCCAGAGTCGGGCGGCGAGGCGCTCGGAAGGCCGTTCGAGCCCCTCCTTCAGCAGAGGCGACTCGAAGACCACGACGTTCACGGCACGACCTCGCAACCGCCATTCGGCGAGGATGTCGAGGGTCTTGGCGTCGTGAAGGGGGGTGAGCGCGATGACGAGCGAGGAGCCGGGGATCGCCGGCCGTCCGGCGGCGCGGGCCGCCGTGGCGTGGATCTCGGCGTCCCCTCCGATCTCCAGGAGCGTCTCCAGGATCTGGTACTGCGCCCGCCGTCCCCCGTCCGGCGCCAGCCACCGGGCGCTCCCGCCGAAGCCCGCGATCCCCACGCGATCGTTCGCGCGCAGGTGGACCGAGGCCAGCGTCCACGCCGCACGGGCAGCGCGGGACAGAGTCTCCTGGGCGCTCTCCGATCCGTCGGCGAAGGCGTCGATCGCGATCACCACGTCCCCGGCGAGATCCGAATGATATCGGTTGACGATGGGGTGCCCGCGCCGCGCCGTCGCCGCCCAGTTCAGATCGCGCAGGCGGTCCCCCGGGGCGTACGGCCGCAGCTCCGCGAACTCGTGCCCGTCGCCGAGGTTTCGAGACCGGTGCATCCCCCAGACCGCTCGGGAGTCGGCCGGATCGAGGAGGCGGCTCAACGTCTCTCGGCCGGGCAGGACCCGGATCCGAGGCCCGGAGAGGACCTTCCCCGTCCAGGTGAGGAGCCCGTGCGGTCGCTCGAGCCGCACCCAGACATCCGCCATCCGGTGCAGCCCCCAGCGGGTCGCGACGAGCTGCAGGGGGAGCTCGACGCGGGACCGGGCGTCGGGGAGCGCCCACCGATCCTCCCCCTCCGGCCCGAGCGCCATCCCGTTCAGGCGGTGCAGCCGAACCCGCGCATCGAAGTCCCCGTCCCAGCGCAGCGTCAGCCGACCCGTCACCGGGTCGCCTTCGAGGACCCGGTCGACGTCGAGGTCGACCCGCGCGGTAACGCGCACCGGCGCATTCCGGCGAAGGCCGAGGTGGAGCGCGAGCGCGAAGGGGAGCGCGACGGCGGCGAGCGGGGGCGACGCGGTCAGGAGCGCGAGCGCCAACCCTCCGAAGCCGATCACCGCGTAGACGAGAAGCCGCCCGTCCCGGGTCGGGTGAAGGAGGACGGTCTCCTCCTGGGTGACCACTCAGTCGACCTACAATCCCGGCACGGCCATTG
>JANQLR010000363.1 GCA_028280525.1 Longimicrobiales bacterium
CCTCAACCTGCTCGGTGCCCAGCCCGCGGTACTCCAGATCGGCCGAACCGCACCGCGGGCAGCGGGTGGGCGCCGGCTCCTCGTAGCGGCAGTGGTGACAGACGACGCGGCCGGTCGCGCGGTGGTAGGTGAGCGAGATCGCGCAGTTCTCGCACGCCCGCACGTCGCCGCACTCGCGGCACTGCACGAAGGAGGCGTACCCGCGCCGGTTGAGGAGGAGGATCGTCTGCTCGGAGCGGCTCAGCCGGTCGGTCACCGCATCGACGAGGCGGGGGGCGAGGATCAGTCCGGCCTCGCCGTCGGCGCTCGCGGCCGTCGCGGTCGGCGTCTCCTCGCCCGGGGCCCCCGGCTCGGGGCGTCCCCCCCTCCGGCGGGTGGTCCGTCGCTCCTTCCGCGCCTCGCGCAGATCCACGAGCTCGACCTTCGGCAGGCGGGCGCCCCCGACCCGTTCGGGGAGGGTGAGGAGGCGGAACTTGTCGCGCTGCACATTCGCCCAGCTCTCGAGCGAGGGGGTCGCGCTCCCGAGGACGCAGACCGCGCCTGCGCGCGCCGCCCGGACGACGGCGAGGTCGCGGGCGTGGTAGCGCGGGGACTCCGACTGCTTGTACGAACCGTCGTGCTCCTCGTCGACCACGATCGCGCCGAGCCGATCGATCGGGGCGAAGAGAGCCGAGCGAGCCCCGACCGCGATGCGCTTCTCCCCCGACCGCAGCTGTCGCCACGCGTCGTAGCGTTCGCCGTCGGAGAGGGCGGAGTGGAGGACGGCGATCCGGTCCCCGAAGTGGTCGCGGAAGCGTCGAACCGTCTGCGGCGTGAGGGAGATCTCGGGGACGAGGACGATCGCGCCCTCGTCGCGCGCGACGACCTCGCGCAGGAGTTCGATGTAGACGCGCGTCTTCCCCGATCCGGTGATGCCGTGGAGGAGGAAGGGAGTGCCGGTGCCGAGGGCGCCGGTCAGCTCCTCGACGGCGGTCCGCTGCGCCGAGGTGAGGGGCGGGGGCGGACCCTCCAGCCCCGACGCCTGACCGGCGAAGGGGTCGCGCAGCACCTCGCGGTCGTGCACCTCGGCGAGTCCCCTCTCCTCGAGCCCCGTGATCACCGATCGGGAGAAGCCGAGCCCGGTCAGGTGGGCGAGCTCGGCGCTCCCCCCGGCGGCCTCAATCACCTCGAAGGCCTCCCGCTGCCGCGTCGCACGTCCGAAGGCGGACTCCCGCGCCTCGAGGGTGGGAAGCTCGCGGGCGAGCTCGACCATCCGCCGCCGCTTTACCGGCGGGGGCTTGGGAGGGACGGTCTCGTGGCGCAGCGCCCCCGCCGCCTGCAGGAGGCGGATCTCCGGCCAGATCGATCCCATCCCGAGCGCCTTTCGGACGGTGGAGACGCGCACGCCCTCCGGGTGATCCTCGAGCGCCTCCCGAAGTCGACGCGCCCGCGGCGGGAGCGCGTCGGGAACGGGCCCGACCCCGGCGATGACGTCGCGCGAGACGTCGGCGAGGACCGAGGGCTGGGTCGCCGCGATCACCACGCCGAGGGGCGCGACGTGGTACTCGGCCATCCAGCGGCAGAGGTCGAGGAGCTCCTCCGGGAGGGAGGGCCGGTCCTCGAGGACGTCGAGGAGGGGCCGGAGTTTGCGTCCCCCCGCGGGCGCGCCCGGACCGGTCACCCACCCGATCCGCGCCTTCTCGCGGAAGGGAGCGAGGACGCGGGTCCCCGGGGCGGGCGGCGTCCCCTCCACGGTGTAGGTGAAGGTGGTGTGCACCGGGAGGGGGAGGGCGACCTGGACGGTGGGCGGTCCGGGCGATCTCTCCGATGGGGGAACGAAGCGCGCGGCGCCGTGGCGCCGGTCGGTCACACCGTGAAAAGGAAGAGGTCGACCTGCGGCATGGTCGGCGTCACCTCCGGGCCGTCTACGCCGAAGTGGACGTTGATCTCCGAGCGCATCCCGAGGTCACCGGGGAGGTAGATCCCCGGCTCGACGGAGAAGCCCACGCCGGGGACGAGGATCCGATCGTCGCGCGTCTCCAGGTTGTCCAGGTTCGGCCCGCTCCCGTGGAGCTTCCGGTCCATCGAGTGCCCGGTCCGGTGGATGAAGAAGTCTCCGTACCCCGCCTCCGCGATCACGCGGCGGCAGGCGTCGTCGACCTCGAAGCCGCGGATCGGCTCCCCGGCCGCAGCGCGCTCCTTCAGGAGGGCGATTCCGGCATCCCGCGCATCCCGCACCGTCGTCCAGACGCGCCGCGTCCGGTCGTCGACCGAGGGCGCCATGGCCCCCATCCAGGTCTGGTCCGCGAAGACCATCGACTCGGAGGAGCGCCCCCAGAGGTCGATGAGGAGCACCTCGCCAGCGCCGATCGTCTCCCCCTCGCCCGCTGGGGAGTAGTGGGGGTCGGCCGCCCCGGCGCCGACGGCAACGTGCGTGTCCGGGTCGACGGTCACGCCGGCGCGGTTCATCTGCTCCAGGATCCAACGGGTGAGGGAGCCCTCGGTGTGTGGCTCCCCGTTGCGGATCGCCTGGGCCGCCTCTTCGAAGCCGCCCTTCGCGATCCCCGCGATCGCCTCGGCGGTGCGCCGGTGGTCGACGAGCTGCTCCTCCGTCCACGCCGAGAAGAAGAGGGAGATCAGGTCACCGGACGACACCGGCTCGACGCCGGCGGCCCGGATCGCCTCGACCGTCCCCGCGGGGACGAGGTCGACGGTCGGGACCGCCGCCCCCGGGGAGGTCTCGAGGGCGACGCGATCGCACCCGCCCAGGAGCTCGCCGAGCTTCGCCTCCATCTCGCGCCACCCGGCGTAGCTCTCGATCTCCCACGGCCAGTGCCGCCAGGCGGCGTGCTCGATCGCATGGACGAGCGCCTTCGGCCGTCCCTCGCGAGGGACGAGGACGTAGGAGCGACGCGTCGTCCACCCGGTGCCGAGCAGCTGCGCGGAGATCCAGTTCTGCCCCCGGAACTCGTAGAGGAGCCATCCGTCCAGGTCGCGCTCGGCCAGCGCCGCCTGTACGCGGGCCACCCCGCCTTCCGTCGTCATCATCGCCGGTGCGTCGCTCACGCCGTCCATCCTCGTTCGGGGGTCATGGGGTCGTTCAGCCCTTCGGGTCGGGGTCGAAGAGGGGGAGCCCCTCGGCCTCATCCAGGAGTTCCTCGGTGCGCTCGATCTCGGGAGAGTGCGGGGGGGTGGCAATCTCCGCGGGTGCACCGGCTCGACGGCCCTTCACCAGATCGAGCCCGAGGATGCGTTCCCGCGTCAGGAGTCGGTGGACCTCCCACTCCCGCGCGAGCGCGGAGCGCACGCCGCGCCACCCCCACCGTCCCCAGGCGCGCCTCAGGATCCCGAGCTTCTCGCTCAGGCTGAAGAGCTCGGAAAAGTCGGGGAAGGGCTTCACCCCCTTCGCGCGGAAGGCCGTCTCGGCGTCGCTCCAGTCCTCGGTATGGAGCTCCTCCACCCCCGCCTCCCGCAGGCACCGCTTCCACTCGACGAGCATCATGGGGCGCACACCCAGGTGCTCGGCGAGGAGCGTCCGCCGCGCCTCGTCGACGGGGGCCTTCCAGACCAGCTGCACCAGGACGACGAAGCCGCCCGGGCGGGTCACGCGGACCAGCTCCTCGACCGCCTTCTTCGGGTCCGCGCCCGCCGTCATCCCCAGCTCGCCGACGGTGACGTCGAAGATGCCGTCGACGTACGGCAGCTTGTCGGCGGGAGCCTGCTGGATCTGCATCCGCGGCCCGATCCCTCCGGCCCGGGCCCGTTCGAGCGCCTCGTCGACCAGCCGTTCGTCGATGTCGATCCCCGAGCCCTGAACGCCGAACTCCCGCACGAAGTACTCGAGCGCGACTGCGCTACCGCACCCGACATCGAGGAGTTCGGCCTCGGCATCGAGCCCGGTCAGGACGGCAATCTGTCGATACAGATCCTCGCCCCCGGGCGGGAAGAGCGGTCGGGGGCTCATGCGGACCAGGTCGAGCATCGACGGTCCGCGCCCACCGGGAGAGGCGTCCACGAAGGCGCTCGTCAGAAGAAGGTCGCCTCTTCCTCTTCGTCGAGGGCGCGCATCGCATCGCGGAGCATCTCCTCCTCCTCGTCGGACACTCCACCCGTCGCGAGCGCGGGCGCATCGTCCTCGGAGGGGCGGATCATCCCCTTCAGCGCGACCATGAGCACGATGACGCCGAGAGCGACGCCGACGGGCGGCACGATCCAGGCGACCAGCGCCTTCCCCTCGCGCTTCGGCAGGGCGCGGTACTCCTCGCCGTGGCGGGCGACCACCCAGTCGACCAGCTCCTCGGACGACCACCCTTCGAGCGCCAGCTCGACGATCGAGTCGCGCAGCGCAGCGCCGGCCCCGGAGGAGCAGACTTCGAGCATGGTCGGGCAGTACGGCGACTTCAGCTGGCCGATCGCCTCATCCGCCGCCTTCGGGCGGACCACCTGCTCCCCGTCCCCCTTCGGGATCTCGTACCGCGCCTGCGCCTCGAGGGCGCCCGCCACAGCGAACAGGACGAGGACGGCGAAGAGCGAAGGGATCGAATGTCGGAGAGTCATGGGACGCCCGGGCACAGTGAATCGGCGAAGCGCATTCGACGCGGGTCCGCCAACCCGCAAATTCGAGGTCCGGGTGCGCTGGATCAAGGTCGACCGGTTCCCGGTGCGGGCGCCGGGACCCTGCGCCCCGACATCCGTCGGGCCGATCCGCACTCGCCGGTCAGTCCGTGCCGGTGAGCCCGTGCAGCAGCTCCACCGCCGCCCGGCCGGTACGCGCGGGATCGTAGCCGCCCTCCAGCACCGCGACCACCCGCCCACCGCACTGCGCCTCCGCCAGGGCAACCAGTCGACGGGTCAGTCGCCGGTAGTCGTGCGGCTCGAGCCGAAGCCCGCCGAGCGGATCCCCCGCGAGGGCGTCGAAGCCGGAGGAGACGAGGACGATGTCGGGGTGGAAGAGGGCGTCGATCCGATCCAGCGCCGCGTCGAAGGCGGCGTGGTAGGCCGCCGGCCCGATCCGCGCCGGGAGGGGCACGTTCCAGGTGGTCCCCTCCCCCGCGCCCGCCCCGCGCTCCGCGACCGCCCCGGTACCCGGCCAGTGGGGCCACATGTGAAGGGAGAGGAAGGCGACCGTCGGATCCTCCCAGAAGATGTCCTGCGTCCCGTTCCCGTGGTGAACGTCCCAATCGACGATCAGGACCCGCTCGGAGCGCCCCTCCGCCTGGAGCGCCCGGGCGACGAGGGCGACGGTGTTGAAGAGGCAGAAGCCCATCGGGCGATCCGGGGTGGCGTGATGCCCCGGAGGCCGGGTCGCGACGAAGGCGTTCGCGCACTCCCCACTCGCCACGGCGCGCGCGGCGGCGAGCGTCATCCCGACGCTCCCGATCGCCGCCTCCCAGCTCCCGGGGGAGACGCGGGTGTCCGGGTCGAGTTCGCGGATGCGGCCGGAGGCCTCGGCCTCCCGACAGGTGGCGCGGATGCGCTCGACGTGCTCGGCGGTATGGGCGCGGTGGAGGACTCCGTCGTCGACCGGGGCGGCCTCCTCGAGGACCACGAGCCGCTCGGTCAGCGAGGGCGGGGCCGAGGCGACGGCGTCGAGGATGGCGCTCAGGCGTCCGGCGTGTTCCGGGTGACCGGGCCCGGTGTCGTGGCCGAGGGAGGCGGGGGCGTGCGCGAAGGCGGTCGGGAGACGGGTCACGGATGGAGACGCTGTCGGGGGTCTGCGGAGATGCGCACTTTGACCCGCGAAGGGGTGCGGGGTGCCCGCCCCCCGGCCCCTCCTCCTGGAGACCCGTCATGGACACCCGTCCCGGCCGCATCGTCTGGACCGACCTGACCGTTCCGAACGCGCCGCAATGCCGCGACTTCTACGCCGAGGTCCTCGGGTGGAAGCCCGAGGAGGTGTCGATGGGGGAGTATGCCGACTTCAACATGACGGTCGGGGAGGGCGAGCCGGTCGCCGGGATCTGCCATGCGAGGGGCGTCAACGCCGACATCCCGCCGACGTGGATGATCTACGTGGCCGTGACCCATCTCGAGGACGCGCTCGCGGCCGTCGAGCGGCTCGGGGGGGCTCGCCTCGGCGGGATCCGGGAGATGGGGGCGTGGCGCATGGCGGTGATCGAGGACCCCGCCGGTGCGGTACTGACGATCGGGGAGTTCGTCGGCGAGAACGCGGCAGGCGGGTGACGCCCGGGGGTCGCCCCGCGGCCTCGATCAGCCCGCGCGTGCCGCCTCGGTCGCCGCGAGCGCATCCGCCACCCGGTCCTGCAGCGCCTTCACCGACCGCGTCTCCTCCTCGAGCGCGGTGAGCGCCTGAGCCGCCGCGGCGGTCGCCGACATGGTCGTCAGGTAGGGGATCCCGTAGAGGATGGCCGCGCGCCGCATTGCGTAGTCATCGAACTGCGAGACGCGCCCGAGCGGGGTGTTGATCAGGAGGGAGACCTCGCCGCTCACGATGTGGTCGACGATGTTCGGCCGCCCTTCGTTCACCTTGAAGACGCGCTCGGAGGGGATCCCCTTCGCTTCCAGGAAGGCGTGCGTGCCGCGCGTCGCCTTAAGGCGGAAGCCGAGGTCGACGAAGCGCTGCAGGTGCGGCGCAACGGTCTCCTTGTCCTCGTCGTTCACGGTGACGATGACGAGGCCGGGCGCGGTCGGGAGGACGTTCCCCGCGGAGACCTGCGCCTTGGCGAAGGCCATCCCGAAGTGGTCGTCGAAGCCCATGACCTCCCCGGTCGAACGCATCTCGGGCCCGAGGATGATGTCGACCTCGAAGCGGTTGAAGGGGAAGGCCGCCTCCTTCACCGCGATCCCGCCGACCTCCGGATCCGTCGGCATCCCGATGTCGGCGAGCGTCTCGCCGGCCATCAGGCGAGCGGCGATTCGTGCCAGCTGCCACCCCGTCGCCTTCGAGACGAAGGGGACGGTGCGCGACGCGCGCGGGTTCACCTCGAGCGTGTACACGACCCCGTCGCGGATCGCGTACTGGATGTTCATCAGCCCCTTCACCCCGAGCTCGAGCGCGAACTTCCGCGTGAGCTCGCGGATCTCGGCGAGGACCTCGTCGGAGAGGGCGTACGGCGGGAGTACGCAGGCGGAGTCCCCGGAGTGCACCCCGGCGTCCTCGATGTGCTGCATGATCCCGCCGATCGCGACCTCCTCGCCGTCGCAGAGCGCGTCGACGTCGGCCTCGAAGGCGTTCTGCAGGAAGGAATCGATGAGGACGGGGTGGTCGGGGGAGGCCCGCACGGCGCGGTCGAAGTAGTCCTTGAGCGCCGCCTCGTCCCAGACGATCTCCATCGCCCGCCCACCGAGGACGTACGACGGCCGCACCAGGATCGGGTAGCCGATCCGCTCCGCCACCTCGATCGCCTGCGACTCCGAGGTCGCGATCCCGTTGTCGGGGACCGTGGCGCCGATCGCGCGGCAGACCTGCTCGAAGCGCTCGCGGTCCTCCGCGCGGTCGATCGCGTCGACGCTCGTGCCGAGAATCGGCGCACCGAGCGCCTCCAGGCGGGTGGCGAGCTTGAGCGGGGTCTGCCCGCCGAGCTGCACGATGACGCCCTTCGGCTGCTCGAGACGGACGATCTCGAGGACGTCCTCCAGCGTCAGCGGCTCGAAGTAGAGCTTGTCGCTGACGTCGAAGTCGGTCGAGACGGTCTCCGGGTTCGAGTTGACCATGATCGTCTCGTACCCGGCCTCGCGGAGGGCGAGGACGGCCTGGACGCAGCAGTAGTCGAACTCCA
>JANQLR010000381.1 GCA_028280525.1 Longimicrobiales bacterium
CGTCCCGGTGACCGGCTTCGCGCGCGATACCAAGGACATCGCCGGGCTCATCGATCTCGTCGGCGGAACGCCACTCGTCATCAAGCTCCTGGAGGGGACGCAGGGGAAGGGCGTCGTGCTCGCGCAGACGAAGAAGGCGGCGGAGTCGGTGATCGGTGCCTTCCGCCAGCTCGACGCGAACATCCTGGTGCAGGAGTTCGTGAAGGAGGCCGGGGGGGCGGACGTACGGGCCTTCGTGGTCGGTGGACGGGTGGTGGCCGCCATGGAGCGACAGGCGGCTCCGGGCGAATTCCGCTCGAACCTCCACCGGGGCGGCACGGCCCTCCCGACCAAGCTCACCGCCAAGGAGCGCAACACCGCGATCCGAGCGGCCCGGAAGATGGAGTTGGCCGTCGCGGGGGTGGACCTCCTGCGCTCCGACCGCGGACCGCTCGTCATGGAGGTGAACGCCTCCCCCGGCCTCACCGGGATCGAGACGGTCACGCAGGTCGACGTGGCGGGCGAGATCATCGAGTACATCGAGAACCACGCCGATGAGGAGCCGGTGACCGGAAAGGGCTCGGTGGCTCGGAAGGGGAGCCGCGGCGGGAAGGGTGGGGGCGCTCGAACGGCGAAGGCGAAGACCGGAGCGCGCGGCACCTCGACGCCGAGCGAGGGCGGAGAGGACGAGGAAGAGTGATCGAGGACGACCGCTCGAACGGGCGGGAGCCCTTCCGGGTCGCACAGCTGGAGGTCGAGGCGGGACGTCGGGGGAACACCGACATTCCGGTTGCTCGCTTCGTCACCGGAGAGTGGCTGAACCTCCCCGTCGAGATCGTTCACGGCGCGAAGCCCGGCCCCACGATCTGGCTTTCCGGGGCGATCCACGGCGACGAACTCGACGGCGTCGAGATCATCCGACGCGTGCTGCACGAGCTCCGCCCGACCCACCTCTCCGGCACGGTGATCGGGGTGCCGGTCGTCAACGTCTTCGGTTTTGCCGCAGAGTCGCGCTACCTCCCGGACCGGCGGGATCTGAACCGCTCCTTTCCGGGCCGGGACAACGGATCGATGGCGGCGCGACTGGCCTACCTCTTCATGTCGGAGGTGGTCGCCCGGGCCGACTTCGGGCTCGACTTCCACTGCGGCTCCGACGGGAGGGCGAACCTGCCGCAGATCCGGGCGAACCTGGATCACGCCCCGACGCGTGACCTCGCGAACGCCTTTGCCCCGCCGATGGTCCTCCACTCGACCCCGCCCGAGGGCTCGCTCCGGAATGCGGCGGCCGAGGCCGGTGTGCCGACCCTGGTCTACGAGGGCGGCGAGGCCCGCCGCTTCACCCGGTCCGCGATTCGCGCCGGCGTGCATGGTGCCCTGCGCTTCCTCAGCGAGCTGGGGATGATCCGGCGGGCTCCGAAGGCCACGGACGAACCGATCGAGGCGCGCAGCTCGGGGTGGGTTCGCGCGCCGCGCTCCGGGATCTGTCAGATCGACGTCGATCTGGGCGACCGCGTCGACGAGGGCGAGAAGCTCGGGTCGGTCACCGAGCTCATGGGACGGGACCCCGAGCCCCTTCGAGCCACCGCCGGGGGCGTCGTGATCGGACGCCGGATCGGCCCCCTGGTGCACCAGGGGGAGGCGCTGGTTCACATCGCGCGCTGAGCGCGACTCGGCCTTGCCACTGGCCCCTCGTTCGTCCTGCCCTCGCTGCACCACCCGGCGGGGTGCGACCGCGGCCCGCCGCGGCCTTGCTCAGCAGACGAGATCCTCCTCCGCCGTCGGTGGGGCGCTCCCGAACTCGTCCCGGAGCGTCTCCGGGTCCCACCCGGAGTCCCGCTCCAAGCCGTCGCCATCGGTGCTGCCATCGGCCCGGAACATCTCCTCCAGCTCCTCGATCTTCGAGCGCACCTCGCGGATGTACCCCTCCTGATCGCCGGAGGAGCGCATCTCGTGAAGCTCTCCCAGGTAGCGCATCTCGTGCTGCGTGAAGACCTGTCCCGCGCGAAACGCCTCGTGCGCACGCACCCCCAGATGACGCAGCGTCTCCACCCCGGCTCGCACCGCGGTATCGACCACCTCGCGGTAGATCTCGTCCGCCCCGGCGGTGAGGAGGTCGTGCGCATCGGGCCATTCGTGCGCCCGCGCGATGACGTGAAGATGCGGGAAGTTCTTCTTGGCGATCTCCACCATCTGGACCGACGACTCGCCCGAGTCGAGGGCGACGATCAGCACCTTGGCGTCGTTCGCTCCGGCGGTTTCGAGGAGCTTCACCCGGTGCGCGTCGCCGTAGTAGACGTTGAGGCCCATCCGTCTCAGCAGGTCCACCCGGTCCGAATCGAACTCGATGACCGTGGCCGGCATCTGCTGCGAGCGGAGGAAGCGCCCGATCGTCGTTCCGAAGTCGCCGAAGCCGACGATCAGGACCGGATTCACCTCGTGGATGTCGTCGTGCGGACGGTCGCTCTCCTCCCGTGTGCCCATCCGCGGCTGGAGCGCCCGCTCGAAGAAGAGCATCAGGAGCGGCGTCGCCGCCATCGACAGCGCGACCGCCGCCACCAGCGGCGAGGTGATCGTCGACGACAACACCCCCTCCTGCTCCGCGAAGGAGAAGAGGACGAAGGCGAACTCGCCGACCTGCGGCAGGGCGAAGGCGAAGAGGAGTCCCTGATCGAGGCTCAGGTGGAAGGCTCGGGAGAGGCCGAAGAGGATCACCCACTTCAGCACCAGCATCCCTGCCGTCAGCCCGAGGATCACCCCCGGTTCGGCCCGGATCAGCCCGAAGTCGATCGAGGCACCGACCGCGATGAAGAAGACGGCGAGCAGAAGCCCCTTGAAGGGCTCGATGTCGCTCTCCAGCTCGTGGCGGTACTCGGAGTTGGCCAGGACGACGCCGGCCACGAAGGTGCCGAGCGCCGGGCTCAGTCCGACCCGCTGCATCAGGAGGGCGATCCCGATGACGAGGAGGAGCGTCGCGGCGGTGAAGAGCTCACCCGAACGCGCACGGCCCAGGAGACGGAAGACGGGGGGCAGGAGGTAGCGGCCGCCCAGGACGAGCCCCGCCACCGCGCCCAGCACGATGAGCGTCTGCAGGAGGGGCGGCTGGCCCGTCAGCCAGGTCTCCGCGGCGTGGTGCGCCGTGTCTCCGGCCGCGTGGGCGAGGTCGGCGCCGTGGTCGTCGTCCGCGTAGCTCCCGCCCGCGCCCCCGCCGATCGCGAGGAGCGGCATGACGGCGAGCATCGGGATGACGGCGATGTCCTGGAAGAGGAGGACCGAGAAGGCGCTCTGCCCACCCCGGGTCGGCATCAGCCCCTTCTCGTTCAGCGTCTGCAGGACGATCGCCGTCGAGGAGAGCGACAGCCCCAGCCCGATCGCGAGCGCCACATTCCACGAGAAGCCGAGCGCCATCGCGATCCCCGTCACGAGCGCGGCCGTGATCGAGACCTGCAGCCCACCGAGGCCCAGGATCGGGCCGCGCAGCCGCCAGAGGAGCTTCGGTTCCAGCTCCAACCCGATGACGAAGAGCATCATGACGACGCCGAACTCGGCGAAGTGCATGACGTCCTCCCCCTCGGCGCCCACCAGCTGCAGCCCCCAGGGACCGATGGCCATTCCGGCGAGGAGGTAGCCGAGGACCGCGCCGAGTCCGAAGCGCTTGGCGATCGGCACGGCGACGACCGCCGCCGTCAGGTAGACGAAGGCCTGGGCGAGGAAGCTGTCGAGGCTCACGACCGCACCTCCTCGGTCGCCGCGATCCCCTTCGCTCGCAGCCACCGGTTCAGGATCTCGTTCGGGTCCGGGTCGGCCGTCGCCGCACCGCCGTCCATCAGCCATTCGAGCATCGCGCCGTACTCGGCCGCGCGCGCCTCGATCGTCGAGGTATCGAGCGAGTGCGTGCCGTAGATGACCCACGGGGGGAGCCAGCGCATCCCGCACAGCACCGCTGTCCGCTCGATCGGTGCGAGGAACTGCGGGATCGTGTACCGGTTGTAGCCCTCGGTGCAGTACGCGCCCTCACCGCCTCCCGCCGAGAGCGCACAGACCACCGTCTTCCCGTGCAGCGCCGTCCCCTTCGAGCCGTACGCCCACCCGTGCTCCAGCACCAGGTCGAACCACTGCTTGAAGATCGGCGGGGTGCTGTACCAGTAGAACGGGAACTGCAGCACGACCGTGTCGTGGGCCTCCAGCAGGCGCTGCTCCCGGTGGACGTCGATCGCGAGGTCGGGGTACGCCTCGTACAGATCGTGGAAGGTCAGCCGGTCATCGGTCGGCACCGCCCCGACCATCCGCCGATGGATGCGGGACTTCTGATAGGCGGGGTGCGCGAAGAGCACGAGGGTGCGGGCCACGGGGCCTCCGTTGGTCAGTCGTCGGTCCGGATCTGGAAGACCCACCGCCGCCCGGTGCCGCTCCCCGCGAGCTGGATCCAGAGGATCGCCATGCTCTCCAGGTGGGCCGCGTTCCGCAGCGGTCCGGCGTCGTGCGCGCGGAAGCCGAGTCGGTCGAGGAGTTCCAGAACCCGGGCGCGCGCATCGGGGTCCGCCCCGGCCACGAGCGCGTCCGAGGGGATTCCCGTGAGGCCCGGGTCGGCGTGGATCTCGGCGCCGAAGTGATTCAGCGCCTTCACGATCGAACAATCCGGCAGTGCGGCCTGGAGTTCCGCCGTGACGGACCCGGCGGGCGGCGCCTCCAGGACGGGGCCCTCCGACCATCCGACCGGGTTGGTCGCGTCGATCAGGAGGGCGCCTGGACGGAGCCCGAGGCCGCGCGCGGTCTCGACGGCGGAGCTGGCGGGGACGGTCAGGAAGATCGCCTCCGCGGCCCGGGCGGCCCCCTGCGGGGTGGTGACCTCCACCTCGTCCGGCAGTCCGGCCCGGTCCGAGGGGTCACGCCGCCCGACGGCGACCTCGAGTCCGGCGCCGGCTGCCGTCGCCGCCAGCCCGCGCCCCACATTTCCTGCACCGATGATCGCAATACGCACACGCTCTCCTTCGCGGAGTGAATCGGATCCGCAAGAACCGGCGGCCTGCAACGAAGTGCAAGCCTCCCGCGTCTTCGGGTCGGAGCCACCGCCCCGCGCGGCGCTAGTCGCCGTGGACGGGCTCGGGTAGCTTCCGCACCTCACCCGAAGAAAGCCGCCACCCTCCCCGCATGTCCGACCCCTCCTCGACTCCGCCCGCCCGTCCACCGCGCCGCCCCGCGAGCCCGGCCGTGCGTGCCTGGGCTCGGTGGATGTTCCAGCTTCACCTCTGGGTCGGCGTCGCGATCACCTTCCTCGTAGTCGCCATCTCGGTGACCGGGATCCTGCTCAACCACAAGCGGGCGCTCGGGTTCATGCCGGGGACGGATGAGGAGCGGTCCGAGGCCTTCGCGGGGGCCCTTTCGCTCCCGGTCCTGGTCGAACGCGCGGCGGCGGCGGTGGACGCCTCGGTAGCCGAGGCCGGCGTCGACCGTATGGACGTCCGACCGGGCGACGGGATCGTGAAGGTGCGCTTCGACGATGCCGAGGTGACCGAGGTGACCGTCGCGCTCGACGACGGGGAGGTTCTGGCCATTGGACTCCGCAACGACGTCTTCCTGGAGAAGCTGCACTCCGGCGAGATCTTCGGCGACGGGTGGATCCTGCTCAGCGACGCCGCTGCCATCGCCCTCGTCCTCCTCCTCTTGTCGGGTCTCTGGATGTGGCTCTATCCCCGGGTGCGCGCCGCATGAACGGGATCGCCCTCCTGGTCGGGATCTTCGGTGCCCCGCTCCTCCTGCTCGGCGCGGGTCGCCGCTTTCGAAGCCGGTCGCGCCGACACCGCGCGGTGTTCTGGGGCGGCGTGATCGGGTACGGGATCGCCGTCCTGGGGGTGAACCTCGCGCTGATGCTGGAGCCGGTGATGTGGACCGAGGCGACACCCCTTCGCGCGGCCATCGTCTTCTGGGGACTGGTGGCCGGCGCGGGCGCGGGGGCGGGCCTCGGTGCACTGCGGTCCGCGTGGGTGGGCGGGCCCGAGGGATGACCGGGGCGACGAGCCCGCGAAGGGTGGGGAGGCTCTCGGGTCTCGGCTTCCTGCTGATGCTCACCCTCGCCGGAGCTCGCTCCCTGGAGGCGCAGCTCGTCGTGGAGGTCCCCCCTCCGGGCGCGCTTCAGGAGATGGTCCTCCTGGATGGGAGCACCCTCTACGGTCGGGTGGAGGCGACGGGCGACCCCGTCGTCTTCGTGACGGTGGCCGGGGCCCGGGTGGAGGTCGAGCGAGCGCAGATCTACACGCTCGTGCTCGTCGAGAGGACGGTTCGGGAGGGTGAGCTCTGGAACCCCGATCCGCACGACTCGCGCCTCTTCTTCGGCCCCACCGGGCGGACGCTGCGGGCGAAGTCGGGCTCCTTCGGCGTCTTCCAGATCCTCGCTCCCTTCCTCACCGTCGCGCCGACCGACGACATCATGATCTCGGTCGGGACGCCGCTCATCGAGACCGGTTCAGAGCGCCCCGTCTGGCTCGCGCCCAAGGTGCGCGTGCACTCCTCGGAGCGGCTGGACCTGTCGGTCGGCGCGCTCGGCGTCTTCCTCCTGGGCGACGGCGACGCGGAATCGATCGGCATCGCCTTCGGCTCGGCCACCTACGGCACCGAGGACGCGGCGCTGACGCTCGGCGTCGGGTACGGCTGGGTCGAGGACGACCTCGCCGAGCGGCCCGCGATTCTGGCCGGTGGGGAGCTCCGAATCGCCAGATCGGTCAAGCTCCTCTCGGAGAACTACCTCTTCCCGGAGGAGGGAGGGATCGCCTCGATCGGGGTCCGCTTCATCGGGGAGCGCCTGAGCGCCGACGTGGGGCTGGCGCGGCCCGTCTTCTTCGACGACGACGATGGGACGTTCGTCTTCCCGGTCGTGAACTTCGCCTACAGCTGGTGAGTGGGGGCGGAGTGAGGGGTGCGGCGTTGGCGTGCGGGATCTGCGTCCTCACCGGGGCGAATGCCGCGGTCGCCCAAGCCCCCGAGGAGATCTGGGAGGAGGTCGAGATCGCCCAAGGCGTCCTCGCCTTCGTCACCACCGAGGCGGTCGCTCCCTCCAGCTACGCCAACACCATCGTCTTCTACGGCTCGGAGGCCTCGGTCGTGGTCGACACTCAGGACCGGCCCGCTGCCGCCGAGCGGATCTCCCACTCCCTCCGCGATCGAGGGCTTCCCCCCGTCCGCTGGATCGTGAACACGCACTGGCACGCCGATCACACGCTCGGGAACTCCACGCTGCTGCAGAGGTGGCCGTCGGCGACGCTCCTCGCACACCCCGCGACCCGGGACTCGATTCGGGTCGGTGGGGACCGCCACGTCGCGGAGCAGCGGGAGCGGCTGCTGGGTCGCGCGACGCGGATCGAGGAGGCGGTGGCCGCGGGGCAGGTCGCGGAGGAGGCGGTTCCTCGGTGGGAGTCGGTCGCCGCCGAGTCCCGGGTGGCCGCCGAGGAGCTCGTCGCCCTGCGGATCCCGGTACCCTCCGGCGTCGTGGCCGACACGCTTCGAATCGACCTCGGTGGTCGAGAGCTTCTGATCCTGCACCCCGGGGTCGCACACACCGAGGGGGATCTCGTCGTATGGGATGCCGGGAGCGGGGTGCTCGCCGCGGGCGACCTCCTGGAGGAGGCGCCGCTCTGGATCGAGGGCGCGGATGTCCGCGGTTGGGCCCAGGCGCTGGAGCGGCTCGCCGAGCTGCGACCCCGGGAGGTCCTCCCGTCGCACGGGCGCGTCCGGGGAGACGCGCGGCTCCTCGACGCGCATCTGGCGTTGCTCAGGAGGGCGGCCGAGGTGGCCGACGGTTTCGCGTCGTCCGCCGCCACACGGGGGGCGCCCGGCTCCGAGGAGCTGAACGTCGAGTCCGCCTTCGGCGAGCTCCTCGATCGGCTCGAGACCTACGGAGTGGGTCGGGAGGCGGTGGGGATCTACGCCGCGCAGCTGGTGGAGCGACTTCGGGGCGGGTAGGCGGGGACGCCGTACCGTCGCCGAGCTCGCCGCCGACCCTCTCGATCGGGCGCCACCGGACGTGCTCCGTTCAGCGCTTGATCAGTTCGTAGAGCCTCACGACCGACGCGCCGTACTCGTTCTCCCAGACTCCGAGTACGTAGTCGGTGCCGATCTCGAGCGGGGCCGAACGCTCGCTGCGCAGACTGTGCAGCCCTGCCGGCACCTCCACGTCGCCCAACCACCGGCCACGGGGATCGAATACGCTGAAGGCACCCGGAACGCCTCTGCCTGGCCAGTCGAAGCGCTCCGCCCAGACGTTCCCGGAGGCGTCGATCGTCAGGGAGCGGATCTCGGGTATGGAGTCGGCGACCGGACGCGCGCGCAGACCCCGCTCGAACTCCTCGGCTTCCTCCGCCGTTAGGTCGGACCCGGACGCGTACTCACTGACGACGTCTGCGAGGATCGACTCCGAAACGGCCGTGCCGCGCGATGGCCGTCGCATGAGCAGAGTGGAGGCACCCGTCGAATCGTGGAGCCCGACTTCGAAGCCGACCTGGCCGCTCACGGCGATCGTGGAACCGCGTGCGGCCACGTGAGTGGTTCGCCCGAAGAGCACGGGACGGCGGCCCAGACCCCGTTCCGACTCGAACCACTCCTCCTCGAACCCGAGGACGCGCAGCAGGTAGTCCGAGCCGGCTTGGCGAAGCGACGATCTCCAGACGTCGAACGGGGCCTGCGAGGTCTGGGGCGTGGCGGGTCGTTCCCGTCGTCGGAACGCCAGCACGAGGTGGTCGTTATGGATCGTGCCCCTGGCCAGACCGAAGTTGAGACCGGACTCCTCCACGCCGCCCGCCCGTTCACTCCGCACGAAGTGCCCCTCCGGGGTGAACCACACCACCTTGCGGAGCGACGGATCGTAGACCACCAGCGAGTCCGAGGCGAGCGAGAGGTGCTGCGGGTAGCGGAACTCGGCCGGGCCATCACCCGCACCCCCCACATCGAACAGATGTACGCCGTCGGCGCTGTAGACCCGTACCTGCGCGGCGCCCGTGTCCAGGACGGCGATCCGACCGTCGTCGAGGCGACGGGCGGCGTGGGCATCCGTGAAGAGGTAGCGCGCGTCGTCGACGCCGTCCCCGATCGTGAGGGTTGGGACCCCGGCCAACCGCCATCCTTCACCCGGCGCCCAACTCGGCGCCGTGGAGGTGGCAATTGTCGTCCCCGCGCTGTCCAGGAGTGAGAAGGCTGCCGGCTGGCCCTGCTCGGAAGGGGTGCAGGCCAGGGCGGCGAGGGGGAGCAGGCCGAGGCGCAGCAGACGGGCAACCGTGCACGACGACTCCGGACAGTTCTCGCGCACGGCGGTCCTCCCTCTCCAACTGGCGTAATCTCCCACAAATTGCGACGTATCCGCATCCGCGTTAACCCGTCGACGATCATCCTGCAATGGACCGTATGCCGACTCTCATCTCTCCGACGGGCCACCGGGTGTGGCGAGGACCGTTGGGGCTCGTCGGGCTGCTCCTGCTGCTCGGCCTCGGTCCCACCTCTGGACTGCACGCGCAGTCCATCCGCGGCCAGGTCCTGGATGCGAGTTCGGGGGCGCCGATCCCGTCCGCGTCGGTGGTCGCGCTGGAGCCGCTGGCCGGGGACTCCGCGGCGGTGGTGGGCGAGGTGATCACCGATGTCGACGGTCGCTTCACCCTTCGCCTCCCTCGTCCCATGGAGGTGCTGCTGACGGCTTCGGTGATCGGCTACCGAGTCTCGGAGCCCGCCCGCGTCCGGGTCGACACGAATCTGGAACTGGTGGACGTGGAGATCCGGTTGTCGCAGGAAGCGGTGGAGCTGGATGGACTGACGGTGACGGCGCGGGGCGTCGAGCTGAGGCACCGGAGGTCCGTCGAGGGTTTCCGGGAGCGGTACAAGACGCGGCTTCCGGTGGGCAACTCGAAGCTCGTCATGGGGAACGAGCCGATCGCACGGGCGTCGGCGGACATGGACGTCCTGATGAGGAACCTGCTGGTGGATCCCCTGGGGTGCATCGTCACGTACCGGGATGGAATCCACGTCCCGCCCGTCGGTCTCGTGGAGCCCTGGATGGGACGATCCTCCAGGAGACCGCCGATCTTCCTCGACGCGGGAGCCCCGCCGATGCTCGATGTGGTCGGTGTCGAGTTCTACCGACACCGCGTCGATGCCCCCCTGGAGTTGCGAGATCGAAGGGGCCCGTGTGCTCTGGCAGGTGACTTCTCCGTCATCGCCTACTGGACCGGCACTCCCGACCCGGTCATCGACCCCTCCAGGATCGAACTCCGGATTCAGGACGAGGCCACGGGCACGCCGCTGAACGCCAGAGTCTTCCTCGAAGGCTCCGACGGCACCCTCGAACTCGCCGGCGAGGCGACCGGGGGCGTCGCGAAGATCGATCTCCCGGGCGACCCGTCCGTCACGCTGGTCGCCCGCTCGGGTGGCTACTTCGACTCCGCGCCCCTCCTCCTGACCACCGAGGATCGCGAGCTGGGCGTCGCCTTCATCTGGATGCGGCACATGGATCCGGCGAAGCGGATCGACGCGGTGATGGAGGCGCGAGCAGCGGAGGCCGAGGCCGCCGGGGGCGTCGACGTGGTTGCGACGGCGCAGCCGCGCGAGGTCGCCGTGAAGGTGCGGGACGGCTCGGGCGATCCGCTGGACGCGGTACAGGTGTGGGCGGACACGATTCCGCTCGGGATCACGGACGGCTCCGGCTTCTTTCGCACGACCCTCGACGAGCCGATCGCCACCGAGATCCGACTCACCCGCCTCGGGCTCGGCGAGGTGTCGACGATGATCAATCTGAGCCAGACGGGGGAGGGCGTCCTCCTCCAGACGACGATGCTCCCAGAGGCGATCGAGCTGGAGCCGATCACGGTCACGGCAGTGCCGCGGGAGCTGCTCGCCGACGTGCAGTCGATCCAGACCTCGATTCGTCTGGGACGCGGTCGATTCGTCGCGCGCGAAGAGATCGAGACGCGCGCTTACCCACCCGTCGCGATGCTGGTGCAGGGCCAGCCGGGGATCGAGCTGCGCAACGGCGTCCCCTTCTCGCGACGAGCCCCGGAGTGCGGCGCGATGGCCGTCTTCCTGGACGGGGTTCTGACGCCGGGCGCCGAGGACTTCCTGCGGACGAGCAGCATGGACGTCGAGCTGGTCGAGGTCTACGCCGGGGGCGGCTCGGTGCCGGCGCGCTATCAGGTGGGGACGACGCGGTGCGGGGTTCTCGCCGTCTGGACGCGGCGTGGCGGCGACGTACAGCTCAGCGATCTGCTGGAGTTCGACCGGCGGACGGGCGGCCGAGACGAGGGCGGCGGACGGTAGTCGCCTGCGATGACTGGCGCGCTACGCCGCCCCTAGCGCCCTCACTCCCACTCGATCGTTCCCGGAGGCTTGGACGTCACGTCGATCGCCAGACCGGTGACCCCCTCCAGCCCGAGGATCCCCTCGCGAAGCTCGCCCAGGAGCGCGTCGGGGAAGCGCACCGGCGTCGCCGTCATCGCCCGCTGCGAGCGGATCGGGCGAAGCACCACCATCTCGCCCTCTTCGCCGTCGCCGAGCGCGAGCGGGACGAGCACCGTCGGGCACTGCCAGATCTCGTCGTAGAGGCCGTGCCTCCGGAGACCCTCCATGACCATGTGGTCGGCCTCGCGCAGGAGGTCCAGACGCTCGCGGGTCATGTACCCCTCGACCGGGTGCGCCACCGTCGGATGCTCGGGCCCGAGGTTCAGGATGCACCGGTTGATCCCGAGGATCCCGGCGGTGATCGAGGAGGCCGCCTTCAGGACGGTCTCCCACGGCACGTCGCCGCTCAGCAGGACGGGGTGTTCGTAGGCCCGGAGGTCCGCCTTCACCCCGACCGACTTGATGGGGAGGACGAGCGCCTCGAGGCCGAACTTCGCCGCAGCTTCCGTCGCCGCCGGTACCAGCCGGTCGAAGTCCTCGGTGTCGGGCTCGCCGGTCGAGCAGAGGCAGCGCACGCCGAGCCCGGGGCCGGGGAAGGGGTGGCGCCAGAGCGCCTCGTGGGCGATCCCGAGCGTCTCCCCGAGCTCGCGGACCTCGACCTTGTACAGCTCGGCCAACGGCTCGACGACCTTCCCCTCCTCGATCATCCGCTCGATCACGTCGACGCGGTTGTGGTGGGTCTTGATCGTGTCGGCGCGCCTGGTACCGCCGGTCTCGACGGTGTCGGGGTAGATCGTCCCCTGGCCGAGGAGGTGGTCCTCGATCCCGAGGCGCTTCGCCTCCCGCGCGAAGACCTCCACGAAGGTCTTCCCGATCGCGATCCGCTTCGCCTCCGGCTCGACGAGTCCCTCGAGCGCCTTCAGGAAGTCGTCGCTTGCATCGACGAAGTTCAGGTGCTCCCCGAGGCCGAGCCGCTCGAAGAGCTTCAGCACGTTCGCCGACTCGTCCTTCCGCATCATCCCGTTGTCGACGTGCAGGAGGTTCACTCGATCCGAGCCGAGCGCCTCCTTGAGCACGACCGCCGCGACCGTCGAGTCGACGCCGCCCGAGGCGAGGAGGAAGACCGACTCGTCGCCGACCTGCGCGCGCAGCTTCTCGCGCTCCTCCTCCATGAAGGCCTCCATCGTCCAGCTCGGCGTCGCGCCGCAGATCTCGAGGACGAAGTTGCCGATCATCTGGTCGCCGTTTGTCGTGTCGTCGACCTCGGCGTGGTACTGGAAGCCGTAGCGCTTGAGCGAATCCGAGCCGATGGCGGCGAAGCGATGATCCGGGGAGCCGTCGTGCGAGGTGGTGTAGCCGAGCTCCTCGAAGCCCTCGCCGAGTGCGGAGACGGAGTCGAAGTGGCTCATCCAGACCTGCTCGACCGGGCCGAGCCCCTTGAAGAGCGGGTGGTCCTTCACGATGTGCAGATCCGCCTTCCCCCACTCGCGGCCCCCGTGAACGACCTCTCCGCCGTAGTGCTTGGCGATCTCCTGGTGGCCGAAGCAGAGACCGAGCATCGGGGTGTCGCGGTCGAGGAGGCCCGCGGTGTAGTCGCCGTCCTCCCCGTGCGAGGAGAGGGCGGGGGAGCCCGAGAGGATGATCCCCTTGTGGCCCTCGAAGAGCTCGAGCGGGTCCTCGGGCTGCCGGATGACGGCGTGGACGCCGATGCGCCGGACCTTGGTCGCGATGAGGTGGGCGTACTGTCCGCCGAAGTCGACGACCGCGATCGAATCGTGCTGCATGCTGAATCCCCGGGGAGGCGGTGGAGATCGGTAGACCCGGAAGGTGGCGGAGGCTGACCCCGGCTGGAAGGGGCGAACACACCGTGCCGGGCGAGCGCCACCTGCGGTAGATTTGAGGTGTCGGCTCACGCTGGAAGGATGGGGGCCATGCTCGCAGGCTGCCGCAGTCGGGAGGACTCGCGCACCACCTCGCGTGGTGGGGTGGTGCTCCTCGCCCTCGCGCTCCTTCCGGCGGTCGCTGGCTCGCCCTCCCGCGGGGCCGCGCAGGAGCTGCCCGACCTCGACGACGTCCTCGACCACCTGGACGATCTCTACCGCTCCACCTCCTCGCACGCGGTCATGACGATGACGGTCGTTCGCGATCGCGGCGAGCGCTCTCTCTCGCTCGAGAGCTGGTCGCAGGGGACGGAGGAGGCGCTGATCGTGATCCGCGCCCCGGCCCGCGAGGCCGGCACCGCCACGCTGCGCACCGACGACGGACTCTGGAACTACGCCCCGCGCGCGGACCGGATGATCCGCATCCCCTCCGGCCTGATGAGCGAGTCGTGGATGGGCTCGCACTTCACCAACGACGACCTCCTCCGCGAGACGAGCTACCGAGAGGACTATGGGGCGTCGCTCGACCGGGTGGAGGAGGAGGGCGTCCCCTACCTCCGCGTAACGCTGACCCCCCACCCGGAGGCGCCCGTCGTCTACACACGGCTCGACTTCTTCCTCACGGAGGAGTGGATCCCGGTGCGATGGGACTACATCGACGGCGACGAGGTGGTCCGGCAGATCTTCTTCGATCGGGTGGAGCGAGTGGCGGACCGCGAACTCCCGCTGCGCCTGGTGATCCGCCCGACCGACGCCCCGGAGGAGCGGACCGAGATCTTCTACGAGCTCCCCGAACTCGAGGTGGACCTCGACCGGTCGATGTTCACTCGACAGGGGCTTCGCCGCGTCGTCCGGGACTAGGGCGATGGGACTCGCGATCCGGCTCGGCATCCGCAATCTGGCCCGCCACCGATGGCGGAGCCTCCTGACCCTCGCGGGGATCGCGGCGGCGGTGGGCCTGATGATCTGGACGCTCGCCTTCGTCGATGGCTGGCTGGCGCTGATGGTCCGCGCGGCGACCGGGATGGAGACCGGGCAGCTTCAGATCCACACGCCGGAGTACGTCGACCAGCCCCGCGTCTTCCACACCTTCACCCCGGACGAGGAGCTGTGGGCGGCGGTCCGCGGAGCCCCGGGGGTCGAGGCCGCGGCACCGCGCGTGCGCCTCTTCGGCCTGATCGGGAACGACCGGACCTCGCAGGTCGGGCGCATCCTGGGGGTCGATCCCGGGTTGGAGGGGGAGGCGACCCGCGTCGTCGACGGGCTCTCCGAGGGCCGCTGGCTCGCCGCCGAACCGGCACCCGTCCCCGGCCCGCGTGAGGTCGTCCTCGGCCAGGGGCTCGCGACGCAGCTGCGCGTGGGGACGGGCGATGAGCTCGTCGTATTCCTGGAGGCCGCCGACGGATCGCTCGGCAACGACCTCCTGGAGGTGGTCGGGATCCTCTCGACGGGGAACGCCGCCGTCGACCGGGGCACCGCCTACCTGCACATCGACGACGCCCGCTTCATCGCGGCGCTCGACGGCGAGGTCCACGAGATCGTCCTGCGCACCGCCGACCCGGAGGCCGCGCCGACCGTTGCCAGCGGGCTCGACGGCGGCGTCCCCGATGGCCTCGCGGTCCGCCCCTGGCAGGAGCTCCTCCCCGGTCTGAATCAGATCCTGACCGTGTCGAGCAACTCGTACCTCTTCATGTACCTGATCCTCTATCTGGTCGCTGCGGTCGGCATCCTGAACACGCAGCGGATGAGCGCGCAGGAGCGGCGACGGGAGTTCGGCGTCCTGATGGCGGTCGGGATGGCCCCGCGGCGGCTCTGGGGCGTGCTCGTCGTCGAGACGCTCGTCCTGGGCTTCGGCGGGGCGCTGGTGGGCGGGGTGATCGGAACGGGGATCGCGTGGCGGCACGCGACGGCGGGGCTCGATCTGGCTGCCTTCACCGACCAGGGCGGCTTCACCTACATGGGGGTGATGTTCGAGGGAAGGATCCTGGCCGAGATGTCGGTCCAGGCCGTGGTGCAGCCGATGGTGGTGATGCTCGTGGTCGCTCTCCTGAGCGGTCTCTGGCCGGCGTGGGTCGCGTCGCGCCTCGATCCCGCCCCCACGATCGCGGGGCGGACCTGATGCTCCTTCGACTGGCGTGGCGGAATCTCTGGAGGCAGCGGGCCCGCACCCTGATCCTCATCTCCGCGATCACCTTCTCGTACACCCTGCTCCTGGTCGCGATGGGGCTCGGCGACGACTCCCATCAGCAGATGCTGGACGCCGGGATCGAGGGGGCGGGTGGCTCGGTCCTGATCCACCACGAGGGCTACTGGGAGACGCTGGCCGGGGACCTCGTGATTCAGGACGGCCTGGAGGTCGTCCGTCAGGCGTCCGAGGTCGAGGGCGTGGCGGTGGCGAACCCGCGCATCCGCACCCCGAGCCTGGCCGGCACCTCGGCCGGCGCCCGAGCCCTCGAGCTCATCGCGATCGATCCGGCGCTCGAGGCGCGGCTCGCCGATCCCCACGAGCACCTCACCGAGGGGGAGCGCCTCGACGAGACGGAGTTGCGAAACCCCGTGCTCCTGGGGGTCGGGCTGATCGAGGCGCTCGAGATCGAGGTCGGCGACCGCGTCGTGCTCACCGCCTCCCGGCCCGACGGTGAACTCACACGGGGCCTCTTCCGCGTGGCTGGCTTCCTCGACTCCGGGCTCGGACAGATCGACGAGGGAGTGGCCTTCACCACGCTGGACGCCGCGCGCGGGATGCTCGAATCGCCGGAGATCGTCACGCAGGTGGGGATCGTCCTCGTGGGCGGCGCCCTCGAAGGGGAGGTCGCCGAGGCGCTGCGAAGGGTGCTTCGCGTCTCCGAGCCGCTCGAGGTGCTGACCTGGCGGGAGGCGCTCCCGGAGATGGTCGGCTACATCGAGACCGACGACGCGTTCCTCTACATCTACGTGGCGGTCATGTTCGTCGTCGTCGCCTTCTCGATCGCGAACACCTTCCTGGTCGCCGTCACCGAACGGATTCGCGAGTTCGGACTCCTGAATGCGCTCGGGCTGCGCAGCGGGCGGTTGGGTGCCCTGGTGCTCGCCGAGACCGCGGTGCTCACCGTCGTCTCGCTCGCAGTCGGGCTCGCGCTGGGGCTCCTCGCGCACACGGTGATCTCCAGCTACGGCATCCCGGTCGCCACCTGGGGGGTGAGCGAGATGGAGCTCGCCGGGCTCGACATCTCGGACATGGTCATCCGGTCGAAGATCCAGCCGATGAAGTGGGCGGTCGCGACGGTGGCGGTCATGGTCACGACGGTGGGGAGCGCGATCTTCGCCGCGGTTCGGGCGGCGCGCCTCCTCCCCGCAGAAGCGATGAGGTTCTACGAATGAGCGCGCTGATCGAGTCGGTGGGGGTGACCAAGGTCTTCCGGCAGGGCGAGCTCGAGGTGCACGCACTGCGGGGGGTCGACCTCGAGGTGGGGGCCGGCGAATTCTCCGCCCTCGCCGGACCCTCCGGGTGCGGGAAGACGACCTTCCTGAACCTGGTCGGGGTCCTGGACGCTCCCACCGCCGGCGTGCTGAAGGTGGATGGGCGCGAGGTCGGGGGCTTCTCCCGGAGCGAGGCGGCCGACTTCCGTCTGGATCACGTCGGCTTCGTCTTCCAGGCGTACAACCTGGTCCCCGTGCTCAGCGCCTACGAGAACGCCGAGTTCACCCTCCTCCTGCGTGGGGAGACTCCGGAGCGTCGCCGCGAGATCGTCGAACCGCTCATGGAGCGGGTCGGGCTCGCCGACCTCCTCGACCGTCGACCTCACGAACTCTCCGGCGGGCAGCAGCAGCGGGTCGCGGTGGTGCGCGCGCTGGCCACATCGCCCTCGATCGTCCTCGCCGACGAGCCGACCGCCAACCTCGACTCCGCGGCGAGCGATGGACTCCTCGATCTGATGCAGCGCCTGAACGAGGAGCTCGGGATCACCTTCCTCTTCGCCACCCACGACGCCCAGGTCCTGGAGCGGGCCCGCCGAATCATCCGCATGGTCGACGGTCGGGTCGACCAGGACATCTGGGACTGAAGGCCAATGGGCATGAGACGACGACCGGGCCGGTCCGTTGTCGCAGCCGCCCTCGCGACCGCGACCGCAGCCGCCCTCGCGACCGCGACCGCAGCCGCCCTCGCGACCGCAGCCGCCCTGCCGGCTGCCCTCGCCCTCGTAGCGGCGAGCGGGGCCGGTGGCCTCGCCGCGCAGTCGGCCTCCGAGGGCGTCCAGCTCGACGGCTACATCCAGACCGTGAACGGCGCGCAGCGGGGCGCCGGGGTCTTCAACGAAGGGTGGGATGACCTCCACGGCGCGATCACCCGCCTGGGCTGGTCCGGCGGCCTCGGCGGCGGGTGGTCGTGGGAAGTGCACCAGCGGATCCTCCTCGATGCTCGATCGGTCGGCGAGGGGGGTGCCTCGGGGATCGGCGTCACCGTCGTGCCCGCCCGCTCCGTTCCCCTTCGCAACCGGATCGCGGGCGGCTCCGACGCGCGGCTCGATCACGAGTTCGACCGGCTCGCCGTCACCGGGCCGACCCCCCTCGGGGACCTGACCATTGGCCGTCAGGCCGTCCGCTGGGGGAGTTCGCTGATCTTCCCCGTCTCCGATCTCTGGGGGCGGTTCAGCCCCTTCGAGCTCGACACGCAGCAGAAGCTCGGCGTCGACGCCGTACGGCTCCTGGCGTACCCGGCCGGGGGCGAGCTCGACGTCGTCTTCGCCGACGCGGGGGAGGGGGAGACCGCCGCGATCGCGGCCCGCTGGCACGCATCCCCGGGGTGGGGCGAGTGGGCGCTGGGCGCAGGTCGATTCTGGAACGAGGTCCTCCTGATGGCTGACCTCTCCTGGGTTCGCTCGACCACGACGCTCCGGAGCGAGGTCGTCCTGCCGCGGGATCGAGGCGCAGGCGAGTGGCGAGATCCTCGCGTGACGATCGGCCTCGATCGCTTCGGGACCCGGTGGAGTTGGACGGTCGAGGCACACCTGAACGGCCTCGGCGCTTCGTCGGCCCCCGGGTATCCGGAGGTGATCGCCAGCCCCGAGCTCCAACGGGGGGAGAGCTACCTGCTCGGGCGACGCTATCTGGGTGGGTCGGTCTCGTGGACGCCCTCGGACCTCGGTCGCGACCGCTTCTCGCTCACCGTCCTCGAGAACCTCGACGACGGGAGTCGGACCCTCTTCCCGGCCTGGTCGCGCGACATCGGCAACAGCGCGCGGTGGACCCTCGGCGGACTCCTCGGGATCGGCTCGTCTCCGTGGCAGTCGAACGACCCCCTCGCACTCTCCTTTCCGGTGCTGCGCAGCGAGTTCGGGAGCTACGGCAACTTCGCCTACGGGCAGTTCGCCTGGTTCTTCTGAGCCCACCGGCCCTGACAATTCCCTGACGCCCGGACGGTCGAGCTCGGGATCGGCGCGGCCTATATTTTCAATCATGTTCCGGAACTCCCCCTCTTCGTCTTCGCGCTCCGGTGGCTCGGCGTGGGTCGGCCTCTTCCTCGTGGCCGCGCTCGTGCTCGCCGCCGTACTGGCGTGGCAGGCCATCGATGCCGGCCGCTCGTCGATGGCGGTCGCGCGCGAGGCGGCGGAGGAGCAGGCGCTCTTCGCCGCCTGGGAGTTCACCAACCAGGCCCGCTCCCTGATCGACGAGAAGATCTCGAAGAAGGGGCTCGACGTCGTCGCCCGGATGGGTGGCAAGTGGAGCGGGGTGCCGCTCCGCTTCCCGCAGACTCCGGCCGAGTGGGGCGACTGGGCCGACATCGGCCCGGACGTGACGCGGAGCTTCTTCCGCTACGACGTCGCCACCGGAGAGGTCGCCATCTCGGGGGAGCCGGACCCCGGGATCGAGGCGTGGGCCGCCGGCGTCCTCCAGCTGCACCGTGCCGTACACATCGAGGACTCCTGGCTTCCCGTCATCGTCGACCCGCGGGACGGCGGCGGCCGCGTCGCCTACCGACTGTACCCCGACGGCTCCGACGACCCCGAGATGGTCTTCGGCTTCCGCCTGCTGCCGGAGGCCTTCGACGTCCCGCTCGGGCTTGCCTTCAACGAGTCCGCCCTCCTGCCGGAGGTGCTCACCCGCGGCAAGTCGAATGCGACGCTCTTCTCGGTGTCGGTGGTAGATCGGAAGAGGGTCCCCGTCTGGTCGTCGGCCTCGGAGTACGCCTCGACGCTGGTCGCCCACGACACGCTTGGCGCCCGTTTCGCCGGCCTGACCACCTGGCTCGCGGTGAATCCGGATGCGGTGGCCTCCCTCACGATCGGGGGGCTCCCCGAGTCGCGGCTGGCGCTGGTGGTCGGGCTGCTCCTCCTCACCGCGGGACTCGTCGCCGCGGCCTTCCGACAGCTGCGCCGTGAGGCCGAGCTGGGGCGGCTGCGGTCGGACTTCGTCTCCGGCGTCTCGCACGAGCTGCGGACCCCGCTCGCCCAGATCCGCATGTTCGCCGAGACCCTCCTCCTGGGTCGCGTCCGATCCGACGAGGAACGCGAGCGCTCTCTGCGCATCATCGTGAACGAGTCGGAGCGCCTCTCCCAGCAGGTGTCGAA
>JANQLR010000396.1 GCA_028280525.1 Longimicrobiales bacterium
CTCGCCCGCGCGCACCGCGTCCTCCTCCTGACCGGCGACGACTTCGCGAACCTCGACGCCGCGTCGAAGGCGCTCCGGCTGGCTCCGAATCTCGCCGGACGGATGGTCGTCCACGTCTCCGACCTCCGCTTCATGCGGGAGACCGCGGATTCGAGGGTCGCCCGCGAGGCCGAGATCTTCAACGGCCACGAGTTCGCCGCCACGCGGCTCATGGAGGACCACCTCCTCGCCCGTTTCCGGGACACGCCGGGGCGCGACCTCGTCGTCCTGGCCGGCTTCGGTCGCTTCGGTCAGACGGTGCTGCGGCAGCTGCAGGAGAACGCGGCGGACAGCTTCGGGCGGGTCATCATCATCGACGAGCACGCGCACGCCCTCGAACGCGCCTTCAACGATGTTCCCGGCTTCCTGAAGAGCTGCGAGCGCTCGGTGCTGGAAGGGGACCTCGTCGACCCGGAGATCTGGGCCCGGATCAGCGCGCTGATCGAGGCGGACGGTCGCGAACCGGTGATCGTTCTGGGCTCGGGGGAGGACGGGACGAACCTCCAGGCTGCACTGATGGCGAGGAAGCGCTACCCGGACGCGTACGTCATCGTCCGCAGCTTCCGCGTCTCTCCCTTCACCGACGAGATCGCCCGCGACGCCGACGTGCACGCCTTCCACCTCGGCGGGCTGATCGCGAACGGGATGCCGGAGCGGTGGCTCTAGCGACGGGACGGTCGGCACCTCCACGCCCCCGCCCGATCGGATCCGTCCGCCCCCGTCGGTCGGCCACGTCCTCGCCGCCGCTCACACCCACCGCCGCGTCCGCCGCCGAAAGGCCGCGTACTCCTCCCCGAAGTGCGCGGCGAGCGCCCGCTCCTCCGGCTGGATCTGGAAGCGCGTCATGTACAGCACGAAGGCCGCGGTCAGCACGAACTGGACCGGGTCGCCGGCCCGCATACCGCGCCCGACGAGGATGAGGAGGAGCGCCAGGTACATCGGGTTCCGGCTGATGCGGTAGAGGCCGCCCGTCACCAGCGTCGACGCCTTTGCGGGGGCGTGCGGGTCGATGGAGGTCCGCGCCCGAACGAAGTGCACGACGGCGCCCACCCCGATCGCCAGCGCGAGGAAGAAGAGGAGGCGCCCGGCCGCGTAGAGGGCCGGCACCGGCCAGGTCGGGAGGAGCCCAAGCCGCGCCCACCCCCACTGCGCGAGCCAGACGGCGCCGAAGACGACGACGGGCGGGATCTTCGTCTCGAGCGGGTGGGTCCGGGGAGGGGTCACGGGCGACGGGCTGGAGCGTACGGAGGAGGGAGGTGCGGGCGGAGGCCGGAGCGCGGAGAGGGGCGGGCGCTCGAGAATGGTGCCGTTCGGGGTTGGCTCCTACCTTGGCCCGCGGGATGGGGTCTTCACGGGGAGGGGATGCATGGTGCGGCTGGTCGTGAATGGGGAGGCCCGGGAGGTCGAGGCGGCGGGAACGACGCCCCTCCTGTGGGTGCTGCGGGATCTACTCGGGCTGACCGGGACTCGCTACGGGTGCGGGATCGGGGTGTGCGGTTCGTGCACCGTCCACATCGACGGCGTTCCGGCGCGGTCGTGCGTGACGCTCCTGTCCAGCGCGGAGGGGGCCCGAGTCACGACGATCGAGGGTCTCGACCCCGACGGCGCCCACCCCCTTCAGCTCGCGTGGCGGACGCACAACGTCCCCCAGTGCGGCTACTGCCAGGCCG
The DNA here is from genome assembly GCA_028280525.1 of Longimicrobiales bacterium. Taxonomy (GTDB): domain Bacteria; phylum Gemmatimonadota; class Gemmatimonadetes; order Longimicrobiales; family Gaopeijiaceae; genus Gaopeijia. The sequence continues at coordinate 1,710 of JANQLR010000396.1, forward strand.
GGCAGATCATGACGGCCGCGGCCCTCCTGGAGGAGAACCCCAATCCGACCGACGACGAGATCGTCGACGGGATGAACGGGAATCTCTGCCGCTGCGGCACCTACCAGCGGATCCGCGCGGCGATTCGCACCGCCGCCCAGTCGGCGCCGCGGCCCGGAGGTGAGGAGTGACGGCGCCGCGCGGGCTCACCCGCCGAACCTTCCTGAACCTCTCCGGGACCGCCGCGGCAGGCACCTTCCTCCTCGGCTTCCGATTCGGGGAGGAGCCGGAGGCGGCCGCAGGGTTGGCCGGGGC
>JANQLR010000421.1 GCA_028280525.1 Longimicrobiales bacterium
CGATACGCCGATCTGGCTCGCGACGCTCGCCGACGACGGGCCGACGGGCGGTTTCTTCCGCGATCGGAGCCTCCTCCCCTGGTGAGCAGAATGGTGCAAGAGGCGAGCGGGAAGCCTTCAATCGATCCCGGGCCCCGTCGCCGATCGTTCAGGTGTTCGAAAACGACGTCCAACCACCGACCCGACACGGACCCATGGACCGACCCACCGCGCTCCTGACCACTGCTCTCCTCTTCGCGACCACCCCGGGCCTGGAGGCTCAGATGCGACTCGACGTGACCTTCCCCAGCCAGGACCAGACCCTCGCCGGCCACCTCTACCTTCCCGCCGACTTCGAGCCCGGCGACCGCCTCCCCGCGGTGGTGGTGACGGGGGCATGGACCACGGTCAAGGAGCAGATGGCCGGAAGGTACGCCTCCGAGCTCGCCGGCCGAGGGTACGCCGCCCCCGCCTTCGACTCCCGTGGATGGGGCGCCTCGGCCGGCGGCGTTCCCTTCCTCGAGAGTCCGGAGCGCAAGACGGCCGACATCGCGGCCGCCTTCGCCTTCCTCCGCAGTCGGCCGGAGGTCGACCCGGCCGCGCTGCTCGGCCTCGGAATCTGCGCGTCGGCCGGGTACATGAGCGACGCCGTGCAGGCGGACGCATCGGTGCGCGGGCTGGCGCTCGTCGCCCCCTGGCTCCACGACGCCGCCATCGTCGAGGCGACGTACGGCGGGCGCGACGGCGTCCGCGCCCTCATCGAGATCGGTCGCGAGGCCGAGGCGGCCGAGACGCCGGTGCTGCTGGAGGCGGCAAGCGCCACGAACGAGGATGCGGTGATGTTCGGCGCCCCGTACTACACCGAGCCCGACCGCGGTCTCATCCCCGAGTACGACAACCGCTTCAACGCCGCGTCGTGGGAGCCCTGGCTCACCTACGACGCCCTCGAGACGGCGGGGGTCATGGACCGGCCGACGCTCCTGGTGCACTCCGAGGCGGCTGCGATCCCTCAGGGCGCTCGGGCGTACGCCGAGCGACTCGGGGCCGATGGCGGGATTCTCTGGCTCGACGGCGTGTCGCAGTTCGACTTCTACGACGACCCCGAGTCGGTTCGGACGGCTGCGGACGCGGTTGTCCGGCACTTCGACGCGATCGTCGGTCGGAGGCACGAGGAGGAGACGGGGGAGCCCCGTCGGCCGGGCGGTCCGAGGTGAGGGGCTTCCCGCACTGACGGCGGGTCGCGAGGCCGGGGCGCCCCGCTGCGCAGGCGACGCGGCGGGGCGCCCCCTCGCCACTCGGGGGTTGTCTCCGTCGACGAGACCCCCATCGTGTCCATCGTGGCCAGCCTCCGCCCGCCGATTCCCCTCTCCCAACCTCCATGTCCGACTGCATCGTCGTCGGCTCCGGTCCCGCCGGGGGTTCCGCCGCCTGGCACCTCGCGCGTCGCGGCCGCTCCACCCTCGTCCTCGAGAAGGACGAGCTTCCCCGGTACAAGCCGTGCGGGGGCGGAGTCTCGCCGCAGGTTCAGGAGTGGTTCGACTTCGACTTCGCGCCCGCGATCTCCACCTCGCGTCGCATCCTTCGCTACACCTGGAATACCGAGGAGGAGATGGAGGTCTCGGTCGGCGACACGCCGGCGCTCTGGATGGTCCGCCGCGACGTCTTCGACCACTTCCTGGTGCGGCGTGCCGTCGACGAGGGGGCGGAGCTCTGGACCGGGACGGTGGTGGAGGGGATCGAGCGCTCGAACGAGGGATGGCGGGTGCGCACCGCGCGAGGCGTCGTGGAGGCCCGCTACCTGATCGCGGCCGACGGTTCGAAGGGCCCGATGGCCCGCTGGCTCGGGTTCAAGCGGAGGAAGCGGCGCATCGCGGGGGCGATCGAGGCGGAGGCGATGCTCGAGGTCGACCCGAACGAGCCGATCCACCTGGAGTTCGGGATGGTCGACAAGGGGTACGTCTGGAACTTCCCCAAGGCGGACGGCTTCTCGCTCGGCGTCGGGGTCTTCCGCGGGGCGGGGAAGCAGGACCTGAAGGGGATCCTCGCCGAGTACACCGACACCTTCGGCGTGGCGCTCGAGGACACCGACCAGTACGGGCACCCGGTGAGTCTGTGGGACGGCGACCAGCGCCTCCACACCGACCGGGCGGTGCTCGCGGGGGAGGCGGCGTGCGTCGTCGATCCCTTCACCGCCGAGGGCATCCGCCCGTCGATCTTCTCGGGGATGAAGGCCGCCGAGCAGATCGACGCCGCGCTCGCCGGGGACGACGGCGCCCTGGAGGGCTACACGCGGACGATGGCGTCCGAATGGGGGCGCGAAATGCGCTGGGCCCGCCGGTTGGCGAGGGCCTTCTACAGCATGCCCCGCGTCGGCTACCGGGAGTTCGTGCGTCGGCCGTCCGCCTCGGGGGTGATGCTGCGCATCCTTTCGGGAGACCTCCGTTATTCCGAGGTCGCGGGGCGGGCGATCCGGAGGCTCCTGAGCGCCTGACGTCGCCCGCAGAGGCCGGTCGCTTCCGAGGCGAGGCCCAGCCCCGAGCCCCGGAGAGCCCGGTTGGCCCTCGTCGACCGGTTCCGCTACGCCGTGTGCACCCCGCGGAGCCTGCTGGACACGCCCGGAAGCGCAGGTCAGCTACAGTTTTCTTGTGCGGTGGATCAGCGCCGCCCGTGGCATCGTGTGCTATGTTTCGACGATGCAATGCGTCTAACATGGTCATTGTCGGGATCGCAATGGAGGGCCGATGGGCGACAGGAAGAAGACGCGCGTGCTCGTGGCGGAGGACGACCCGAACCACCGACTCCTCATCACGATCGCCTTCGAGCGTCACGAACCGACCGCCGAACTGCACACCACTCGAAGTGCGGATGAGGCCGTCCACTATCTCGTGGACCAGCGCGACCGCCTTCTGAGGGGCGAGGGCGATGTCCCCGTTCCGGACGTGATCGTGCTCGATCTGAGCATGCCGGGGATGAGCGGGATGGAGTTCCTGATGTGGCAGGCGGAGCAGAAGGACTGGATCCAGCACGTCCCGGTCATCGTCTTCACCTCGTCGGACGATCCGGCGCTCGCGCGCGAGTGCTTCTCGCTTGGCGCCCGCGAGTTCAAGGAGAAGCCGGCGGACTTCGGTGAGCTGGTCGACCTCACGCGGGAGGTGCTGAAGAAGTGGTCCCCACGGCACACCCGGATGGAGTGAGCTTCGCGCGCAGGACGGCGGGCGGACTCCTGGTCGTCGCGACGCTGGTCGCCGGCGACCCCGGAACGGTCGCGGCTCAGGATGGGTGGCTCCGACCGATCTCCGACGGGTGGTCCGTCGTTCAACCGGCCCGGGAGGGCCAAACGGCGCAGTCGCGGCCGGTCGACCTCGGCACCCTGACCTGGGATCTCGCAGGCGCGGGCCCGCGAGCGGCGACGCTCCGGCTGACCCGACGCGTGCACACGCGCGATGGCCCCCTGGCCGTGGGTGTGGGGCCTGTCGCCCTTGCGGCGTACACCTTGCGGGTCGACGGCCGCACGGTGGGCCGCCACGGCGGGGAGGGTGCGCCCCTCCCGCTCGCCCGCCCCCGCGCCTTTCGGCTCCCGGGCGCCGCGTCGCGCGATTCCGTCACCCTCGAGCTTCACATCGAGCGCCCCGCGTGGGCAGGCCGCGTCGCGGCCGCGGGAGTGCCGGTCGTGCGTGGGGCCACCATCGGTAGCCCGGGGCAGGTCGAAGCCGGAGTGCAGGCGGTCGTCGAGCGGGGAAGACTGGGCAGTCTGGCGATCCTGCTCTTCGCGGTCATCGCCCTCGCCGCCGGGGTGTACCACTTCGTCCTGTACCTCATCCGACGGACCGAGCGCGGGTACCTCTGGTTCGGGTTGGGCGCGGTCGCGTTCGGCGCCAATGCGCTGGCCTCCTCGGTCTGGGCGGCGGCGGTGCACGACCGCCTGGACCTCCTCTTCCGGTTCGCCGACGGCACGGGGCACCTGACCGCCGCCTTCCTCATGACCTTCGTCTGGACGATCGTGGATCGCCCCTTCGGCAGGCTCGCGCGGCTCTATCGAGACAGCCACTTCCTGCTCGCGGTGGGCGTCCTGATCGCGCCGATGACGTGGGTCGTGGCGAGCTCCGTCCCGCGGCTGATCTGGCTCTTCGTCCTCCTCTTCCTGGCCTCGAGACTGCTGATCCGCGAAGCGTATCGGGGTCGCACGGACGCGCGCGTTCTGCTCGTGGGCGCCGCTGCGGTCGTGCTCGCCCAGACCGGCGAGTTCCTGCGCGTAGTGGGCTGGCCGCTCCCGGCTGACATGCCCTACGTCGGGTTCTCGCTCGTCCTGCTCTCGATGGCGGCCGCGCTGGCGCTGCGCTTCTCGAGGGCCCACAGCGAGCTGGATCTGCTGCGCCTGGGGCTGGAGTCGCAGGTGGAGGAGCGCACCCGTCGGCTCGAGGAGATGACGCAGGTGGCGGAGCGGGCGAACGCCACGAAGGGCGACCTCCTCGCGACGCTGAGCCACGAACTCCGCGAGCCGCTGAAGTCGGTTGCGGCCTTCGCGCACCTTCTTTCCGAGGGGTTCGACGAGTCGGATCAGGTCACCGACCGGGACCGCGACTTCGTGCGGCGCCTCGAGCGGAGCGGGCAGGTCGCGCTCGGGCTCGTCACAGACCTGCTCGATCTCTCGCGTCTGGAGACGGGGCGCCTCCGGCTGGAGGTGGAGCCGGTCGAACTCGCGGAGCTGCTCGAGGACGTGCGCGCCGTCATGCTCCCCGAGGCGGACGTGCGGAATGCGGAGCTCGTCGTCGAGACACCCCCGCCACTCGCCCCGGTGGAGACGGACCCGATGCGGCTGCGCCAGGTCCTGGTGAATCTGGTCGGCAACGCGCTGAAGTTCTCGCCCGACGGCCGGGTCACGCTCCGGGTTCGGGAACGGGAGGGAAGAGCGCTCGCGGTCGAGGTGGTCGACACGGGGGTGGGGATCCCGGACGAGATTCTGGCGCAGATCCGGGCGGGTGGTGGGGTCCATCCGTCGGGAGACACCCTGTCGAAGGAGGGCGTCGGAATCGGCCTCCGGATCTCGCGGGCGCTGTGCGAGCTTCTCGATCTGAATCTCGAGTTCGAGAGCGCCGTGGGGGTGGGGACGACGGCCCGCGTTCTTCTTCCGTCCCCTCCCGGTGGGGAGGAC
>JANQLR010000423.1 GCA_028280525.1 Longimicrobiales bacterium
CACGAGGGTACGGACCCGACCGCGGCAGCCGCAGGATCCGGCGGCTACATGCGCAAGGAGCCCATCTACGAGCGCTTCTACCGGGCGATCGTCGGCTTCACGCTGCGCTATCCGTGGCTCGCGATCGGTTTCACGGTCCTCTGCTTCGCCGGGTCGAGCTACCTCTTCGACAAGTACGTGAACCGCGGGGTGATCTGGGGCGGCGGTCGGAGCGGCCGGACCTACATCTCGGTCAACATCGAACTCCCGCGCGGCTCGAACCTCGATCGCACCAACCAGCTGGTCGAGTTCTTCGAGGAGCGCATCGACGTCATTCCGGAGGTCGAGAGCTACAACTCCACGATCACCGAGACCTTCGGGCAAATCGAGGTCTTCTTCCCGGATTCGCTGGAGAACACGGGGATCCCGCCGGCGATCAAGGAGCAGATGGTCGCCTACTCGATGACCTTCACCGGAGCCGAGGTGCGGGTCTACGGCTTCGGACCCTCCTTCTACGGGGGTGGGGCCTCGCCGCCCACGTATTCGATCACCGTGAAGGGGTACAACTTCGAGCAGGTCCGCGAGATCGCCGAGGATCTCGGTCGACGGCTGTCTCGGATCAGCCGCGTCCAGGAGGTGGACACGAACGCCTCCGGTCGGCGATTCACCCGCGACCGCGCCTCCGAGTACGTCGTCGCGGTCGATCGCGCCGCGCTCTCCCTGCACGGCCTCTCGGTTCAGGATCTGGTGAACCAGATGGCCTCGGCCGTGGGTGGGACCAACCGGGTCCAGTTCGTCCGGATCGGCGGGGAGGACGTGCAGTACGAGGTCAAGGTCCGGGACGCGGACGAGGCGGACGTCGTCGAGCTCCGGGAGACGATGGTCCAGACGCCGGAGGGCCGCTCGATCCGAATCGGGGACGTCGTCTCGATCGAGGCCCGGGACGTGCTGGCCACCATCCACCGGGAGGACCAGCAGTACGAACGGAGCGTCGCCTACGAGTTCCGGGGCCCGCCGAAGCTCGGCGACCTCTACCAGGAGGCGATGATCGAGGCCACGGTCCTCCCTCCCGGCTACACGGTCGAGCGGCGCGAGGGGTGGCGATGGGAGCGTGAGGAGCGGGAGCAGATCTACATGGTTCTGATCGTGTCGATCGTCCTCGTCTACATGGTGACGGCGGCGCTCTTCGAGTCGCTTCGCCAGCCGCTCGCCGTCCTCCTCACGGTCCCGATGGCGCTGATCGGCGTCTTCATGATCTTCTTCTGGGCGCGGGCGAGCTTCACCCGCGAGGCGTACGTCGGCGTGATCATGATGGGCGGGATCGTGGTGAACAACGCGATCCTCCTCGTCGATCACATCAACCGCGTTCGAGAAGACAAAGGGCTTTCTCTCTACGACGCCGTGCTCCGAGGCACGATCGAGCGCGTCCGGCCGATCCTCATGACGACCACGACGACGGTGATCGGCCTCCTTCCCCTCGTCCTCTTCGCCGAGAGCGCCAACGCCACCATCTGGAACGCCCTCGCCTACACGTTGATCGGCGGGCTCCTCAGCTCGACCATCTTCGTCCTTACCACCACGCCCGCGGTCTACTACCTCTTCGAGAAGGGCGCGGACCGCAGGGAACGGTATCGGGACGCGGTTCGACGCGGCGAGATCGTCCCGGGTGCGCCGGCGCCGGACGCGGCAGGCGGGGCGGGTGGACCGGGGGAGCTGCAGCCGGTGGCGGGGGACTGAGGGGGCGCCCCCGCGGGTAGGGCCGTGGCCGACCGGATCGGGGGGGAGGGAAACCGGGCCCCTCCATCGCGCGACCGCGCCGCGGGCGAGGGGGGGCGTCGTCGCACGACCCGCGGCTCCAGGCGCTGGACGAGAGGGGCGTCGAGGAACGGCGATTGCGCCGAGCGGGGGGGCAAGATAGCTTCCCTGAACGATTCAGGGGAAGGCGGGCCGGATGTGGCCCGCATTCTTCGGCCCCTCTCCCATGAACAATTCAGGGAACGATGTCGCCACGCCAGCTCAACCTGCTTCAGGGGACGCTCGACCTCCTCGTCCTGAAGGCGCTCCAACGCGGCCCGGCCCACGGCTACTCGGTCGCGAGCTGGATCCGTGCGACGAGCGACAAGGCCTTCGAGATCGAGGACGGCGCTCTCTACACTGCGCTCCACCGGATGCAGAAGCGCGGGTGGCTGACCTCCGAGTGGGGGCAGTCCGAGAACAACCGGAGGGCGCGGTTCTACGCGCTGACGGCGGACGGCCGTCGCCAGCTGGACGCCGACTCGGCGACGTGGGCGGCGTACGCGGACGCCGTCGCCAAGATCCTGGCCTCGGAAGGGGGCTCGGGGTGAGAGCGGGAGAGGGGCCGCGCCCCGGGGGCCTCGGTCGGCCCGGACGGCGCCGGATCGAGCAGGAGCTGGACGAGGAGATCCGCTTCCACCTGGAGCGGACGCAGGAAGAGCTCGAGGGGCGGGGGATGTCCCCCGAAGCGGCGCGTCACGAGGCCGAGCGACGGTTCGGGAGTGTGCGCGCGCACCGGCAGGCGATTCTGAGACTCGACGTGGGGAGGATGAGGACGATGCGGATGGTGGAGACGGTGGATGCCGTGCGGGGACTCCTGGGCCACGCGGCCCGACGGGTGGTTCGAGGCCCGGGCTTCGCGGCGGCGGTCGTGGTGACGCTCGGGCTCGGAATCGGCGCGAATGCCGTGATGTTCGGCGTGGTCGACCGGCTGATGCTCTCGCCACCCCAGGGCCTCGCGGAGCCTGGCGGGCTGCAGCATCTGTACGTGGAGCGGGGGGTGCAGGGGGAGCCCCGCGTCTTCCGCTGGTTCACGCACCCCGACTTCCTCGCGCTGCAGGATGTCGAGGCCTTCGAGGAACTTGGAGCGTACACCGTTCCCATCGACGCGACGCTGGGTCGCGGGGACGACGCCGAGCAGATCCGGACGGTGCGGGCCTCGGCATCGCTCTTTCCCGCGCTCGGAGCCCGCACGCGGCTGGGTCGCTTCTTCACCGAGGAGGAGGACGCGGAGGGCGCGCCGCCCCGGGTGGTCCTCTCGGAGGAGTTCTGGGTGCGCCGGTTCGGCGCGGATCCGGGAATCCTCGGGCGGGAGCTGGACATCGGGCCCGGTCGCTACGAGGTGATCGGGGTCGCCAGCCGCGGCTTCACCGGGGCGGAGCTCTCGCCGGTGGACGCCTGGGTGCCGATGGTGACCTCGGCCCACCTGATGGGCGCCGAGGGGTGCATGGCGAGTCCCAACTGCTGGTGGCTGCAGCTGGTGGCCCGGATGCGGGACGGAGCGGCGCCGTCCGCCGGGGATGACGCCGCGACGGCGCGGCACCTCGCGCTGCGCGAGACCCGGATCGCAGAGGGGAACTACGACGGGGAGGCGCGCGTCTTCGCTGCGTCGATCGTGGCGGCCAACGGCCCGAATCCGAGCGCCGAGGCCTCGGTGTCGAGGTGGCTGGCGGGCGTCTCGCTGATCGTCCTCCTGATCGCCTGCGCCAACGTCGCCAACCTGCTCCTGGCGCGATCCGTACGCCTCCGGCGGGAGCTCTCCGTCCGAGCGGCGATCGGCGCGAGCCGGTTCCGACTCGTCGGCGAGGCGCTGACCGAGACCGTGTTCCTCGCGCTCCTCGGCGCGGGGGTGGCCCTCGCCGCGGCGTCCTGGGGCGCGGGGATCGTACACGATCAGCTCCTTCCGGACGTCGCCTTCGACGCGGGCGCCCTCACCCCGAGAATGCTCGGCTTCACGGCGGTGGCGGTCCTCTTCACCGTGGCGCTGGCGGGGGTGGTTCCGTCGATCCGCGCCGCGCGCATGGCGCTGAACCCCGGCCGGGCGGAGTCGTTCAGTCGCTCGCGGATGCGGGGCGTGCTCACCGTGGCCCAGGGCGCGCTCTCCGTCGTTCTCCTCGTCGGGGCGGGCCTCTTCGTCCGGAGCCTCTCGGTCGCCTCCAGCGTGGACTTCGGCTTCGACCCGGAAGTGGTCGCCGTCCTCGAGTTCGAGTGGAACGACCAGTACCCCGGACCGGAGCGGGCCGCAGTCTACCGCGACGCCCTGGACAGGCTGCGGAGCCTTCCGGAGGTCGTCGAGGGGTCGCCGACCCTCGCCATCCCCTTCTGGTCGAGCTACGGCTACGGGGAGCCCCGGATCCCCGGGATCGAGCGATACCCCTCGCATCCGGGCGGGGGGCCGTACGTGAACAAGGTCGGGTCGACCTACCTGCGGACGATGGGGATCTCCCTCGTGGACGGCCGGGACTTCGGTCCCGCGGACGACCTGGAGGGGGCCGCGCCGGTCACCCTCGTCAGCGAGGCGATGGCTCGCGCGATCTGGGGCGGGGAGAGCGCCATCGGGCGCTGCCTCCACATCGGCGACTCGCCCGAGGACCCCGCCCCGTGCACCGAGGTCGTGGGCGTCGTGGCGGATCATCGTCGGGACGGACTCGTGGAAGCCGAACCGCACCATCTCTACTACGTGAACCTGGACCACCCGGAGATCCAGGGACCGCCCCAGGCGCTCATGATTCGGACGCGGGGCGAGGCATCTGCGGCGCTCGGCGCGGTCCGCCAGGCCCTCGCCGGGGTCGCGCCTCAGCTCCGGTACGTGAAGGCGCGGTCTCTGCAGGACCTGGTCGATCCACGCCTCCGCTCGTGGCGTCTCGGTGCCACGATGTTCTCGATCTTCGGGCTCCTGGCCCTCCTCGTCGCCGGGGTCGGTCTCTACTCGGTGCTCGCCTTCGACGTCGCCCAGCGACGGCGTGAGATCGGGATCCGTTCCGCGCTCGGCGCGAGTCGGGAGCGCCTCGCTCGGGTCGTGATCGGGAAGGCGGCGGTCCTCGGTGTGGTCGGGCTCGCCCTCGGACTCGGCATCGCCCTCGGACTCGCTCGCTTCGTCGAGGAGCTCCTCTTCCAGACGTCGGGGAGGGAGCCGGGGGTCTACCTCCTGGTCGGTGCGACGCTGGGCGCGGTGGCGCTCCTGGCGGCAGCGGTTCCCGGGGTGCGGGCGATGCGGGTGGCGCCAGCGGAGGCGCTGCGGTCGGAGTAGGCCCCCCGTCGCGAACAGGCGGAAGGAGGGAGGGGGGCGTCGAGCGACCCCCCGGGGCCGCGAAGTCCGCGTGCTCGGGTCGGCGTCCCCCCTCGTGCCACGCCCGGGGTTTCCGGACCGGGCGAGCGCGCTACCTTGCCGCGACAGGATAGCCGCTTCCGCATACGACCGGGGCCCGCCCCCGGGGAGAGTGTCGTCATGGAGCCTCCGGTCAACCGGGCCGTGCCGCCCGCCGCAGGGGGGCGGTGCATGGCCTTCGCCCTGCTGGGCCTGTACGCCTGCTCCGGGGCGGGGGACGAGGCAGGAGAACCGCCGACGATCGCTCGCGAGATCCGAGGGGACACGACATTCGTGACCGTGCCGGGCTCGATGATGCCCGAGCCGGTCGAGATTGGGGAGGTCGAGATCCTCTGGGCGAGCGAGGAGCTGGAACGACCGGGGGTGATGACGGTTCGGGAGGGGACCCTCGTGGTCGGGGATCGCGCCCGGGTGCACCGGATCGACGTCGCGACCGGAGTCGTCCGGAGTTTTGGAAGGGATGGCGAGGGCCCGGGGGAGTTCGGGTGGATCACCGGGCTGGGCTGGGCCGGAGACACCCTGATCGTCCTCGACGCGATGCGTGGGAGGTTCACCTGGTTCGGCGCTGACGGCGCGGTCCTTCGGACGCGCCCTTTTCGGCAGGCGGGTCGGTACGTCAATCCCCCACGGGCGGGGGCCCGCGTCGTCGCGTTGGGAGACCGGCTCCGATTCGTCGGGCGGGCGAACCTCGATCTCGCCCAGGGGATCGAGAGGGCGCTGATCGACCAGGCGGTGGACAGCTCCCGCGTCGTGGTTGCCTGGCCGGGTTCGTCCGCATGGATCGTCTCCAGCGGCGTCCTGAGCCCGGGCTCCGCCTTCGGGGGAGATCGGCTCGTCCGCCTGGGGCCGGACGGGGAGGTCGTGCAGGGCCCGGTCGGCGAGGACTGCGTTCACCGGGTGGCGGACCCATCCGCACCGCGTGAGCACGCCGGAAAGGAGTGGAGGATCACGGTCGTGTGCCGCGATCGTCCGAGACTTCCCGTACATCCCGCCATGCGCGAGCTCGTCCGACCGGAGGGCGAGGGGCTGAGCCCGAGCTTCGTCGACGCCGTGTTCGAACTCGCGCGTGACGTCCAGTTCCCCGATTCGATTCCGGCGTGGGACCAGCTTCGAGTGGGGGAGGACGGACGGATCTGGCTTCAGCGGCTCGCGGAGACCGCCCCGATGGGCCACCCGCTCCTGCTTCGATACCTCCCGGACCTTCCGCCTCGCATCCAGTGGTGGGAGTCCCACGCCCCCGACGGCACGCCCGGACCCGCCCTCCTCCTGCCGCCCTCCTTCACGCCGCTCCTCTTCGACCGGGACCGGGTCTACGGCCTGCATGAGACGCCGATCGGGGAGCTCCAGGTGGCCATGGCACGGTGGAACGTCCGCTGAAAGCTCGGCGGCCCGCTGCTGCCGTGGTCGCCGCTGGGGTCGTCGCGTCCGGCCTCGGAAGCGGGTGCGGCGATGGCGAAGGCGATGGGGGCGTGGTCGTCGAGATCATCCGTGAGACCCGCGGGGACACGACCTTCGTGACCGTCCCCGCCGCGATGATGCCCGAGCCCGTCGAGATCGCCGAGGTCGAAATCCTCTGGGCGAGCGAGGAGATCGAGTGGCCGGGGGTGATGGCGGTGGGCGACGGGGTGCTGGTCGTCGGGGATCGGGCGAGGGTTCATCGGATCCCGCTCGACGGGGCTCGGCCGACCAGCTTCGGACGGGACGGCGAGGGCCCGGGCGAGTTCTCCTCCGTCTCCGCGCTGGGTTGGGCGGGGGACAGTCTCGTCGTGCTGGATCTGATCGGCCGACGGTTTACCTGGTTCGATCCGGGCGGTGAGGTCCTCCGCACGGAGCCCCTCCTGCCGACCGAGGAGTTCCCGAGGCCGTGGGGTGGCGACCGGGGCCGCGTGGTCGTCTCCGACGGGGCGCTCCGCTACATCGCCTGGGGCGTGCTCTCTCTGGAAGGGGGAGTCCCGATGGGG
>JANQLR010000424.1 GCA_028280525.1 Longimicrobiales bacterium
CGTCCCCGCGGCGGGGATCGAAGGGCTCATGCAGCACTTCCGGCGCTTCCTCCCGCCGCGCCTCGCGAAGGTCGAGCAGGTCCACGAAGCCTGTGCGCGCATCACCGTCGCCGGGCCGCGCGGAGCGGAGGCGGTCGCGACGGCCCTCGACCTCTCCCCTGCCGCCCGCGAGACCGTCGAGGCGCTGGAGCCGTTGGGCTGGATCGAGGTCGAGGCGGAGGCGGTGGGCCGCGCGCGGATGGTCCGGAGCCGTGAGCTGGGCGAGGTGCCGACCCTCGATCTCCTCGTCGCCGCGACGTGCGGGCCCGAGCTCTGGAACCGCCTGGTCGAGGCCGGGGCCGCGCCCCTCGGCGCCGCGGCCTTCGAGGCCATGCGCATCGAAGCCGGCACCCCGCTCTTCGGCGCCGACTTCGACGACGGCACCATCCCCACCGAGGCCGGCCTGGAGGAGATCGCCATCGACCACGGGAAGGGGTGCTACACCGGGCAGGAGGTGATCGTCCGGATCCGCGACCGTGGGCGGGTGAATCGCCGTCTGCGGCGGGTTCTTCTGGGAGATGGACCGACGCCCGCTCCCGGCGCCGAGCTGCGCGTGGAGGGTCTGGATCGCTCGGCCGGCGAGGTCCGGTCCGCGGCGTGGAGCCCCCGATTCGGGCAGACGGTCGCCATCGCCTTCGTGCGCCGCGAGGCGTGGGACGGCACCGGAACGCAGCCCGACTTCGAGGTCGCCTGAAGGGAAATGCAGCCCCTCAAGGGGGGTGCCGACTGACCGATACTTCAGATATCACCCGCCTCTCCAGGCGGGATCTCTCTCGGTCAAAGGGTCGGCATTCCGGTGGACAAGGCGTCAATTTTCGGGGTTGTAGTCGGCATGGGGCTCGTCGTCGCGGCGATCCTAATGGGCGGCAGCCTGATGATGTTCTTCAATCTGCCGGGCCTCCTGGTCGTTCTGGGCGGGACCTTCGCGGCGACCTCGATCGCCTTCCCCTTCGACGAACTCAAGCTGATCATCCCGGTCTCGCGCCGCGTCTTCAACGACCAGCGCAACGAGATGCTCGCCATCGCCCAGTACCTGGTGAAGGCGATGCAGGTGCAGAAGCGGGACGGTCCGGTCGCCCTCGAGAACATCGCCGACGACGCTCCGACGCAGGCCCTCCGCAAGGGCCTCATGCTCATCGCGGACGGGACCAACTCCAACACGATCCGCGAGATCCTCGGCACCGAGCGGAAGTACATGGAGGAGCACCACCGCGTCGGGCAGAAGATCTTCAACGAAATGGGGAAGTACGCGCCGGCCTTCGGGATGGTCGGGACGCTGATCGGGCTCGTGCAGATGATGGCCAACATGTCCGATCCGGACGCGATCGGACCGGCGATGGCGGTCGCGCTCCTGACGACCTTCTACGGCGCCGTCTTCGCCAACCTGATCTTCATCCCGATGGTCTCGAAGCTCGACCGCCGCATCGGCATCGAGGTCGTGCAGATCCAGCTCGCGATCGTCGGGCTCGACTCGATCAATCGTGGGGACTCGAGCGCGATCCTGAAGGAGAAGCTCAAGGCCTTCATGAGCGACAGCGACGATGAGGCCGACCTCTCCGGGAAGGCCCCGGCTCCGGAGCAGAAGGCGGCCTGACGATGAGCGACGAGGAGCTGGTCGTCATCGAGGGCGACGACGAGGAGGGCGGCGGTCCACCGGTCGAGGAGGGCGCACCTCTCTGGATGGCGACCTTCGGAGACATGATGTCGCTCCTCCTCTGCTTCTTCGTCCTCATGTTCTCCATGTCGGAGATCAAGATGGAGCGCTTCCTCCTCGCCGCGCAGTCGGTCAACATGGCGATGGGCTCCACCAGCCCGGACCCGGTCGAGAACCCGATGGGCCTCATGAAGGACCCGCCCGATCCCGACCTGATGCTCGAGAACCCGGGGATGAACGAGGGGGCGACCATGAGCCCCATCGAGGCGGATGGTCAGGACGAGACCTGGGACGACAAGATGTCCAAGGCGTACCTCGAGATGATCGCGAAGCGGCTCGAGGAGTTCGTGGAGGCGCAGGGGCTCGAGAGCGACGTGGAGGTGGAGCGGACCGCGACCGGCGTCTACCTGCGGATGAAGGCCACCGCGCTCTTCCCCTCGGGCGAGGCGGGCCCGCGCATCGAGGGGATCGAGATCCTCACGCAGCTCGCCGAGGTCACGGGTTCTCTCGACGTCCCCGTCATCATCTCGGGGCACGCGGACGACCGGCCGATCTCGACGCCGGCCTTCGCCTCGAACTGGGAGCTCTCGGCCGCGCGCGCGGCCGGGGTGGCCCGCATCCTGATCGAGGCGGGCCAGCCGCCGCTCCTGACCCGCGTCGAGTCGTACGGAGAGTTCAAGCCGGTCGCGGACAACGAGACGGCGGACGGCCGTGCGAGGAACCGCCGCGTGGAGCTGTACTACTCGCTACAGGCGATCCGCGAGGCGGTGCTGCGCTGGTCCGAGGAGGCGAGAGCGGACGGAGACGGGACCCCGCTCAGCTGATCTCGGAGGCCGCGCGATCCAACGCACGGACGATGCGTCCCCCGTGCATCTTCCCGTTCTCGATGAAGATCTTGTTCGCGTTCCTCCCGGCCGCGATCACCCCGGCGATGTAGACCCCGGGGACGTTCGTCTCCATCGTCTCCCGATGGTGCGACGGGATCCCGGTCTCCTCGTCCACCTGGACCCCGAGGCTGCGCAGGAGGACCGGGTTCGGACGCCAGCCCGTCATCGCGAGCACCACGTCGTTCGCGATCTCCCGCGTCTCGCCGGTCTCGTCCGAGCGCAGCACGACCGAGCCCGGCCGGACCTCGGCGACCCGGTGCTTCCAGTGCATGGGGATCTCGCCGCGGGCGATCCGGTTGTCGATGTCGGGCCGCACCCACGGCTTTACGCCGCGGTCGAGCACATCCGCGAAGTGCACCATCGAGACGCGCACCCCGTTCCGGTACATCTCGAGCGCGGACTCGACCGCCGAGTTGCCGGCACCCACCACCAGGACGTCGCGGTCCCAGAAGGGGTATGGCTCGCGGTAGTAGTGGAGGACCTTCGGCAGCTCCTCACCGGGCACCCCCAGGTAGTTCGGCTCGAAGAAGCCGCCGGTGGCGTCGACGACGGCGCCGGCCTCGACCACGCGCTCCTCGCCGGCCGAGGTCCGCGTGCGGATGCGGAAGTCGCCGACCGATCCGGTGATCTCGACGACCTCCTCGTACTGGCGGACGGGGATGCCGTAGTGCTCCACCACGCGCCGGTAGTAGGCGAGCGCCTCCCGGCGCGACGGCTTCGGGTTCGGGATCGTGAAGGGCACGCCCTCGATCTCGAGCTTCTGCGCGGTCGAGAAGAACTCCATGTAGTACGGATAGTCGATCAGGGACTGCGTGACGCACCCCTTGTCGACGAGGAGGACCGAGCGCTCGTTCGTCACCGCGGCCGCGCCGACGGCGATCCCGCAGGGACCAGCGCCCACCACGACCAGATCGTACTTCTGCATGTTCGCCCCCGCTTCGGGCGGAACGACCCCGAGAGAGGGGGTCGGGAGTCTCTGAGCTTCAGCTCGAAAGCTACCGAAGTCGTCAGGCTCGGTCATGGGTTCCGGAAGCCCGGCAGGAGCGGGCCGCCGCGATACCCCTGGGGGATCTGCACACCGATCGACCAGAGGATCGTCGGGGCCACGTCCAGGATCGACTCCAGCTCCGGGAGGGCGCCCCCCGCCGGGACGTTCGGTCCGCGGAGGAAGATGGGGACGTGCAGGTCGATCGGATCGAGAGACCCGTGCTGGAAGCGCCCCAGGCTCCCGCCCCCGCCGTGGTCCGAGGTGACGATCAGGAGGGTGCCTCCGGGGACGGCGTCGATGAGCCGGTCGAGAGCCCTGCCGGTCGCCTTGACCGCCTCCGCGTACTCGGGCGAGTCGAAGCCGAAGGCGTGTCCGGCGACGTCGGGGTCCGGGAGGTGGACGAAGACGGCGGAGAGCGCCGTGTCCGCGACGGCGGGCAGCGCTTCGCCGACGATGACGGATGCATCTCCCTGCACCGTGACCAGGCCCTCGAAGCCGAAGGCGAGGCGGCATTCGAGGATCTCCTCGAATTCCTCGAGCGGGCCGCCCGTCGCGAGGATCGCGCGAGTGTCCCCTCCCCGCTGAACCGACACGCGGAAGGCCGGGTCGAGGGCGTTCATCTCGGGGGTGAACTGCAGCCGCTCCGAGAACACTCGGTGCTCGGAGGGCGGCACGCCGGAGAGCATCGACAGGTGGGCGGGCACGGTGAGCGACGGGGTCACGGTTCGGAGCGTCCCCAGTGCGCCCTCGGTCCGCAGCCGTCCGAACCCCGGCTGGTCCGGCTCCCCGACCGCGTCCGTCCGGAGCCCGTCCACCGAGACCAGAACGACGCGCCGGGCCGGGGCCGCGGTGGGTCGTTCACTCCGGGCGAGGAGGTCGCTGAAGCCGGGGAGGAAGGCGAAGACGAATCCCGATCCGGCGAGTCGACTGGTCTCGCGAAGCCTCACCTCCGCGAAGCCCTCCGCGTCGGTGGTGTCGGAGAAGGACGAAAGCGTGCCGTTCGCCGAGAAGAAGACGACGCGGTCGGGCATCGGGGCGCCCTCGGTGTCGAGGACGCGGACGCGCAGGATGCTGTCCGGGTGGGGGAGTCCCGGAAGCCCGATCGCCCCCGTGCCGTCCTCGAACTCGATGCTCCCCGGGGCGCGCTCCACCTCGAACGGGATGCGAGGACCGGCGGCGCTACCGGCAACCACCACGCCGCTCCCCGGCCGAGCTTCCAGGAGGTAGGTCTCGACGACTCCCTCGGCGTCGGAGACGGCGATCGGCTGGCTGAGGACGCCCGCGCTGTCGGGTTCGAGGAGGAAGGGGATGCGCGCGCCCGGGACGGGGGCACCCTCCGATGTCCGCGCCCGGAACCGGAACGGATCGTCCGAGCGACGGCCGCTGCGGATCACGATCGGCGCATCGGGCGGGAGGGCCTCCAGGACCACCCCCGACCCGGGCTCACCGGGAGCCGGAGGGGTCGAGGCGACCGGGTCGTCGGAGCCGCAGGCGGTGAGGAGGCCGAGAGCGGCGGGCCCGACCCACCGCCTCCAGCTCGCGCGGGCCGGTAGGCTCGGTGCCCCGTGACGCGGGGCGCGACGACGGAGGCGCATCATCGCGTCGGCACCGTGGCTTGGACCACGATCTCCCACCGCACCTGCTCCGTCCCGAAGAGGGTGACCACCCGGTTCCCGGCGATCCGGTTCTCGGATCCGAAGTGCAGTTCGTCGGCGCCCTCGACCGTCTCGAGGTCGATCAGGTACTCCCGGTCGAAGAGGGTGGGCTCGTCGGCGCTCCCGGGCGACAGCTCGATCGGGGTGCGCAGCGCCGCCTCCGAGGTCTGCAGCGCCTCCGGATCGGAGGCGACCGAGAGGTTCAGCTCGACGGCGGCGGGGAGGGAACTCCGAATCCGAACGCCCGCGAGGAGCTCGGCCTCGCCGGGGCGGAGCCGGTCGGCGATGAAGCCCGGAAGCTCGACCCGCTCCGGGTCGATCTGCACATCGGCGTCGGAGAGGACGACCCGGGCGCCGGCGGTGACGACCTCCTCGATCCCGATGAAGGCGTCCAGCCCGTCGCTCGGATCGAGGCTGAGGTCCGTACACGACGATCCGGGCGTCGTCCCGCCGATCCGAGCGACCAGATTCGAGGAGAGCTCGATCCCCGCGAGGTCGAACTCGATCTCGAGTTCGGAGTCGCTCGGGAAGGGGTCCCGCACCTCCTGCACCGCGCGGACCCCGCCGTTGAAGCCGATGTCGACGAGCTCGACGCGAAGCACCCCCCGGTTCCCGGCGCCGTTGTCGAGGAGGTCGAAGCCGAGTCGGTTGCGGAGGACGAGGCGGGCCCGGCCCTCCAGGATCTCCGCGGACACCAGCCCGCTCGGGAGCTGCAGCCGCCAGTCGGTGTCAACCAGCTCGAGCTCGGGGATCGGTCCGTCGAAGCAGGTGCAGAGTTCGCAGACCTGATCGAGGCGCACCGACCGCTCGAAGGTGAAGGAGTCGATCGCGAACCCCCGCGGGTCCGGACGCATCTCCTCGGGGAGAAACTCGTCCGTGCGTACGGAGTCGCTCGCCAGGGTGATCTCCCAGACCGTGTCGAAGCGCGGGACCTCGGTCGGCACCGAGCACCCCGCGATCGTCGCCGCGGCGGCGATCGGAGTGAGTCGGCGACGAAGAGAGGGGTGAGGCACGGCCCGGCAGGAGGTGTCCGACGGAATGGGGGCGCGTACGTTGGCGCCTTGCGATCGGCGAGGAATGCACACGCGGGACGTTCAAGATGGTCGAGGGCGAGGTTCGAACAAAGCGGGGCGGTGGGGGCGGAGGCGGCCGTGGGCCCGGCCCCGGCTGGATCGTGGCCGCCGCCTTCATCGGACCCGGAACGGTGACCACGGCGACGGTCGCGGGTGCGGGCTTCGGCGCGGCGCTCCTCTGGGCTCTCGCCTTCTCCACGGTTGCCACGATCGTCCTCCAGGAGATGGCCGCGCGGCTGGGTCTCGTTACCGGCCGAGGGCTCGGCGAGGCGATCCGGGAGCGCTTCACCGGGGTGGGTCGTGTCCTCTCCGTCGCCCTGGTCATCGCCGCGATCGGGCTCGGCAACGCCGCCTACCAGACGGGGAACCTCCTCGGCGGCGCGCTCGGGGTGGACGGCGCCGTGGGCGACGACGTGCGGCGCCTCCTCGGGGGCGTGCTCGGCGCGGAGGCCGCGGCGGGCTTCGATGTGCGCCTCTGGGTGGCGGTCATCGGCGTCGCCGCGGGAGCCCTGCTCTGGAGCGGCTCCTACCGGGCGGTGGAGCGGGTCATGGTCGGGATGGTCGTCCTGATGTCCGTCGTCTTCCTCGCCACCGCGGCGCTCCTGATCGACCGGGTCGACGGCGTGCTCGCCGGTCTCTTCCTCCCGATCGTCCCGAGCGGCGGGCTCCTCATCGCCGTGGGGCTGATCGGCACGACCGTCGCGCCGTACAACCTCTTCCTCCACGCCACCGCCGTCGGGGAGCGGTTCGACGGGCCGGAGGCGCTTTCCTCCGCCCGCTTCGACACCGTCCTCTCGGTCGGGATGGGGGGCGTCGTGTCGATGGCGATCCTCGTGACCGCCGCCGGGTCGATGTTCGGGTCGGGCACCGAGGTCACGAGCGCGGCCGACATGGCGACCCAGCTCGAACCGGTTCTTGGTCCGTGGGCGGGGCTCTTCTTCGCGACCGGGCTCTTCGCCGCCGGCATGACCTCCTCGGTGACGGCGCCGCTCGCGGCGGCGTGGGCGGTGGCCGGGGCGCTCGGATGGCCGCGCGAGCTGACCGACCCGCGGGTTCGCGCCGTGTGGGCCACGGTCCTGGCGACGGGGATCGCCCTCGGCCTCGCCGGAGTCCGACCGGTGCCCGCGATCCTCT
>JANQLR010000426.1 GCA_028280525.1 Longimicrobiales bacterium
ATATGTGGCTCGCCTATCTCAGCACTACCTTGCAGGAGAAGTTCCAGCCGTTCTTTCATCCGGATCGCTACGTCGACATGTTGTCCCCGGTCCGGATGAGACCGGCGGGGTTGTTGAAGTCGCCGAGCACGAGCTGGCCGAGCGTCAGCGTGACTCCGTTGGTGAAGGCCCCGGTGATGGTCCCGGTCTGGTCGACCGAGAACCGCTCGAGGTCCCCCATGGTGTAGCCGTCCTGCTCCTTCGTCACCGCGGTGGACGGAGCCGCGAACTGGCTCAGACCGGTGATGGTGTCCGCCGCCCCGAAGTCGATCGCGACCGAGACGTTCGCCGCGCCGGAGGCGGGCGTGAACTCGAAGGCCGTCGCGGGAACCGGGGTCGTCAGACGCCCCTGGTTGTCGAAGGTGAGCGTACCACTGTCACCACTCACCGTCGTCCCATCCGCCACCGCGACCGAGTAGGTCCAGGTGGTCGGTGTCGCCTTCTCGAAGGTGATGGTCAGCTCGTCCCGGCCGCCCATTGCGTCGTAGACCGTGATGGTCGTCTCGCGCTGGTCGCCCACGGTCGCCTCGGCATCGAGGTTCCCGGCCAGCGAGACCGCCGTGGTGGCGTTCGCGGCCGACTTCTGACCGAACGGAAGACGGATGTCGGTGATGGAGTCCTGCAGGACCCCGTTCTCCGCCAGCCGCCCCTGAACCACGTACCCGTTCGTCGACGCAACCATGCGGCCGTTGGCATCCAGCTGAAAGTTGCCGGAACGGGTGTAGAAGTTCTGAGTCCCATCGCTCACGACGAAGAACGAATCTCCGCTGATCGCGAGGTCGGTGTTCACACCGGTGGACTCGATGTTGCCCTGCGTGAACAGAAGGTCGATCGACCCGATGTTCATCCCGAGTCCGACCTGGACCGGGTTCACACCACCGGAGACGTTCGCCGAGTCGCCCGGAGGACGGCTGGCGCCCTGCACGAGCTGAGCGAACGACTCCTCGAACGTGACGCGGCTGGACTTGAAGGCCACGGTGTTCACGTTCGCGATGTTGTTACCGATGACGTCCATGCGGATCTGGTGGTTCCGCAGGCCGGACACACCGGCGAAGAGGGAGCGCATCATGGGTTGGATTTCTCCTGATCGGATGATTCCGAGGAAACGATTTCGACGACGTTCGAGAGCGGAATCTCCAGGTCCCCGGACAGCAGTACCGGACCGGTCGGCCCGTAGCGTACGCCATCCACGCGCATCCGGGTGAAGGACTGCACCTCCACCGCGGTCTGGTTCTCTCCGACGACCTGCACCTCGAAGGTGTAGGAGCCGTCTTCGAGATCCCGTACTGCATCGAAGTCCTGCAGAGAGAACTCCGAACGGCCGGGTGCGACGTCACCGAGATCCAGCGTGGCGACGACGTTTCCGGCCGTATCGCGAAGGGTGAGGGTAGCGGCCCCACCACTTCCACCGACCCCGAGGACGACCTCGGAATCGACACCCGGACCCACCTGGATCCGGTCACCGGGCGCCAGCACGTCCTGCCCGAGGGCACCGAGTGCGGCGGTCTGATTGAGGGCGGCGGCCATGGAGTCGTTGGCCGCGCCCTGACCCGCGAGGGTCTCGTTGATGTTGATGAGCTGCTCGACGCTCGAGAACTGCGCGAGCTGGGCTGCGAATTCCTGGGGATCCGAGGGGTTCATGGGATCCTGGTTTCGAAGCTGGGCGACGAGGAGCTGAAGGAACTCGTCCTGCCCGAGCTCGTCGCCGCGACGGTTCGGATCGACCCCGAACTGGGTTCCGGTCGTCCGGATCGGACCGACGTTGGGAATGAAGCTCACGGTGTGGTCTCCTCTCGACTCGAGCGGTCGTCGTTCGGCTCACGGCCCGAGCTCGACTGCTCGGACGTCTCGTTCTGTCGGCGCGCGGACTGGCGGGCGTCGTCTTCGGGGCGGCCGGTCAGGTCGGCCATGAAGGCACGCATCGCGTCGAGGCTCTGCGAAGTCCGGTTCGGTCCGGTCAGCGACTCGAGTGCATCCGGGCTCATCCCGGAGCGGAAGAGCGCCTGCTCGAGGTCGAGTCCGCGCGTCTCCAGGCTCTGACGGAGCTCCGCGATGTTCGCCTGGGCGCGCCGGGCGAGCTCGGGGTCGGAGAGGCCGAGGCGGGCGTCGACGGTCGAGCCGCGCAGGCCGAGGTCGAGCCGCGTGCCGTTCCCGTCGGCGTCGGCCATGCGCAGCCGCCACCCGTCCGAGGTGCCCAGTGCGGCGCGGTCCCGAAGTGCCTCGATCTGCTCGAGGCGGTCCAGCGTCGAGGCGGCGCGCATCTCCTGAATCGGCGAGGTCGACGAGCCATCGGCCTGGAGGTTGGCGAGGGTCGGCCCGAAACCGACCGCTCCATCGCGCCGGGTGGGTGACTCGACTCGGGGCGAACTCCCGTCCCGGTTCCCGGTGAGCGACTGCTCGCCACCCTCTCCGGAGGCGTCGCTCGACGTCTCGCTCGACGAGCGGCGGGCGTCGGAGTCGGTGGCGGTCACCGCCGCGTCGGCGCTGCGGGGGCTCGAGGTGCGGGAGTCCGCGGACGATGTGGCTCCCGGCGCCGCGATCGTTCGACCGGCCTCCGCTCCGCGGGCGATCTCACCGGCCGCCGCCAGGGCGGGCGTCGCTATGGACGGATCCTGCGGGTCCGTCAACAGCACCCCGGGTGAGGACGTGGCGGCGGTGGCAGGAGGCGTCGTGCTGCCTCCCACGGGGGCCCCCGCGACGGAGGGCGCAGTCGGCCGGTTCGATCCGGAGTTCACGACTGCGTTCCCGAGCGTCGGGTTCGACCCGGAGAAGGCAGGGGTCGAGGCCGCCGCTCCCGCGCCCGCGGGCGCCGAAGAGGACGTCGCCCCCGGCGACGCCACCCCGTTCCGCGCGCTCGCGTTCACCGTCGCGCCGTCGACCGCGTCCGCCACGGCCCCCGACGCGTCACCCGCGAAACCGACGGATCCCGGGGTGGCGACCTCGGCCACTCGGGCCACCTGCGCCACATCCGCCACTCGCGCGACTCGAGCCACCCCGCCCCGAAGCGCGGGATCTGTCGTGCTGGCGATCCGGGAGGCCCCCTCGGCGTCGAGCGGCGTCCGAATCCGGGAGGGTCGCTCGATCTCGACCCCGTCCCGGAAGACGCCGCCCGTCGAGGCGGTGAGGTCGGAGGCGGGGAGTTCGAGGTGGCCGGGGTCCCGCGGCCCGAGGGTGGCAAGCCCCTCCTCCTGCGCGATCGTCTGGAGGCGACGGTACGCCTCCGGGTTGTCCCAGCTCCCGTCGATCCGGACGTCGACCGCCCGACCCGACTCGTGCCTGGAGTTCTGCGTCCAGGTTACGACTGGGCCGGGCCGCTCCCGCCCCTGCCCGAAGAGCCACGACTGCCGGGCGTCGGTACGGA
The DNA here is from genome assembly GCA_028280525.1 of Longimicrobiales bacterium. Lineage (GTDB taxonomy): Bacteria > Gemmatimonadota > Gemmatimonadetes > Longimicrobiales > Gaopeijiaceae > Gaopeijia. The sequence goes on from JANQLR010000426.1 coordinate 3,401, forward strand.
ATCCCTCGACGACCTCCACGTCGTGGCCGTGTTCGCGCGCCATCCGATCGACCACCCGCTCGAGGCGAGTCCGCAGCTCGGGATCGACGCGATCGAGGCTCCGGTCGGGAGTGCGGGGATCGAGGTTCGGCCCCGAGGCCGCGGCGGCAGCGTCGGTGCCCGGAAGATCCGGGTCGTAGAGTGCTTCACGGGAGGTCTCCGCGGCTGTCGACGGGGCGACACCCGCCAGGGTGGTGTTCAGGTCATCGGTCCCCGCGGCGGACTGCGCCGCGGAGGGAGCGTCGGCGGCGGGCCCGTCGAGCGTCGCTTCGGGGAACGCACCCCCGTCAGGCGAAGCAGTCCCCTCGTCGAGCGACCCAACGGGGTTCGGACCGGTTTCGGTCGCATCGTCCGGAAGGAGGGCGCTTCGCACCTCGGCGAGTGAACGCTCACCGGCCAGCGTCGCGGCCCCCGCCGGCCCGGAGGCGTCGACCTCCGGCGTCCCCTCGCCGTTCTGCGCTCCCTCCCCGGCAGAGACCGCGGCCGTGGTCACCGCTCGGGCGATCGCACCGAAGGGGATGCGGCCCACGCCGGTCTCGCTGCCGCGCGAGAAGCGCATGCGGTCCAGGAGGCGGTCGGCGTCCCCGGCCTCGCCGTCGTCCGACCCGGCCTCCGAGAGCCCGGCGTCGACGTCCACGGGGTCGTCCGCGACCTCGCCGACCTCCGCGCCATCGAGCGCGGGGCCGTTGGCCGGGCGCGGCCGGATCTGAGTCGCCTCGGTCGCGTCGGGCGTCATCGCCCGGGCGAGGAGCGCGTCGAACCCACCCGTCTCCTCCCCCCCTCGCGAGCGCGCCCCACGGGATCCGATCGAACGGACCCCGTCGGAAACGACGCCTGCGAGGAAGGAGATCGCCTCCATGATCACCGGACCCCTCCGCCGAGGAGGAGCCGGCCGAGGCGGGCGGCCCGCTCGGCGTCGAAGCCGCCCATGATGGAGGCAGCGGTCCGGTCGTTCAGCTCGCCGAGGATCGCGGTGATCTCGCCGTCGGAGAGCTCCGCCATCACGGCGGCGGCGTCCTCTGCGCGCATGGCGGAGAAGATCTTGGCCATCCGGCGTGCGCCCTCGGCGGTGATCGGCGGGGTGCTCGGCCCGGCGGGGGCGTCTCCGGTCAGCGCCGTGCCGTCCCCGGCGGCGGCGCCCTCTGCGTCCGTGGACGGGTCCGCCGCGCCGGGAGCCTCCCCGTCGGTCGCGCCCTCGGGGGTGGGGGTGGCACCCGCGCCCTCCGCCGCATCGTCCGCGCCCACCGGGTCCTCGGAGGTCGACTCGTCCTCTCCAGCCGACTCGGGATCGGGGGAGCCGTCCTCGGTCGAGTCCGCATCGCCCGCCCCCTCCGCCGCATCGCTCCCGGCGCCCTCGTCCAGCGTCGAACCGCCGGCCAGCTCCGCCTCGGCGGCAGTGTCCGCCTCCTTCGACTCGACCTCCATGGCGAGCTGCGCGATGGAGTCGGCCCTCGCGGCCATCTCGGCCTCGACCTCCTGCTTCACCTGCAGGGCGGACCACGCGGTCCCACCCCCGACTCCGAGGAGGAGTCCACCCGCGATCAGGATCACCGGCTTCATGCGTCGTCTCCCTGCGCGCTCACGCGCCCGGTTCGGAAGTGGCGGGTCAGCGCGACCTCATCCATCGTCTTCTGCTCGGCGCGCGCCTGCGTCGCCTTCCAGCTTTCGAGCTGCTTCTCGCGGAGGCGGTCGAGCGTCTGACGCTCGCGGACCGCGCCCTGGAAGTCCTTCACCCGCTCGACCATCTCGGCGTCGGCGGAGCGGAGCGTCTCCTGCGCGGCCTCGAGCTCGGTCTCGACCCGGCCGAGCACCCACTCGAGGTTCTGCAGCTGCCCGACCGTGCGGCCATTGCCGTGCGCCCGGGTCAGTCGCTCGCGCCCATCGCGCCGGAGCGCCTCCAGATTGCTCATCGCCTCACGCGCGGCGTCCGCCTCCCGGCGCGCCTGGGCGACCCGCTGGGCCTGCACCCGCTCCTCCTCCTTCCGGAGGTCGAGGACGTTGTCGAGCTTGAACTCGAACTCGCTCATCCGGACGTCCCTCCGTCGGCGGCGACGGAGATCGCCGCGAGCGCCTCACGCGTCTCCTCCAGGGGCGTCACCTCGTCGGGTGGCTGCTGGAGGAAGCCGTCGATCCGGGACTCGAGCCGCAGGGCGGTGTCGACCTTCGGGTCGGAGCCCTTGGCGTAGGCCCCCACCGCGATCAGGTCCTCCTTCTCCCGGCGAGCCGCGACGAGCGACTGGAGCCGGGCCGCGGCCGCCCGCTGCGGGGGCGGGGCGATGAGGTCCTTCACCCGCGAGGCGCTCTGCAGGATGTCGACGGCGGGGAAGTGTCCACGCGCCGCGAGTTCGCGGGTCAGGACGACGTGCCCATCGAGGATCGAGCGGGTCTGGTCGGCGACCGGCTCGTTGAAGTCGTCGCCCTCCACCAGGACGGTGTAGATCCCGGTGATCCCGCCCACGCGTCCGTTCCCGGCCCGCTCGAGCAGACGGGGGAGTGCGGCGAAGACGGAGGGCGGATACCCCTTGGTCGTGGGAGGCTCGCCGACGGCGAGGCCGATCTCGCGCCACGCCATGGCGACGCGGGTCACGGAGTCGACCATCAGCATGACCTGCTTCCCCTGGTCGCGGAAGTACTCGGCGATCGAGGTGGCGACGAGGGCGCCGCGGGCCCGTGCGAGCGCGGACTGGTCCCCGGTCGCGACGACCAGGACGGAGCGCTTCAGCCCCTCCGGCCCGAGCGAGTTGTCGATGAAGTCCCGCACCTCGCGACCGCGCTCCCCGAGGAGGGCGATGACGTTCACGTCGGCCTCCGCGTGACGGGCGATCATCCCGAGCAGGGTGCTCTTGCCCACGCCGGATCCCGCGAAGATCCCGATGCGCTGACCCCGACCGACGGGGAGGATCCCGTCCAGGGTGCGCACCCCGGTGACGAGCGGCTCCTCGATCGGGCGCCGGTCGAGCGGGTTCGGGGGGTCTTGGCTGAGGGGGACG
>JANQLR010000427.1 GCA_028280525.1 Longimicrobiales bacterium
CACGAGGCGCACTCCTGGTCCCGTCCCCACCCGTCGGCGGCGTGGCGGCCCACGAAGCCGAGGGGGTGGTACCCGCCGTCCGACGGCCCGTCGTGACACGCCACGCAGTACGTCTCCGTGTGACACGAGGCGCAGTTCTCCGGGTCGGCCGCCGCGAGATCCGCATGCAGCGCGAGGAAGAAGAGCGCCTCGTGCGACTCCGGCGGGACGACGTCCAGGTCGACGCCCGGAGCGCGCGACTCGGCACGCGACGGGAGGTCGGCGACGATCTCGGGGCCCGGCTCGACGTGGCAGGAGAGGCAGTCGTCGCTCGTGTGGCACGTCGAGCCCTCCGCCGCTCCACCTGCACCGGGGGTGTGCCCGCGCTCGAACGCATCCTCGGCGTGATCCGCCGGTGTCGGGTAGACGACGGTCCAGATCGGCAGCTCCATCGTCTCGGGCGCCGACGGGATGGCTGCGATCTCGGGCCGGTCCGCGTCGACGTGGCACGAAGCGCAGCGGTCCTCGGTGTGGCACGTGGCACAGCGTGCGGGTTCGGACGCGTCCGAACCGTGGCCGTGGGCGAGGAAGTCGGGGGCGTCGTGGTCGGCGGGGAGTTCCAGGGCGGAGATGCGCTCGAGCGCGAAGCCCGACTCGGCCAGGGGGACGTGGCACGAGGCGCAGTCGGAAGCGGCCGGATCGTCGCCGCCCTCGGGATCGACCCCAACCGCCGGGTCCCCCGCGCCCAACGCTGCCCCGCCCGCGTAGTGATCCTCCCGCGCGTGCGCGTGACACGCCCAGCAGGTGTCCAGGCGCTCCGCCCCATCGACGCTCATCCGCTCGCCGTCGGCGGCCGAATGGCACGACTCGCATGTGGCGGGCGGGTCCCCCGCGGCGGCGAGGTCGGCGGCGTGGCTCCCATGCTCGAACCGCACGTTCGAGATCCGCGGGGAGGGCGCGGTCCACGTCACCTGCTCCTCCTCGACGCCGTCGTGACACCCGGTACACTGCGATGCCAGGGGGTAATAGGCCGCCGGGTCGTCGCCCTCCATGTCGGCGTGACAGCCGGTGCACACCGGGAAGAGTCCCTGATGGTCCGCGTGCGGAAAGGGCTCCTCCTGGGCGCCCGGGAGGAGGGCGGCCGGGACCAGGCCACCCGCCAGGAGCGCGAGGGTCGCCGTGGCGATACGCCCGGGCACCGAGCCGCGACTCATCGCCGCAGCCGGTTCGCGAGGCCCGGATCCCGACCCACGGCGAGGCGCAGCGTCGTCCAGCCGCGTGCCTGATTCCATGGGCTCTCGACGCCGTCGCCGGTTGTCGAGTGCCGGATCACGGATCCACCGGCCAGGAAGCTCATCCGATCCGTGAGACCGGCGTCGACCGAGAAGCCGCCGCCCCAGGCGCGTCCGTCCCCGAGGCGGAACTGCTCGATCTGCTGGAACGACGTGCCGGTGACGGACAGCGCGAGTCTCGGCGAGGCCGCCCAGCGGACGGCCGCATCGCCCGAGTTGAGGAAGCCGCCGGGGCCCCACTCCAGATGCCACCCGCCCTCGAGGGTCCACGATGGCGCGACGCGCCAGGTGGCGCCCGCCTCGCCGCGCCACCCGGTGTCCTCGATCGGGCTCAGCACGGCGACGGTCCCGGTGTCCCCGTACCGGCGCCAGCCGCCGGAGAGCCAGACCCCGAACACCGGCGTCGCCGTCCACGACACGCGGGCACGCGCCTCGTGGTAGGCGACGGGCTCGAAGAAGCCCCAGATCGTCGAGAGGGAGAAGTACGGGACGTAGCGACGAGCCGAGGCGGAGACGACCCAGCGGCCCTGGTCGAGGGGGAGCGTGGCGGTGAAGTGGCCCTTCCCGAACTGTCCGCGCCCGAAGTCCCAATCCAGCCCGCCGGAGAGGCGGAAGCGGGAGAACGTCGCCCGGCCGTCGACCGACGCCCGCTCGGACGCGAGTCCGGAGCGGTCGGCGAGGAGCTCGCGCTGGTAGCGAAGCGAAGCGGACCCGCGGCTCCCACGCAGGTACCCCGCTCCGCCGAAGAGCCAGACCCCCTGGTCGGGGAGGAAGTCCTCGATCCCC
>JANQLR010000085.1 GCA_028280525.1 Longimicrobiales bacterium
TCCCTCCACGTGGACGTTTTCGACGACGGGCCACGCCCGGACTTCGCCTTCGGGCGACCGCACCGCAACGAGCGAGAGCTCCCGTCGAAAGGGGACGAAGGCCTCGACCAGGAGCGGCGTCTCGCCCAGTGCTCGCCACAGCTCCTCCGCGGGGGGGACGGGGCCGTCTCCGCGCAGCACTCGCTGTCCCTTCCCGTCGTACCCCATCCGGCGCGTCTTCAGGACGCAGGGAACTCCGATCTCCTCGATCGCCTCCTCCAGCTCCGCCGCCGACCCCGCCGCACGGGCAAGATTGGTCGGGATTCCGAGCCGGCCGAAGCGCTCCTTCTCGAAGAGGCGGTCCTGCGCCGTCCGCAGGGCATCGACCGACGGATGGACGGTGACGCCGAGCCCGGCGAGGCGTTCCACCGTTGCCACGGGGACGTTCTCGAACTCCCAGGTGACGACGTCGACGGCGTCGGCGAAGCGGCGCAGCGCGTCGTCGTCATCCCAGGCAGCGCGATCATGCCGACCGATCCCGGCGACCGACTCGCCCGGACCCGGGTCGAAGAAGCGGAACTCGAGACCGAGCGGGAGCCCGGCGAGCGCGAGCATCCGCCCGAGCTGCCCCGCTCCCAGGATTCCGACCCGGGTCACGTCGGGATTCATGCCCTACGGTGCTGGGAGTCGGGGGTCGGGATCGGCCAGGACCTTCTCCGTCCGCGCGGCGCGGAAGGCGTCGACCGCCTCCCGGATCTCCGGGTGGTGCGTCCCGAGGATCTGCGCCGCGAAGAGCGCCGCATTCGTGGCCCCCGCCTTCCCGATGGCGAGCGTCCCGACGGGAACGCCGCCCGGCATCTGCACGATCGAGAGGAGCGAGTCGAGCCCGCTGAGCGCCCGCGACTGCACCGGCACGCCGAGGACCGGGACCGTCGTCTTGGAGGCGACCATCCCGGGCAGGTGCGCCGCGCCGCCCGCCCCGGCGACGATCACCTCGAGACCCCGCTCTCGCGCCGTCTCCGCGTACTCGAAGAGGAGGTCGGGCGTTCGGTGCGCCGAGACCACCTGCACCTCGTGGGGGACGTCGAGCGTCTCGAGGATCTCGACCGCGTGGCGCATCGTCTCCCAGTCGGAGCGGGAGCCCATGATGACGCCGACGAGGGGCTGAGACATGGCGGAGGGAGTTCGAGGAACGGGCTGAACCGGCGCACCCCGCGGGAGGCGCGGGGGAGCGACCACACTGTCCGGGAGTGGAGACAGGGTCAAGGTCGGCCCGAGTCGCACCGGGGCACGCTACCCTTGCTTATCTAGGGCAGGAGTGGCACCCTTCCCCTAGATGACAAAGGGCGGGACCGGGTCGAACGCGCCCCGTCCCGACGGACCTCCGACGGGCGGGAAGGGCGATGGGCATCGAGGGACGCATCCTCCGGGGCACGCTGAGCCTCCTCATCCTCCGCGCCGTCCAGGCGGGACCGCGCCACGGCTACGCGATCGCGGAGTGGATCGACGACGTCACCGACGGCGAGGTGCTGGTGGAGGAGGGCACCCTCTACCCCGCCCTGCACCGCATGGCGCGGGATGGCCTGCTCGAGGCGGAGTGGGGCCTCTCCGAGGCGCGACGCCGGGCGAAGTACTACCGGCTCACCCCCGCCGGGCGAAGGACGCTCGAGACCGAGCGGGACGAGTGGCAGCGGTACTCCCGCGCGATGGCGAAGGCGCTCGCTGCGGGCGAGTAGCGGGCGATGCGCTGGGGGCGGAAGGGCCGGAAGGGATGGCGGGACGAGGTGGATGAGGAGCTGGCCTTCCACCTCGAGATGCGTCGCCGCTCGCTCCAAGAGCAGGGGCTGTCCGAGGAGGCGGCGGACCGGGAGGCGAGGAGGAGGTTCGGCCCGGTGCGTCCGATCCGGGACGCGTGTGTGGAGGTGAATCGACGGGAGGAGGTGAGGCGGATGTGGAGTGGCATGTGGAGCGGGACGGGTCTGGACGTGAGAGTCGCGCTGCGTCAGTTCGCGCGACGACCCGGGTACGTCGCGGTCGTGATCGCGACCTTCGCGCTCGCGGTCGGGGGGAATACCGCGGCGTTCAGCCTCCTCAACTCGATCGTGCTTCAGCCCACCCCGTTCGAGGGGGGCGATCGACTGGTCCGGATGTGGCTGGAGCCCCAGGAGGGGATCCTCGTGACCCCGAGCTCGGAGCTCTCCACGCGGTGGCGCGAGCGCGCTCGGATCTTCGACGAGTTCGGCACCCTGGGGATCGCACCCCGACTCCTCACCGGGCGGGGCGACCCGGAGACCCTCGGGACCGCGACGGCCACCCCCTCCCTCCTGGAGGCCTTCGGGATGCGTCCCTTCGCCGGTCGACTCCTCGGCGCGTCGGACGCCCGAGCCGGAGCGGCGCCGGTCGCCGTCATCTCGGAGCGTCTGTGGACGACGCGTCTGGACGGGGCCTCGGACGTGATCGGGCAGGGGATCGACCTCGACGGTGAGACCCACACGGTGGTCGGCGTGGTGGGACCCGAGATACGGCGGCTCTTCGCATCCAGCGCACTCGGCAGGGGGGACGTCGACGCGTGGCTTCCGGCACCCGACGATCGAGATGCGACGGCGTCGGGAACGGTCATCGGCATCCTGCGCGAGGGTGTGACGAGGGAGCAGGCGGTGGCCGAGCTGGAGGCCATCGCCGCGCAGGCCGTGGAAGACGGGGATCTCGAGGTGGAGTGGCCCGTCCGGCTCTCGACGCAGGAGGCGCTCGCCACCTCGCCGCTCGCCCGCACGCTCTGGGTGGTCTTCGCCTGCGTGGGAATGGTCCTCCTGATCGCCTGTCTCAACATCGGTGGCGTACAGATCGCGCGGGGGATCGAGCGCGGGGGAGAGTTCGAGCTCCGGTCGGCAATTGGCGCCAGCCGCGCGGGTCTCGTGCGTCAACTCGCGACCGAGGGGCTGCTTCTGAGCGGGGTCGGTGCGCTCATCGGCGTTGCGCTGGCGTACTGGGGCGTGCCGATGCTCGGCTCGACGCTCGGGGCCGAACTCCCCGAACTGCGGACCGTCCACCTGGACCTGCGGGTCCTGGTCTTCGCGCTCGTCGCGACTGCGGGGGCCAGCTTCGTGAGCGGCATCGCTCCGGGGATCCTGATCTCTCGACGGGCAGGTCGAGTGTCCGGAGCCCGGACGAGCACGGTGGGGAGGGGGGACGTCCGGCTGGGGCGTCTGCTGGTCGGCGGGGAGGTGGCGCTGACGATCGTCCTGCTCGTGGCGGCCGGGCTCTTCCTCACGAGCTATCGACACCTGAGGAATGTGGATCCCGGGTTCGATCCCGGTCGGCTCATCGTCCTCTCGCTCTCGGCCGACTCGGTCCGCTACCCCACCGCACCCGAACGGGCGGCCTTCTACGCGTCCCTCCGGGAGCGCTTCCAGGGACTCCCCGCCGTCGGAGCGGTGAGCCTCGCCACCGGTTCCCCCGATCGGCTCCCGGGGTACTACGGCGTCCTCGTTCCGGAGGACCGGTGGTCGGAACCCCGGGAGGACGCCTCCGTCCTGCGGGCGAACTGGGTCGATCCCGGCTACTTCCGCGCGATCGGAGCACCCATCGTCGAGGGCCGTGAACCCGTCCTCGACGCGCCGGAGCCGGAGGTCGTGATCAGCCGATCGGCGGCACGCGTCTACTTCGGTGAGGACGCGCCGCTGGGTCGTCGCTTCGCCCTCTGGACGCCCTTCGCGGCGGACAATCCACCGGAGTGGCGAAGGGTCGTCGGCATCACCGAGTCCGTGCGCCCCGAGATCGTCGAGGATCCAGGCCCCCAGATCTACCTCTCGCTCGACTCCGGGGAGGAGCGGGCCACCTTCCTCGTCCGTGCGGTCGGGTCACCGTCGGACGCCCTGCCCGCACTGAGGGAGGCGGCCTGGGCGATCGACGACCGGATCCCGGTCGATGCCTGGAGCCTCATGGCGGAACGGGTCCAGTCCTCGATCATTCGCCAGTCGATCACGGCCAAGCTCACCGCGGCGTTCGGCGCCATCGCCCTGCTCATCGCGATCGTGGGGGTCTACGGCGCCGTCCTCCTGGACTCGGACCGACGAGTTCGCGAGAACGCGATCCGACTCGCCCTGGGGGCGCGCCCGGCAGAGCTCCGACGACGGATGATCTGGACGAGCATGGCGCCGGTGATGGTCGGGCTCGCGGGGGGCCTGATCGGGGCCGGGCTCGCGGCGGGGGCGCTGACCTCCCTGCTCTGGGGCATCTCGCCCCGGGAGCCGATGGTCTTCCTCCTGGCTCCGGCCGTGCTCGGGCTCACCTCGTGGGCCGCTGCGCTCGCACCCACACGGCAGGTGCTTCGGCTGGACCCCGCGAGGACGCTGACCGAAGGGGGGACCGCGGGCCCTTCCGGCTGACCCGCCGCGCGTCTCGACGGCCCGCCCGGGGACCCGTGGGGGCCTCGGCGAGGTATCTTCCGTGGCCCGTCCGATGCCCCCGCCACCCCTCTCGAGCATGGCCCCGACCCGCGTCGCGCTCTCCGCCGCCCGACTCCTCGACGACGCCGAACTCCGGCCGCTCGCACCGCTCCTCTACTTCGCGTGGGCCGACGGCAGGTTCGTGGGAGGGGATGGCGCGGCCTTCCGGGCGCCCCTCGTGGGGCTCCCGGGACTCGACGATGAGGCACGGAGCGTGCTCACGGGGTGGCTCGATCCCGAGAATCCGCCGGCCGAGCCGGAGATCGACCGGCTCCGGCGGGAGGTCCGGCGGATGGCGGGCGACCGCATCGCGCCCTCGCTCACCGTCCTGTCCCGCGAGCAGGCGATGCCCGGCTCGGTCTGGGCCGAGGAGCCCGGAGAGGTCGCTCTCACGCGGGCCGAGCACGCCCTCGGCATCGACGGCGCGGAGGCCCTCCGCGAGCTCGTCGAAACGACACCGGCGCCGACGCCGGCGCCCCTGCCGACCACGATCGACGTCGAACGGCTGCGCGAGCACCTGGCCCTTCCGTACGCCGACCTGCGTCGACGCGTCCTCGAGCTCCTCGGGACCGACGACTTCCAGCTCGGCCCGGAACTCTCGATGGCCGAGCGCCGCGAGAAGGTCCTCGAAGCGCTGAAGATCCTCGCTCGCGAGGGCATCGGCGGCCTCGCCTTCCCGGAGGAGTTCGGGGGCGCCGACTCGCCGGGGAAGTCGATCGCCGCCTTCGAGACGCTCGGCTTCGGCGACCTCTCCATCAACATCAAGTTCGGCGTCCAGTTCGGGCTCTACGGCGGCGGGCTCTACCAGCTCGGCACGCGGAGGCACCACGAGGCACACCTCGCCGAGATGATCTCCCTCGAGACGCCCGGCGCCTACGCGATGACCGAGATCTCGCACGGCTCCAATGTGCGGGGGATCGAGACGACGGCGACGTACGACGTCGAGACGGGCGAGTTCGTCGTCCACACCCCGCACGAGGGTGCCGGGAAGGAGTGGATCGGGAATGCGGCGCTGCACGGGCGGAACGCCGTCGTCTTCGCACAGCTCTTCGTGGGCGGCGAGGGCCACGGGGTCCACGCCCTCCTGGTCCCCATCCGGGACGAGGCCGGCGAACCGATGCCGGGTGTCCGCGTCGAGGACAACGGGCCGAAGATGGGTCTGAACGGGGTCGACAACGGCAGGCTCTGGTTCGACCGGGTGCGGGTCCCGCGCGAGAACCTCCTCGACCGCTTCGCCGAGGTCAGCGAGGCGGGGGAGTACCACTCGCCGATCGAGTCCGAGGGACGGCGCTTCTTCACGATGCTCGGCACCTTGGTGGCCGGGCGGATCAGCGTCGCGGGGTCGGCGGTGAGCGTGGCGAAGACGGCGATGACCGTCGCGATCCGCTACTCGGCGCGTCGGCGCCAGTTCGGGCCGAAGGGGAAGCCCGAGATCCCGATCCTCGACTTCACGGCGCAGCAGCGGCTCCTGATGCCGAAGCTCGCGACCACCTATGCGCTCCACTACGCCGTGCGCGAGATCGTCGACCGCTACGATCACCTGATCCGCACCGACCGGCTGGAGGAGGAGGGTCGTCCGATCGAGGCGTGGGCGGCCGGGTACAAGGCGATCGCGGCCTGGCACGCCATCGAGTCGCTGCAGACGGCGCGCGAGGCGATGGGCGGACGGGGCTACCACGCGGACAACCGGGTCGGGCCCCTCCTCGCCGACGTGAACATCTTCGCCACCTTCGAGGGGGCGAACGTCGTCCTGCTGCAACTCGTCGCGAAGAGCCTCCTGTCGGACTACCGGGACGAGATGAAGGACCTGCGCGTCTGGGGGATCGTCCGCTACCTGGCCGACCGCGCGGGAACGCGGGTCTCCGAGCTGAACCCCGTCACCGTGCGTCGGACCGATCCCGATCACCTCCGAGACCCGGACTTCCACGCCGCCGCCTTCCAGTACCGCGAGCACCGGCTCCTAGAGTCGGCCGCGCGGCGGCTCAAGCGCCTCGTCGACGACGGGCTGGACCCCTTCGACGCAATGAATGCCGTGCAGGATCACCTCCTCACCCTCGCGCGGGCGCACACGGATCGGCTCCTCTTCGACGCCTTCCGCAACGGCGTCGCGCGAGCGCCCTCCCCCGCTCTTTCCGACACCCTCGACACGCTGGCGCAGCTCTTCGCCCTGCACCGCCTGGAGGAGGACCGCGCCTGGTTCCTGGAGGCCGGGTACTTCGAGCCGGCCAAGTCGAAGGCGATCCGGCTCGAGGTCAATCGGCTCTGCGGTGAGCTGCGGGAGGTCGCCGTGCCCCTCGTCGACGCCTTCGGGATCCCCGACGCCGTGCTGCGCGCGCGGGACGCGCTCTCCGAGCCGACGTGAGGCCGTTTGGCGGGCGGGGTACAGGCCGCCCGCGCTGATCCGCTACCTTGAGCGCCATGGTGAGGATGGGATTCGGGGGACGGGGACGCCGCACGGTCGGCGCAGCGCTCATGGTGGCGCTGCTTCCGAACGTCGCGCCCGACACCTTCGGACTCGCCTGCCCTCACCACCTCGGGCACGACGACGGCGGGCACGGCTCCCACGCGCACCCTCCCGGTCCACACTCGGACCCTCACGCGCCGCTCGCCGAGCACGCCTCGAACGCGCATCGGCACGCGCCCGCGCACGGCTCCCACGCGGGCCACGACGCCGCTGCGGCATCGATGCCGGCTTCCGCCGGCGCACCTCTCCCGGGTCCCTCCGGACCCGCTCCGGGCGGCCCCGACGCGCCGCCCCCCTGCACCTGTGTCGGAACCTGCACGGTGTCCGGCTCCGCACCCGCGCCCGTTCGGCAGGACGTCGCCCCGATCCCGGGCACGATCCTCGCCGAGATCCGGCGGGCAACGGCGCGCGACCGGCTCCTCGTTCCGACCCCCTACGCCCTGCCCTGGGCGAACGCCCCTCCGGCGGTGTGACGCACGGCGGGGCCCTCCCGCCACGCTGTATCGGATCCCGGCCGCCCGGCCGACCCCGCCGCGGAGTCCTTGCGACGCCGTCGGCGAGTCGTCGTGCGCACACCTCTCGCGCGCCGATCGGCGCGCACCCTGGAAGGAGACGCAGGAAGATGCTCAAGATCACCTCGCGCGCCCTCGGCGCGCTCGCGGGGGCGGCAGTCGCCGTCCTCCCGCTCAGTACCCACCTCGCCGCGCAGACCGGTGCGCAGTGGAACGGGGAGTGGACCTCGATGCGCCCCGACGGACACGCCCCGATCGGGGTGATGGGGGACCACATCCACGAGAAGGGGGAGTTCATGCTCTCCTATCGCTTCATGCGCATGTGGATGGAGGGGAACCGGATCGGAACCGAGTCGGTGGACACGGACCGCGTGCTGCAGGACTTCATGGTCGCCCCGACCGAGATGCCGATGAACATGCACATGGTCGGGGCGATGTATGCGCCGAGCGACCGCGTCACGCTGGCGGGCATGTTCCCGTACGTCACGGCGACGATGGACCACGTGACCCGGATGGGGGGCAGCTTCACGACCGAATCGACCGGCTTCGGAGACGTCAAGCTGTCCGCCCTCGTCGGGCTCGTGCAGGAGGGGAGCACCCGCGCCCACCTGAATCTGGGCGTCTCGCTGCCGACGGGGAGCATCGACCAGATGGACGTGACCCCCGCCTCCGCCCCCAATGAGACGCAGCTCCCCTATCCGATGCAGATCGGCTCCGGAACCGTCGACCTGATGCCCGGGCTGACCGTCCTCGGCATGGGCCGGGTCGGTTCGTGGGGCGCCCAGCTCTCGGGGACGATTCGGACCGGCGAGAACGACCGCGACTACAGCTTCGGCAACGTCGCGCAGGCCACCGCGTGGCTCGCCTTCCGGCTGACCGATCGCGTCTCCGCATCCGTCCGGGGCATGTACCGGACGATCGGGGACATCGACGGCGCCGACCCGACCTTCATGAACCTCATGATGGTCCAGACGGTGCGGACCGACCTGCAGGGCGGCTCCCGCTTCGATCTGCCCCTCGGTGTGAACTACTACTTCGATTCCGGGCCGCTGAAGGGGCATCGGATCGCCGTCGAGTACCAGCTCCCGCTCTGGCAGGACCTGAACGGACCCCAGATGGAGACGGACGGCATCCTCTCGATCGGGTGGCAGAAGTCCTTCGCTCCGATCGGGGGGCACCACGGGGGCTGACCCCTCTGCCCCGCCCCGGGTCCCGCCTCCACGGCGACCCGGGGCCGGGGCAGGAAACACTTGTTTGCACCTCGGACGCTCCGCACATTGCAGTGGTTTACGCACTCTCGAAGCTCTGCGGAGGAGCCTCACATGACGCGCAGTCTGACCGCCGTCGCCCTCGCGGCGCTCCTCGCCGCCCCGCTCGCGGGCCAGCAGGACGCTCACCAGTGGACGAACGACCGTCCGGACGCGATCGAACCCGTGGGGATCCGGGGCGGACGCACGGTCGAGACGGGGCGCCTCTTCGTCGACTACACCCTCGACAACGAACGCTACGAGGGGCTCCAGCTCGGCACGGACCAGGTGAGTTCCGAGTTCGTGCTCGCCTTCTACGATCAGGTCCCCTTCGAGCGGAAGGATACCTGGCACCGCGTGAGCGTGGGGCTGGGCGCCACCGACTGGCTCTCCGTCCTCGTCACCGGGGTGTTCGGAGACCGGGCACGCGGGCAGATCGATGACGACGGGATCTTCAACTTCTACGACGTTTCGGGCCTCTCCGACGTGCAGGCGGACCTCCTGGTCGAGGTGTTCGAGAGCGAGACCGTCCGGGGCCACCTCAACCTCGGCGTGGACGTTCCGACCGGATCGATCGACGAGGAGGGGGTCGACCTGACCGGCGCCACGACGGTCCTGCCCTTCGACACCCAGCTCGGCGCCGGCTCGCTCGCGTTCCGGCCGGGGTTCACCGCGCGGGTGCAGAACGAGCACGCGACGGTGGGCACGAAGGTCGAGGGCGTCTTCTACGTCGACGACAACGATCGGGGCTACCGGTGGGGCAACGGGGTCCGTGGGTCGGTGTGGATGGGCTACATGCTCAACTCCGTCTTCTCCCTCAGCGCCGGCGCGGACTACGCCCGCTTCGCCGACATCGAGGGTGCGGACTTCGAGCTCGACCGTCTGGGGGATCCGGGGCAGGATCCGATCTTCTCCGCGGGCTCCCGGGTGGACCTCCCGGTCGGGATGAATCTTCTCATGCCGGCGGGGTCGCCGATCGCGGGGACCGTGCTTCGCGCGGAATGGGTCTTTCCGGTGCATCAGGACTACGACCGCCCCCAGCTGCGCGCCGACACGCGCTTCCGGATCTCGCTGAGCCGGGTCTTCTAGCCCGACGCCGCGAACCCGACGTGCCACAGCAGGTCGAGGTCGGGGACTACCTCTACCTCCATTACCTCCTCTCGAAGTACCAGGGCCGGCACGCGAACGAGCGGGAGACGTACGAGATGCTCCAGGCGACGGTCCGGAGCAACAGCGGGTTTCTGGCCGGCGTCCACGACCTGCTCGCGGCGCAGGACGAGCGGAAGTCGCGGGCGGTGAAACGGGCGATGGACTCGCGGAGCTTCGCCTTCCACTTCGACGTCCTGACGATCCGGAATCGGTACCGGGGGTTCGCCGCGCCGCTCGGCGTCCGGCTCTCCTGGGTCCTCGGCGAACTCGACCGGTGCGGGTATCGCTACGAGCAGATCCACTGCTCCTTCTGTCGGTCGAAGCCGCGGGGCGGCTCGGTCCACGCGCAGGCGTGGGGCAGCTGAGGCCCGGCTACCCCTCGATCTCGACCAGGAAGTAGCTCTTCTTCCCCTTCCGCACGACCAGGAAGCGCCCATCGATCGCGCGGTCGAGCCCGATCGTCCCGCCGGCGTCCTCGACCCGGCCCGAGTTGAGGTAGATCCCGCCCCCCTCGATGGCGCGACGCGCGTCACCGTTCGAGGTGGCGGCCCCCGCCTCGGTGAGGAGCGACAGGACGCCCTTCCCCTCCCCATCGAAGTCCGACTTCGGGAGGGTGACGGAGGGCACGTCGGCGAAGATGTCGGCGATCTCGCCGGCGCCGAGCCCCTCGATGCTCCCGCCGAAGAGCGCCTGCGTCGCCTGGAGCGCACGGGCGAGCCCGTCCTGACCGTGCACCCGTCGCGTCACCTCCTCGGCGAGCGCCTTCTGCGCGTGCCGCCGGAAGGGCTCCGCCTCCTGATCGGCCGCGATCTCTTCGATCCGCGCCCGGTCCAGGAGGGTGAAGTAGCGGAGGTACTGAACGGCGTCGGCGTCGTCTTGGTTGATCCAGAACTGGTAGAAGCGGAAGGGCGAGGTCCGCTCCGGGTCCAGCCACACCGTCCCCGCCTCCGTCTTGCCGAACTTGGTCCCCGAAGAGGTGGTGAGCAGGGGGAGGACGGCGCCGTGGCCCTGCACGCCCCGCATCCGGCGCAGGAGGTCGATCCCGGCCGTGATGTTCCCCCACTGGTCGGAGCCACCCATCTGCACCGTGCACCCCTCGCGCTCGTTCAGCACGACGAAGTCCCACGCCTGCAGCATCTGGTAGGAGAACTCGGTGAAGGAGATCCCCGTCGCCTCGTTCTCGAGCCGGCGCTTCACCGACTCCTTCCGCATCATCGCGTTGACGCTGAAGTGCTTCCCGACGTCGCGCAGGAACTCGACCATCGAGACCTTCCCGAGCCAGTCGAGGTTGTTGCGCATCCGCGCCGGGTTCGACTTCACCTCGAAGTCCAGGAAGGACTCGAGCTGCCGGTGGATTCCCTCGGCGTTCTCCGCGGCGAGTTCCGGGGTCAGGAGCTGACGCTCCTCGCTCTTCCCCGACGGGTCGCCGATCAGCCCGGTTCCGCCCCCGACCAGCGCGATCGGCGTGTGTCCGGCGCGCTGCGCGTGCACGAGCCCCATGATCGGAAGGAGCGTCCCCACGTGAAGCGACGACGCCGTGGGGTCGAAGCCGATGTAGCACACGCGCGATCCTCCGGAGAGGTGATCGGCGGCGTGTTCGGTGGCGTCCTGGAGGAGGCCGCGCCAGGCGAGTTCGTCGAGTAGCGACATCGATGCAGCGGGGGGTGAGGGGGCGGAAAAGCCCCTCAGGCTAACGCCTCGGCTCGCCCGCCTCCACCGCCGACCCGACCTCGCGGACGGCGATGTAGGAGAAGTTGAAGCACATCTCGTCCATCGAACCGTACCCGCCGTAGACCGGTCCCTCGGTCGTGTTCTCGTAGGTGCAGCGGACCGAGAGCCACGTCCCGTCCATCGCCTCGCGGTCGATCACCTTCGGCGCGGTGAAGGTGAAGTCGCGCTGCCACCCGAGGTCCCAACGGGGGATCGAGAGGAGCGTCTCGGACCACCCGGACCGGTGCCGGAGGACGATCTCCCCGGAGTGACCGAAGGAGTGCATGTGCAGGTTGGCCGAGTGCACCTCGACCGCCTCGATCCGCTCGGGGTCGACTCCGGCCATGAAGCCGAAGTAGCCGAGCATGTCGCCGAAGTGGTCGCGCATCTCGTAGCTCTTGATCTCCCCGGCAGGGATGACCATCGACTCGTTGCGCCGGGCGCGGAGCCAGTCGCCCCGCGTCTGCGCGAGGTGGAAGGCGGGACGCTCGACGGCATCCGCGGTCATGAAGTCCATCCGGGTGCCCTCGTCCACCTCGCCCGGCGCGGCGCCTCCGTAGTAGTGCATCTGCACCACGAGGCCCGAGCCCGGCTTCATCCGGATCCCGGTGCCCTCCGGGAAGACGTGCCCATCCATCCCCGGCGCCCAGTGGGCGAGCCAGTAGTTCGCCCGGTTCATCTCGCGGACGCCGTCCGGGTAGCGCGACTCGTACTCGGCGCGAACCTCCGGGTCGCCGAGCCGGTCGGGGAGCGCCCCGCCGAAGCAGGTGTAGCCGGGCCCGTCCTCGATCGACTCGATCTCCCGATACCGATCCCACATCGACGGCTCGACGGCGTAGACGACCACGTGGTGCGCCACGTTCCGGTTCCCCGGGTCGGCGCGGAAGCCCGTCATGAAGGTCTCTTCCTCCCCCTCCCAGTCGACCAGGAAGCAGCGGTAGTCGTCGCTCGACTCCTGGTTCGGCAGGTAGGCCTGCCCGGGAAGAACGTCGAGGCTGAACTCCGACTCGAAGCGGTGCCCGGCGTGCTGCATCGGCGTCTTCGGATCCGGATCGGGACGCGCCTCGCCCTTCGGGTACCCGGCGTCCCCCCAGGCCCGCACCATCTCGACCGTCGCCTCGTCGAGGGAGAGGTCCCCCACGTATTCCTGGTGCCCACCCTCGGCCAGGAAGGGCGGCATCCGGCGCAGATCGATCGCCCGCGCGATCCGGCGAGCCCGGCCGTACGTCCGCTCCGCATCCTCCATCGACCAGGAGGGGCCATCCTCCGAGTGACACCCCATGCACTTCTCCACGAGGACGGGGCGGACGTCGGTGTAGTAGTCCTGGGCGTCGAGGGAGGTGGCGGAGGCGAGTGCGACGGCCAGCGCGAGAGCGACGGTCGGGTGGATCGGATGCATCGTCAGACTCCAGAGACGTATTCGAGCGGCGCTCCCGGACCGAGCGGGAGCCCGAAGGCGACCCAGATCGCGAAGAGGATGCTCCACCCGAGGAGGAAGAAGACCGAGTAGGGGACCATCGCCGCGATCAGCGTCCCGAGCCCCGCCTTCCGGTCCCAGCGCTGCGCGAAGGCGATGATGACCGGGAAGTACGGCAGGAGCGGGGTGATGATGTTCGTCGTCGAATCACCGACGCGGTAGGCCGCCTGCGTCAGCTCGGGCGAATACCCGGTGAGCATGAGCATCGGCACGAACACCGGCGCCATGATCGCCCACTTCGCCGAGGCGCTGCCGATGAAGAGGTTGATGAAGCCGGCGACCACCACGAAGGCGAGGAGGAGGGGGAGGCCGGTGAAGCCGATCCCCTGCAGGAAGTCCGCCCCGTTGATCGCCACGATCAACCCCATGTTCGACCAGCCGAAGTAGGCGACGAACTGTGCGGCGAAGAAGGCGAGGACGATGTAGCTGCCGAGCACCGAGACCCCCTCCGACGACATCTTCGCGACGTCCCGGTCGGAGCGGATCGTTCCCGCGACCCACCCGTACGCCAGGCCGGTCAGGAGGAAGCCGAGCATCAGGAGGGTGACGATCGAGTCCAGGAAGGGACGGATCTGGACGTACCACGGCTCGCCGGCCGCCACCGCGTCCCAGTCGCGGAGGGGCGCGCCCTCCGGGACGACGAGGAGCGCCATGACCAGCGCCATCGCCACGACCGTCGCCGCCGCGGCGAGGAGCCCCTTCCGCTCCGCATCGTTCAGCGGCTCGGCGCGCTGCGCCTCCCCCGTATCGACGCCCGAAGCGGGGTCCCAGACGCCGAGCCGGGGCTCGACGATCCGGTCGGTGATGACGGCGCCGAGGGTGGTCAGGAGGAAGGTCGACACGATCATGAACCAGTAGTTCGCGGTCGGCTGGACCACGTACGCGGCGTCCATGAGCTGCGCCCCCTCCTGTGACAGCCCGGAGAGGAGCGGGTCGAGCGAGGTGATCAGCAGGTTCGCGCTGAAGCCCGCGCTCACCCCGGAGAAGGCGGCGGCGAGTCCGGCCAGCGGGTGTCGGCCGGCGGCGGCGAAGAGGACGGCGCCGAGCGGGACGACGACCACGTAGCCCGCGTCGACGGCGACGTTGGACATGATCCCCGCGAAGACGAGCGTGGCCGTCAGGAGGGAGCGCGGAACCGCCTGCAGGAGGCCGCGCAGCGCCGCAGAGATCAACCCGGAGTGCTCGGTCACCCCGATCCCGATGATCACCACGATCACGAGGCCGAGCGGGGGGAAGGCGGTGAAGTTGTCGACCGCCTCGGTCAGGATGCGGCGGATCCCCGCGTCGTCGAGGAGATTGACCGCGGAGATCGTGTCCCCGGTCCCGGGGTGGACGGCGGACAGTCCCAGCGTCGCGGCAGCCCACGAGGCGGCGAGCGTCGCCGCAGCGAGGAGGGCGAAGAGGGTGATCGGGTCCGGGAGCGCGTTCCCCACCCGTTCGATGCGATCCAGCGCGGCACCGAGGAACCCCGGGGCCTTCGCCCCCTCCCCGCTTCCGTCGACCTGCGTCATCCTGCTCTCCCGCCGAGACCCGCCCTCTCGATCGATCCGGGGCGTGGGGCATTCTGCAGCGGGACGGCGGTCGGGCAAGGGGGCGGGTCCGGCCGAGGGTGGAGCGTCGTCCAGAGTCCGGTACCTTATCGCCCATGCCCACGCCCGACCCTTCACGCGCGGCAGGCGCGCCCGCGACCGCCTGGCTCCTCGCGCTGCGCCCGAAGACGCTCCCCGCCGCTGCCGCGCCGGTGGCCGTCGGCGCCGCGCTCGCTGCCTTCCTCGGTGGGTTCGCTGCCCCGCCCGTGGTCGGCGCCCTCGTGGGGGCGCTCCTGATCCAGATCGCCACCAACCTCGCGAACGACTACTTCGACTTCGTCCGCGGCGCGGACACCGAGGAGCGGGTAGGGCCGACGCGGGTGACGCAGGCGGGGCTGATCTCTCCGCGGGCGGTCCTGGGCGCGACGATCGCGACGCTCGTCGCGGCCTTCGCGGTCGGGATGTGGCTCGTCACCATCGGCGGCCTCCCCATCCTGATCATCGGGCTCGTCTCCCTCGTCTGCGCCGTGGCCTACACCGGCGGGCCCTTTCCGCTGGCCTACCACGGTCTCGGCGACCTCTTCGTCTTCCTCTTCTTCGGCCTGGTGGCCGTCTCCGGGACGGCCTACCTGCAGCTCGGCACCTTCCCGCTCGATGTGTGGCTCGCCGGCGCGGGGGTGGGGGCGCTGAGCACGGCGATCCTGGTGGTGAACAACCTCCGGGACCGACCCACCGACGCGAAGGTCGGGAAGCGGACGATGGCGGTCCGGCTCGGCGACCGCGGCTCGCAGGTCGAGTACGCCCTCCTCCTCGCGCTCGGGGGGATCGTACCGGTCGTCGGCATCCTCCTCCTCGACTGGCCGCTCGCGACGCTCCTGTCGTGGCTCGGGCTCTGGCTCGCCCTCCGCCCGCTCCGCGTCGTCTTCGGCTTCCGCGAGCGACGGGACCTCCTCCCGGCCCTCCCCGGTACCGCCGCCGCACTCCTCGTGTACGCCCTCGGCCTCTCGATCGGGCTCGCCTTCGGGGAGGCCCTCGCGGCGAGGATCGGCTGATGCGGCTCCTCGACCCCGCCGCCCCGGCGCCCTTCGCACTCGCCGACGAGGCGCGCCGCTGGACGCCGGCGGAGGTGGCCGCGGAGGTGTCGGAGCGCGCCGGGGCGCTCCGGGAGCTCGGTGCGGCACCGAGACGAGCGTGGGGGTGGCTCGGCCCCGCCTCGGTCGAGGGCCTGCTGGAGCTCCACGCCATCCTCGTGACCGGGGCGGTCCTCTGCCCGATCTCGCCCGTGTGGGGGGACGCGGGGCGCGACGCCGCGCTCGAAGCGCTCCCGCTCGCCGGGTGGTCGGAGGTGGGCGGGGACGCGGTGCGGCGCCACCCCGCC
>JANQLR010000091.1 GCA_028280525.1 Longimicrobiales bacterium
GCTGGCTCCTCGCGATCCGCCGCGCCTCCTGCGAGTCGAGGCCGCGGTGGCGCGCCATCCGCTCCAGACGAAGCTCCTCCGGCGCGTCCACCACGACGACCCGGTCGAAGTCGTCCTGCGCCCCGACCTCGAAGAGGAGGGGAATCTCCGAGACCACGATCGAGGTGCCCCTCGCACGGTGCTCCTCCGTCCACGCCGCCCGCGCCGCCATGATTCGCGGGTGGAGGATTCGCTCCAGGTCGCGTCTCGCCCCGTCATCGCGGAAGACCACCTCGCGCAGCGCGGTCCGGTCGAGGGAGCTGTCGGGGAGGACCATCTCCTGGCCGAACCGATCGGCGATCTCCTCGAGCGCGGCCGAGCCCGGAAGGACGACCTGACGGGAGAGTTCGTCGGCGCTGATGACCGGAATCCCGGCCTGCGCCCACGCCTCCGCCACCGTCGACTTCCCCGAGGCGACGTTCCCCGTCAGCGCGACCGAGATCACTTCGCCCCTCCGCGGAGTTCTCCGCTCCGTCGCCCACGCCACCACAGGACGAGCCCCACCGCCGCGAAGAGGGCGAGCCACCCCGCCCCGACCATCCCGCTCACCACCTGCCACGACTCGCCCGCAACGACCCCGATGCCGACGTACAGAGTCGCCCAGAGCAGCACCCCGGGGATCTCGTGCAGGAGGTAGACACCGAGGGGGATGCGGTTCATCCCGGCGCTCAGCGGCATGATCGTGCGCACGAAGGAGACGAGGCGCGCGAGCGTCACCGAGAAGAGCGGGCGCCGACCGAGGTAGCGCCCGGCCGTCTCCTGATGCCGGCGGAGCGTCGCCCCGACCCACCCCTCCGCCTCGAGCAGGGAGGGGCCGCCCCGCACCCCGATGAGGTACCCGAGGAGGTCGCCGAGGAAGCCCCCGACGGCGGCGGCGAGCCAGACGGTCGTGATCGTGGTACGGTCGCCGACGGCGATCGCGGCGGCGAAGGCGGCGGTCATTCCGGAGGGCACCACCAGTCCGGTGACGAAGCAGGTCTCGAGGATCGCGAGGACGAAGACGACGCTCCATCCGTACTCCACGACCCAGCCGGTCAGCGTCTCCATTGCGCCCCGGTCGGGGGGAGGGTCAACTCGAGATCACCCGGGTGACGACCAGATCGTCCTCCGTCCCGCGCAGCCGGTCCGGTCCGTACGACCGCAGCTCGATGCTCCGGCGACCCACGATCATGTACTCGTAGGGCGTCCCCCAGGCGTCGTAGTTCGCGCCCCCGGCGTACTGGTCGTCGAGCCAGGTCGAGAACTGCCGTCGGCCGGGGAGCCTGCCGAAGTTCTCGCGGCGATAGGCCATGAGGTCGTTGGCGATCCGGTCCATCTCGGACTCCGTCGCCATCCCCAGGAAGGGATCGATGACCGGCGCCCCCTTCTCCATCAGGAAGGCGCGCGAGTCGGGGAAGTAGAAGGCCGCGACGAAGCCGAGGACGATCAGGAGGAGTAGTCGGGACACCGCTCCCTACATCCTCCGCCGCATCCGGGCCGCCCAGACCACGAATCGCTCGAGTTCGTCCTGGGGCGGAACCGCCCGTGGATCCCCGTACGCCGTATCCATCCTCCACGCCGTGTAGCTCGCCGGCGGCAGGGGGAGGAAGGGGAAACGCAGGAACCAGCCGCGCGCACGGAACGCCCAGGCGAGCCCCAGCATCGCAGGGATGCGGTGGGGCCGCCGCAGGGCGAGCGTCAGCAGCGGTCTGAAGAGCGTCATGAGGTCGGCGTGCGGGGGCCGGGAAACAGATGATTTCGCAATTTGCAAGGTAGAGACGGTTTCGGACGGGTACAAGCCGATGGGCTCACCCGTCCGGAGGTGGGGTACGCCGCCCCGCGCCTCGGAGTTTCCTGCCCGCAGAAATCGTGCCTCCACCCCGCATCGCCATGCCCGCGACCGCCGCACCGCCCTCCTGGAGCCCCGCCGACTCCGCCGCCCTCTACGGCCTGGATTCGTGGGGCCGTGGCTACTTCCGCATCACGGAGAGAGGAACCGTGGAGGCCCGTCCGAACCCCGAGGCCGAGGGGGGGATCGATCTCTTCGATCTGGTCGAGGGACTCTCGGCGCGGGAGCTGGTCCCGCCCGTCGTTCTCCGCTTCGACGAGATCCTCGAGCACCGGATGGCGCACATCCGCTCGAGCTTCGACGCCGCGATCGCCGAGGCGGGGTACCGGGGCGACTACACCTGCGTCTACCCGATCAAGGTCAACCAGCAGCGGCACATCTGCGAACAGATCCGCGACCTCGGAAGCCGCCTCGGATTCGGACTCGAGGCGGGCTCCAAGCCCGAGCTCCTGGCGGGTCTCGCGCTGACCGAGGGGCTCCCGGACATGCCCTTCATCTGCAACGGCTTCAAGGACTCGGAGTTCATCGAGACGGTCGTCCTGGCCGCCAAGATGGGGCGCAACATCCTCCCGGTCGTCGAGCAGACCCACGAGCTGGAGCTCCTGGTCCGGCAGGCGACGGCGCACGACGTCACCCCGCAGTTCGGCATCCGCGCCAAGCTCGCCTCCGGCGGAATCGGGCGGTGGGCCTCCTCCGTCGGCTTCCGCGGGAAATTCGGGCTCTCCGTGAGCCGGCTCCTCCACGCGGTCGACTTCCTGCGCGAGCGGGAGATGCTGGAGGGTCTGCGCATGCTGCACTGCCACATCGGCTCGCAGATCTTCGACATCCGCACCCTCAAATACGCGGTCAGCGAGCTGACGCACCTCTACGTCGAGCTGGTGAAGCTCGGCGCGCCGATGGGGATCCTCGACCTCGGCGGGGGGCTCGGCGTCGACTACGACGGGACGCAGTCCGCCACCGACTCGAGCATCAACTACACCCTCGAGCAGTACGCCTCGGACATCGTCTACCGGGTGCAGGCGATCTGCGACGACGCCGGCGTCGAGCATCCGCACCTGATCACCGAGTCCGGGCGGGCGATCGTGGCCCACTCCGGTGTCCTCGTCTTCCAGGTGCTCGGCAGCCGCGTCTTCCCCGAGGAGCCCGATGCCGGGCTCCTGGAGCGCGCGCTCTCCGCCCCGGATGACGAGGTGCCGCAGCCCCTCCTCGACCTCGCCGACGCCTGGGAGCGCCTGCAGGCGGACGACGACCTCCTCGAGATCCACCACGACGCGGAGCACGCCCTCGGCGAGGCGATGAGCCTCTTCAACCTCGGCTACATCGACATCTGGTCGCGGGCGGCGACGGAGGAGCTGTACTGGGCGATCTCGAACGGGATCCGGGCGCGCCTCGGCGACGACCCGCCCGAGGAGCTCGAGGAGCTCCCCGATCGACTCGGCGACCTCTACTTCTCCAATTTCTCCCTCTTCCAGTCGCTGATCGACGCCTGGGCGATCGACCAGGTCTTCCCCGTGATGCCGATCCACCGGCTGGGCGAACAGCCGACCCGGCGTGGGCTCCTGGCGGACATCACCTGCGACTCGGACGGGAAGCTCGACCACTTCCCCGGAGAGGACGGGGTTCGCCCCACCCTCCCCCTGCACGAGCTGCGCCGCGGCGATGGTCGGGGGCCGGCGGAGGAGCACGAGCCGTACTACCTCGCCGTCTTCCTGACCGGGGCCTACCAAGAGACGCTCGGCGACCTGCACAACCTCTTCGGCGACACCCACGCCGTGCACGTCCGGACCGCCCCCGACGGGGGCTACACCCTCGAAGAGGTCATCGAGGGCGACTCGGTCCGGCAGGTGCTGGAGTACGTCCAGTACCACCCCAAGGAGATGCGGCGAGCCCTCCGGCGCGAGATCGAGGGCGCGGTGAAGTCCGGAAGGCTCACCCTGCCGGAGGCGGTGTCGATGCGTCGCTTCCTCGACGAGGGGCTCGACGGGTACACCTACCTGGAGTAGCGGCCCGGTCGCGCTGGCGCACCTCGTCGCCCCTCATCGATCCGGTGGCGTCCCGGAGGCGGGCGGCACCCGACGCTGCAACCCTTCCACCCTTCCCACCGTCGTACTATCTGTAGACTGACATACAGTCACTCGACAGATATTTACGGACGCCGACATGGACCCCGCCGACCACCTGCCGCTCGCCCCGCGTGATCTTCTGATCCTGGCCGCCCTGGCCGAGGGACCGAGCCACGGCTACGGACTCATCAAGGCGGTGGAGATCCGCTCCGAGTCCGGCGTCCTCCTCGACCCCGCCAACCTCTACCGCGTCCTGCGGCGGATGCGGGAGATGGGGTGGATTGAGGAAGCGGAGGGCGGCGGCGACCGGCGCCGGGTGCACCGGATCACTCCGCAGGGACGCGCCCTCCTCGCCGCCGAACTCGGGCGACTCGAAAGGCTCCTGGGGCAGGCGCGCCCGGCGCTCGCGGACGGCGGGCGATGACCCCGCGCCGCTCAGGCCGGGTGCATCCGCTCGAACGGGTGTACGCCACCGCACTCCTCCTCCTCCCGCCCAGGGTGCGGCGGGAGGACGGGGATGCGATCCGGGAGACGCTCCGGGACCAGCTCGCCGACGCTCCGGACGACCGGAGGACGGCGCTGGCGCTGCTCGCGATCTCCCGGTTCCCCGGAGCGGCGCTTCGCCACTGGAAGGACGAACTCGCACCGGGGTCGGGCGCGTCGCGGCGCCCTCCCCACCGGACGGGAAGGGACGGGATGGACGGCTTTCTGAGGAATCTCGCGTACGTGGCCCGCTCGCTGCGGCGCGCCCCCACCTTCACCCTGGCCACGATCGCCCTGGTCGGCCTCGGTGCCGGTACGGTGACCACCGTCTACACGATCGTCGACGACGTGCTGCTCCGCGGCCTCCCCTATCCCGAGTCGGACCGCCTGGTCTACCTGACCAACGGATCGCACAACGGTCCGACGATGGAGCGGCTGGACGAAGTGGAGGCCTTCGAGTTCTGGACCGCCACGAGCACCTCCTCGGTGAACCTGACGCGGATCGACGGCGAGCCGCTTCGCCTGCGCCGCACGGAGGTGACGCCGGACTTCTTCACGATCTTCGGCGCCCGACCGGCGCTGGGCCGCCTCCTGATCGAGGCGGACGAAGGGAACCCGGGGATCGCGGTCGCGACCTGGCCCGCGTGGCAGGAGGTCTGGGGCGGCCGCGAGGACCTCGTCGGCTCGACGGTGCGACTCGACGGCGAACCGGTCGAGATCGTCGGCATCCTCTCGCGCGAGTTCGTCCACCCGGAGATGGTGTTGGGCGACCCGACACACCTCTTCCGCCCCATCGACTGGGACGAGGCCGGACTCGCGAACCCGGGATACCACGCACACAGGATCGTGGCCCGGCTGGCCGAGGGAGCCTCGATCGCCACCGGCGACGCTCAGATGGATCGGGTCGCCGCGGACGTCGCGGCTGCCTTCCCCGACTACTACACCGAGGGCCCGCAGGACTGGCCGCTCCAGACGCTGCACGAGCGTACGGTGGAAGACGCACGGGACGGGCTCCTGCTCCTGCTCGGCGCGGTGGCGCTCCTCATGCTCGTGGCGTGCACGAACGTCGCCCACCTCTTCATGGCGCGAGGACTCACCCGGGGGCGGGAGATGGCGATCCGCCGCGCAATCGGTGCGGGCAGGCGCCACATCCTCGCCCAGCTCACGTTCGAGGCGCTGGCGATCGGGGTGGCCGGGGGCGCATTCGGGCTTCTTCTCGCGGGCGGTGCGCTCCGTCTCTTCTCCGCCTGGACGGTGGAGCTGCCGCGCGGCACGACGATCTCTCTCGACTTCGGCGTACTCGGGGTCTCCATCCTCCTGGCCACGGGAACGGCCGTGCTCTTCGGTCTCTTCCCCGCGCTGCGCACGATCGGCAACGACCCGCAGGAGCGCCTGCGCACCGGAGGCGCGGGGGCGGGGACATCCCGAGCGCTCAACGCCCTGCGCGGCGGGCTCGTCGTGGCGGAGGTCGCGCTGTCGCTCGTTCTGGTCACGACCGCGGGTCTGCTGATGCGCTCCTTCGCGGCGGTGACGGCGCAGGACCCCGGGGTCGAGGCGGAAGGGGTGTACCTCGTCCCTCTGAATCTCGCCGGGATCGACACACCCGACACGTATCGACGGCGGATGGAGGCGCTGCGGCAGTCGGTTCGCGAGATCCCGGGCGTGGTCGCGGCCACCTACGGTGTGGAGGCACCCTTCGAATTCGTGGGCGGCGACGCCTGCTGCATGGCGAGTGGGTGGCGCCCGGAGGGGCAGCCCGAGGCGACGCCGATCCGGGTCCGGTCTCACGCCGACGGCCCCGAGTACTTCGAGACGTTCCGGACCGAACTGGTGGCAGGGCGGCACTGGACCTCGGCCGAGGCGGGAGCGACGCCGCACCCGGCGATCATCTCCGAACGGCTGGCGATTCAAGCCTTCGGGTCCGCGGAGGCGGCCGTCGGACGGACCCTCGAGCTCCGCGGCGGGATGACGATCGTGGGCGTCGCGGAGCCGACGCTGCACTACGGGCTGGATCAGCCCCACGACTTCGCCACCTGGTCGCCGATCGAGATGCTTCCCTTCCCGATCGGACGCACGGTCATCTCGCTCCGCACGGGGCCCGGCTCGGGCCCGATCGGGAGTGCGATCCGAGAGGCGATCTGGGCGGTCGAGCCGGATCTGCCGGTCCCGACCGTCTCGACGCTGGAGGCGTGGATCGACCGGTCCTCCTCCACGCGACGGCTCGGCTCCACCCTCTTCGGAGCCTTCGGGATGATCGCGCTCGCGCTCGCGGCCGCGGGCCTCTACGGAACCCTTCTCTACGCGGTCGGTGAACGGAGGCGCGAACTGGGTATCCGCCTCGCACTCGGGGCCGGGCGCGGCCGCATCCAGGGGCAGGTGGTCCGACGCGGCCTGACTCAGGCCGGCCTCGGGATCGCGGCGGGTCTCGGCATCGCCTGGTTCGTCGGGCGTCTCCTGGAGGCGTGGCTCTTCGAGATCCCGGCCACGGACCCCCTGTCGCTGGCCTCCTCGGCGGCGCTCCTTCTGGCCACGGCCGCGGTGGCCGCCTGGCTGCCGGCCCTGCGCGCCGGCCGGACCGATCCGCTGGAGACGCTGAAGGCCGAGTGACCCCCGCCTCGCTACCCGCATACTGATCTTCAGTCACCGGACAGATACCGCACGGATGCCGACCATGGACCCCGTCGACCACCTCCCGCTCGCCCCTCGCGATCTCCTGATCCTCGCCGTCCTGGCCGAGGGGCCGAGCCACGGGTACGGACTCATCAAAGCGGTCGAGAAGCGCTCGGAGTCGGGCGTCCTCCTCGACCCCGCCAACCTCTACCGGGTCCTGCGGCGCATGCGGGGGCTGGGGTGGATTGCGGAGGCGGAGGCGAGCGGGGACCGTCGTCGCGTCCACCGCATCACCCCGGAGGGGCGCGCGCTCCTCGCAGCGGAGCTCGGGCGACTCGAGCGGCTCCTGGGGCAGGCCCGCCCTGCCCTCGCCGGCGGACGCGACGCGTGAAGCTCGGTCGCGGCATCGAGGGGCTCTACGCCCTCGCGCTGTTCGCGCTTCCCGGGTCGGTCCGACGAGCCGACGGAGGCGCGATCCTCGAGACCTTCCGCGACCAGCTCGCGGATCCCGAGGTGAGCCGTCCCCGAGTGGTGGCACGGGCCTTCCTGAGGCTGCCGGGGCTGATTCTGAGAGAGTGGCTGGATCGGGTCCTCGGTGGACCCGCGCACATGAACCAACCGGGCGGAGCCCGCGTGACGATGGGGAGAGGAGAGAGGATGGGTTCGATGTTCAGACTGGTGCGGCACGCACTCCGCGGGCTCCGGAAGGCCCCGACCTTCAGCGTGGCCTCCGTGGTCCTGATCGCCCTGGGCGTCGGCGCGTCGGTCGCCGTCTTCACAATCGTCAACGGGGTCCTCCTTCGACCCCTCCCCTACCCGGCCGCGGAGCGCCTGACCTTCCTCTCCAACGGTTCGCACGGAGGCCAGGTCCTCGAGCGCATCCCGAACATCGATGCCTTCGAGAGCTGGACCACGACGTCGGGGAGTTCGGTCAACCTGACCCGAAACGACGGAGACCCGCTCCGCCTCCTCCGGGTCGAGACGACGCCGGCCTTCTTCCAGCTCTTCGGAGCGCGCCCTCAGCTCGGTCGCGTCCTGAGCGAGGCGGATCGAGGCAACCTGTCGATCGCGGTTCTCACGCACGACTCCTGGTCCTCGGTCTGGAACGCCGACCCCGACATCGTCGGTCGCACCATCCGGATCGACGGAGAGCCGATCGAGGTGGTCGGCGTGCTCGATTCGAGCTTCCGCCCCCCGGAGCGGCTGATGGGACGGACCGTCGCGTACTTCCGCCCGATGAACTGGGACAACCCGAACTTCGACGAGCCGGGGTACCACGCGCACCAG
Organism: Longimicrobiales bacterium; assembly: GCA_028280525.1. GTDB lineage: Bacteria > Gemmatimonadota > Gemmatimonadetes > Longimicrobiales > Gaopeijiaceae > Gaopeijia. The sequence goes on from JANQLR010000091.1 coordinate 8,311, forward strand.
GTGGTCGCTCGGCTCAAGCCGGGGATCACGCTCGAGGTCGCCAATCAGCAGATCGACCAGATGGAGATCGAGATCGCCGAGGCCCTTCCCGACTACTATCGGAACGGTCCCCGCGACTGGCCCCTCGTCGACCTCCGTTCGGAGACGGTCGGGGACGTACGGTCCGGGCTGGTGCTCCTGCTGGGGGCGGTGGGCCTCCTCCTCCTGGTCGCCTGCGCGAACGTCGCGCACCTCTTCATGGCGCGCGGGCTGTCGCGGGGTCGAGAGATGGCCATTCGCCGGGCGATGGGGGCCCGCTCGACCAACCTCGTCGGCCAGCTGGCCACCGAGAGCCTCCTGGTCGGTGCGATCGGGGGCGGACTCGGGCTCCTCCTGGCGCAGGGCACCCTCCGTCTCTTCCAGGAGGCGACGGTCAACCTCCCGCGCGCCCAGGCGATCACACTCGACATGCGGGTCGTCGCGGTCGCCGCGCTCCTCTCCGCGGGCACGGCACTCCTCTTCGGACTCGTCCCCGCGCTTCGCGCCCTCGGACAGGATGTGCAGGATGGGCTGCGCGGGTCGGGGCGCGGGATCACCGGCGGTCGCAGGACGCGGGCGCTCAGGAGTGGGCTCGTCGTCGCCGAGGTCGCGCTCTCGGTGGTGCTCGTCGCGGGCGCGGGGCTCCTGATGCGCTCCTTCATGCACGTGAACGGGCGAGAGCCCGGCGTGGATCCGGAGGGCGCCTGGGTCATCCCGCTGAACATCTCGGGGACCGACAACGCAGAGGACTTCCGGCAGCGGATGGGGGCGCTGACGGAGGCCGTCGCCGGGATCCCGGGGGTCGGCTCGGCGGCGTACGGCATGGAGATGCCCTTCCAGTTCATCGGTGGCGACGGGTGCTGCTGGGGTTCCGGGGTGTGGCCGGAGGGGGCGGACCGCGAGACGACGACCCCGATCAACGTCCGCATGCACCCCTACTCCGTCGACTACTTCGAGACGGTCGGCACCGCGATCGTGGCCGGCCGGACGTGGAGTCGGGCGGAAGCCCTCGCCGGGGGGGAGGCGCCGGTGGTCATCTCCGAGGAGCTCGCAATTCGGCTCCACGGCTCGGCGGCGGAGGCCGTCGGGGAGCCGGTGGACGTCATGGACGGGGCCCGGATCGTCGGCGTCGCGTCGCCCACCCTGCACTACGGCCTCGACCAGCCCCACGAGTACGCCGTCTACCTCCCCACCGAGGTGCTTCCGTGGGGGATCTCGATCGGCTCGATCGCCCTCCGTTCGGACCGGAGCGACGACGACCTGGCCGCGGCCATCCGCCAGGCGATCTGGTCGGTCGAACCCGACCTGCCGATCCCGAGCATCCGCCCACTCGGTCTCATGATCGACGCCTCCTCCGCCCCGCGTCGGATGGGAGGGCTCCTGATCTCGACCTTCGGCGGGGTGGCTCTCCTCCTCGCCGCGGCCGGTCTCTACGGGACCCTCCTCTACACCGTCGGCCAGCGCCGGCGAGAACTCGGCATCCGCATGGCGCTCGGTGCCGCCCGCGGTCACATCCAGCGTGGCGTGGTCCGGGAGGGTCTCCTGCTCGCCGGATTCGGCGTCGTGCTCGGTGGGAGCTTCGCGTGGTGGGCGGGGCGCTTCCTGGAGAGCTTCATCATCGGCGTGTCGACGACCGATCTCGTCTCGCTCCTCGGCGCGTCGGGGACGCTGCTGGCGACGGCGGCCGCGGCGGCGTGGCTCCCCGCCTGGCGAGCTGGCAGGACCGACCCGCTGGAGACGCTGAAGGCGGAGTAGGCGAAGACGGTGAGGACGGTATGGGGGCCGGACGCCGCAGCGGGGCTCAGGGAAGCTCCGCTGCGGCGCGCCTGACGGGCGGCCCTACTCGCCCTTCAGCGCCTCCGTCGGCTCGACCCGCGCGGCCCGGCGGATCGGCACCAGCGCCGCGACGACCGTCACCGCGGCGAGCACGGTGACGACCCCGGCGATGAGCGCCGGATCGGAGGGCGCCGCCCCGACGAAGAGCGACGCGACGAATCGCTCGACCGCCACCGCCCCCACCAGCCCCAGCCCCGCACCGATCCCCACGGTGGCACCGGTCCCCGTCAGGACCTCGCGGACCACGCGACGGGTCGAGGCGCCCAGGGCCCGCCGGATCCCGATCTCGCGGTGCCGCGCGGAGACGGCGCTGGCCGTCATCCCGAAGACGCCGAGCGCCGCGAGGAGGAGGGCCAACAGGGCGAAGGTGCCGACCACCGCCATGTTGAAGCGCTCGGTCGCCACCGACCCCCGGATCGAGGTGGCGAGCACCTCGGTCTCGCTCGGGGTCACCCCGGGATCCATCTCGCGAATCGCCCGCCAGACGTCCGGTGCGACCCCAGCCGCCTCCGCTCCGCTCCGGACCATCAACCGCGATCCGCCGAGCGGGATCTGCGCGAGGTGGAGGTAGACGATGGGGCGGGCCGGCTCGTCGATGGCGGGCGACACGTCCGCCACCACCCCGACCACCTCGCCCTCGGCCCAGTCCGTGCGTAGGTAGCGCCCGAGGGGCGAGCCGGCCCCCTCCATGAAGGTCCGCACGAAGCTCCGGTTCACGACGACCTCCCCGGCGCCGAGCGTCCAGTCGTCGGAGAGGTCCCGCCCCTCGACGATCTCGATCCGTCCGGCGCCGAAGAACCCGTCCGAGACGATGCGGGTCGTCGCCTGCTCCGCCCCACCGCTCGGGGGGGCCACCCCGTCGACGGTGACGTCCACCCGGAGTCCCCTCTGCTCGGTCACGCGATGGCTCGTCAGGCCCGCACCGGTCACCGCGGGCAGCCGTCGAACGGCCTGGAGAAGGCGCGCGTAGTAGTCTCGCGGCTCGACGTCGTCGCCGCCGTGGCCCCCGGCGCGATGTCCCACCTCGATGTCGAGCCCGATCAGCCCGTCGGCCTCGAACCCGCGGTCGTATTGGAGCACGTTGCGGAAGGTGGCGGTCAGCGCGAACGCGAGGACCACCAGCGTCGTGGAGAGCGCGACCTCGGTGGCGACGAGCACCGACCCGTAGCGACGTCCCCCGCGCGCGCCCCGGCCTTCCCTCCCCGCGCTCAGCGCGTGCTTCGGGTCGCGGGTGGCGGCACGTAGCGCAGGGAGCGCCCCGAAGGCGAGGCCACAGACCACGCCCGCGGC
>JANQLR010000097.1 GCA_028280525.1 Longimicrobiales bacterium
CAGCTCTCCCCGCCGTCCATCGAGCGGTAGAGCCCGTCGTTCGGTCCCCCGCTCCACCGGCCCCACGTCCGGATGAACATCGTCCACATCCCGACGATCAGGTGATCCGGATTCTCCGGGTGCATCCAGATGTCGGAGACGCCGGTGTCCTCGTCGGCGAAGAGGAGCTGATCCCAGGTCTCCCCGCCGTCCGTGGTCCGGTACAGACCCCGCTCCTCCTGCGGCCCGTACAGGTGCCCGAGGGCGCCCACGTAGACGGTGTTCGGGTCGTCGGGATGGATCGTGATGCGGGAGATCCGCCCACTCTCGGGCAGCCCCGCGAAGTCGAAGGAGTCGCCGCCATCCGTCGAGCGGTAGACGCCGTTGCCGTGGCTGACGTTTGACCGGATCGACTCCTCCCCCGTCCCCGCCCAGACGATCGACGGGTCGGAGGGGGCGACCGCGAGGGCCCCGATCGAGGAGACGTCGTGCTCGTCGAAGACCGGCCGCCAGGCGTGCCCCCCGTTCGTCGACTTCCAGACGCCGCCCGAGGCGGCCCCGATGAAGTAGACGTTCGGGTCGCCGGGGACGCCGGCGACGGAGCTCACCCGATTCCCGACCGGGCCGACGTGGCGGGCCGAGAGGCCGTCGATGAGGGTGCGCGCGAGCGGGTCCTCCTGGGCCGCGAGGGGGGCGGTGGCGGCGATCGTGGCGATCAGCGCGATGCGGGTCGCGACGGTGCGGTGGTCGGCGAATCGGAGCGTAGAGGCGAGTCGGTCGTACATGTTACAGAGCGTTGCGAGGGGGGGACCGCGAGTCGCGAAGCTAGGTGCGGACCGGCCGCTGGCGCATCCCCGCTTCGGGACCGGCTCGTGCGCACCCGGGACGGGGGCTTGCGCGCCCGTGCTCCGCTCCGCGCCTCTACCGCCTCGATTCGAAGATCGAGAGCCGCATCCCCAGGATTTTCTGGCCCGCGTAGGAGGCGACCGGCTTCCCGGACATCCGCGCATCGACGTCGTAGGCGAAGATCGGCGACTTCCCCTCGAGCGTCGCACACTCGTCGAGGGCGACGAGCGTCTCGTGCGTGACGTACTCGTCCGTCGCCAGCTGTCCCGGCTCCCCGACGACCCACTCCGCCCGACCGAGTCCATCAATGGGCCCGGCAGGCCGCGGTACGCCAATCTGGGAGAACGCCTCGTCGATCTTCACGATGAGCGGAAGCTTGAGCGGCTCGCTCCACTGATTGAGAAGATCCACGTGCAGGTCGAAGGTGCACGACGCGGGGTCGTAGGCGCTCCGGCTGACGAGGACGGCGATCGAGTCGGTCACCTCCGGACCGAGGCCCGCATTCCACTCGGCCCGGGTCTTCGCGGTCCCGGTCACCTCGATGGGGGCGGTGTACAGCTGCGCCATCCCCGTGCGGTTGTCGACCCAGACCGGGTGGAAGCGCCCATCCGGTCCCACCATCATCCCCACGTAGTCCCCGACCTCCTCGTAGGTCCGGTACGCGCCGCCGGTGATCACCCCGATCCAGCTGCTCCCGTCGCTCCGTCCCCGGGCTCGGTTGCCGAGGCCCGCGTACCCCTCCCGTTCTCCCGCGTTGGTCGCGTAGCCGTGAACGGCCTCGCTGACGGCGACGCTCGGAAGGACGCTTTCGCCGCCGTCGAGCGAGGCGGTGAACCGCTGCCGGAACTCCTGATTGAGCGGATCCTCCCGGCGATCGAGCCAGCTGATGCCCACGACCCCGTCGCGGTTGACCGCGAGGTCCGGCATGAAGGCGTCGGGTCCGAGCGAATCGAGGGGGATCCGGGGGTCGTCGACGGGGAGGGGGTCGGCCCACGCCTCCCCGTCGTCCGACCAGCTCAGCATGATCTGACAGCGGCCGTAACCGGCGTCGGTGAAGGCGATGTAGGTACGTCCGTGGAAGGGGCCGCCCGAGTCGTCCACCGCGATCTCCGGAGGGCCGTCCCCTCCACCGAGCGTGCAGGGGGTGGTCTTCGTCACGCGGACGGGCTGGGCGATGCTCTCCCCTCCGTCCGTGACCGTCACGACGGCGACGAAGTTCGTCGCGGCCGTGTCCGGGGGAGGCCGGTCCCACCACGTCGTCGGCGTCGTCGGAGCGGGCGGAGGCCGGAACTCCGGACGCATCTCGGTTGGGACGACCACCCGCCCGTCCGGATGCACCGCCGGCGCCCCGACGTGTCCCAGCCACCAGGCATCCGGCAGGAACATGTCAACCTGCCCCTCCCAGCTCTCCCCGGAGTCGGCGGAGTAGATGAGCGAGACGTACCGCCGGTTGAGCTCCCCCTCCCTCTCCTGGACGCGCAGACCCACTGCGTAGACGCGTCCGCGGTACGGCCCGTCCGTCCAGTCGACCACGAGGTCGGCGTTGTCGATGAAGGGGGCGAGGACGGGCTCGCTCCACGTCCGACCCCCGTCCGCAGAGCGGAACACACGGGTTCCGGCGTGGGAGACGTAGGGGATCCGCGGATCCCCGCGGGCGGGGAGCGATGCGAAGTACGCCATACCCTCCGGCCCGAAAGTGCAGGCGGGGTCCCACGTTGTGCCCCAGCGCGAGATCGTGTCATTGAGCACCATCCCCCACGTCGCCCCCCCGTCGTGGGAAAGGTAGGCGCCGCTCGACAGTCGACTCCGGGTTGGATCGACGATCATCGAGCAGACGACCATCCGGTTCGAGTCGGACGGGTCGGCGTGGGCGAAGTACTCCGAGTGCCCCGCCTCTCGTTGGTCGCCCGAGACGAGCACGTTCTCCCCGACTTGGATCCGCGCGTGCCCCGCGCCCGGCCGCTCGACCGGCTCACACCCGGCGGTGGTGAGAAGGAAGGAAAGGAGGGTCGCGACGCTGGCGCGGGTCCAACCGCTCGAGCCACGCGTCGCGGTAGGCATTGGGGAACCTCGTCGAGGGGGCATCATCGTCGGGCGGAGGCGTTCAAGTCGGTCAGGCGAAGCCGGGTGTTCGCAGCTTCTCGTCGCACTCCACCCGACGAACTCGCGGACTTCCCTCGACGTCTATGCGGGACACCGCCGAATCTCTCCTGGGGCAATCTGTCGCCTCGCTAATGAGAACACGATATCAGATCTATGGCGCGTCCCGCCAGATCCCCGAAGTCGCCGGATTCGTGGGTTCGTGGACCGCGCGCCCGCCTCCACCGTGGCCGGGCAAGCGCCTTCGGCAAGCGCCCTCAGGCCTGAATCTCGTGGGCCTCCCCCGCCCCCTTCGGCACCCGAATCCGGTCGACCATGTAGCCGATCGCCGACGGGGGTCGCGGTGTGACTGCGGAGACGCCGAGCGCGACCGCGAAGTTCAGCAGCATCCCCACCGTCCCGATCCCCTCCGGCGAGATGCCCAGGAGCCAGTGCTCCGGTGTGTTGAGTTCGGGGCTCACGAACTTGAAGCGCACGATGTAGGCGGCCGTGAAGAGGATTCCGGTCAGCATTCCGGCCACCGCGCCCTCGCGGGTCGTGCGCTTCGTGAAGATCCCGAGGATGATCGCCGGGAAGAAGGAGGATGCGGCGAGTCCGAAGGCGAAGGCGACGACCTCGCCGACGAAGCCGGGCGGATCGATTCCGAGGTAGCCGGCGAAGAGGACGGCGACCCCGGCGGCGACTCGGGCGGCGATCAGCTCGCCCCGTTCGGAGATCGTCGGGTAGAGCGCCCGTTTCAGGAGGTCGTGCGACACCGAGCTCGAGACCACGAGGAGGAGTCCGGCGGCCGTCGAGAGCGCCGCGGCCAGCCCCCCGGCGGCGACCAGCCCGATCACCCAGTCGGGGAGTTCGGCGATCTCGGGGTTGGCGAGCACCATGATGTCGCGGTCGACCTGGAGTTCGTTCGGTGTGGATGAAGCGGGGCCGGTGTACTGGATCCGCCCGTCGCCGTTCAGATCCTCGAAGGTGAGGAGCCCGGTCGCCTCCCAGTTGCTGAACCAGGCGGGGACTTCGGCATACGGCGTGTCGGTCACCGAGTGGAGCAGGTTCGTGCGCGCGAAGACCGCGACCGCGGGCGCCGTCGTGTAGAGGACCGCGATGAAGATCAGCGCCCACCCCACCGAGATGCGCGCGTCCCGCACGCGGGGGACGGTGTAGAAGCGGATGATGACGTGGGGCAGACCCGCCGTCCCCACCATGAGCGCGGCGGTGATGAAGAAGACGTCGAGCGTCGACTTGGTCCCGTCCGTGTACGGCGCGAAGCCGAGTTCGCGGTGCAGCCCGTCGAGGCGCTCGAGGAGGCCGACGCCTCCGGCATCGGTTCCGCCGAAGCCGAGCTGCGGGATCGGCGTCCCGGCGATCATGAGCGAAAGGAAGATCGCGGGCACCATGAAGGCGAAGATCAGGACGCAGTACTGGGCGACCTGGGTGTAGGTGATCCCCTTCATCCCCCCCAGGACGGCGTAGAAGAAGACGATGCCCATCCCGATGAACACCCCGGTGGTCACGTCGACCTCCAGGAACCGTCCGAAGACGATCCCCACCCCCCGCATCTGTCCCGCGACGTAGGTGAAGGAGACGAAGATCGCGCACACGACCGCGACGACACGGGCGGTCTGCGAGTAGTAGCGGTCGCCGACGAAGTCGGGGACGGTGTACGCCCCGAACTTCCGCAGGTACGGCGCCAGGAGGAGGGCGAGGAGGACGTACCCGCCGGTCCACCCCATCAGGTAGACCGAGCCGTCGTACCCCATGAAGGAGATCAGCCCGGCCATCGAGATGAAGGGGGCGGCGCTCATCCAGTCCGCCGCCGTCGCCATCCCGTTCGCGAGCGGCGACACCCCTCCCCCGGCCACGTAGAACTCCCGCGTGCTCCCCGCCCGGGACCAGACGGCGATGCCGATGTAGAGGGCGAAGGAGAGCCCCACCATCACGAAGGTCCACGCCCGGACGTTCATCGACCCGCCCCCGGCCCCTGCGGGTCCCCGGCGTCGTCGCTCCCCTCGTCGACCCCGAAGCGCCGGTCCAGGGCGTTCATCCGCACCACGTAGACGAAGATCAGCGCAACGAAGACGTAGATGCTCCCCTGCTGGGCGAACCAGAAGCCGAGCGGGAATGTGGTGCCCGGCAGAGTGAAGCGGTTGAGGACATCCACGAAGACCACCCCCGCCCCGAACGACACCGCCGCCCACACCACGAGGAGGAGGCCGACCAGCCGGAGGTTGGCGCGCCAGTAGGCGCCGGTTTCGCGATCGGTGTGGTTCATGCGGGGGTCGTGCGGGGTGAGGGAGGCGTGCCGGAGCGAGCAGGGCGCAGCCCCGCGCAGCTCCACCCGCAAGCCGGGAGCGGCCGGTCGAGACCCGCGTCGGCTCGCCGGGCGAATCCATGCAATGCCGGGGGCGGGACTCGAACCCGCAAGGGCCGAAGCCCGGAAGATTTTAAGTCTCCTGCGTTTACCGTTTCGCCACCCCGGCGAGGGCGTTCGCCCGAGTGTACGACCCCCGGCGGGCCAGATCCAGCGACCCCCTCGCCTCCTCGCGTTGCCCCCCGCGTCGACGCCGTCCAGACTCCCTGCCATGACGCCCGAACGATTTCGCCGCCTGAAGGCCGCGCTTCTCCGTCGCCAGCCGGACCTCACCGTCCTGATGGAGCGGGTCAACAAGTCGCACAACTTCTCCGCCATCCTGCGCAACTGCGACGCGACCGGGGTCCTCGAGGCCCATGTGGTGCCCCCGCGCGGACGCCTTCCCACCCACTTCGGGACGTCGGCGGGTTCGGCCGGATGGGTCCCGGTCCGTCGCCACGACTCCACGGCGGAGGCCTTCCGCTACCTCCGGGAGCGCGGGTTCTCCGTGGTGGCGGCTCACCTCGACCCGGGGGCGATCGACTATCGAGAGGTGGACTTCACCCGCCCCACGGCGGTTCTGATGGGTGCGGAGCTCTTCGGGATCTCCGAGGAGGCGCTCGGGCTGGCCGATCAGACGGTCACCATTCCAATGGAGGGGCTGGTCCAGTCGCTGAACGTCTCCGTGGCGACCGCGCTCCTCCTCTACGAGGCCCGAAGGCAGCGCGAAGCGGCCGGGATGTACCTCGAGAGCCGCATCCCGCCGGAGCTCTTCGCGGCGCGGCTCTTCGAGTGGTGCTACCCCCGCGAAGCCCGGCGATTCCGCGAGTCGGGAGACCCCTATCCGCAGCTCGACGAGGAGGGCCGATGGCTCGACGACGCGGGTTCGGTGGAGGAAAGCGTTCAGTGAGCGGTTTTCGCGCCTTCGTGCAGGAACCTTTCCGGGGCTCGCGAGCATAAAGCGATCAATTGCGGGCAAAGGATCGTTTCCCGCGCGTCTCGATCGCGGGCCCGGGGGCCCCTCCCTTCGTGGAACACTTCAATTCCGACCTCTACCTGACGACGACGCAGGCAGCCGAACTCCTCTCGGTGCATGCGTCCACCGTCAAGCGATGGTGCAACGACGGCGAACTCCCCTTCGACAAGACCGAAGGAGGCCACCGCCGCATCCACCTCACCGATCTCCTCGAGCTCTCCAGAGACCGGGACATCCCGACCTTTCTCCGGCACTTCACGCCGTACGAGGGGCACGTCTGGACGGCGATCCGCCAGGCCGCCGAAGGGGGCTCCTTCCACCGCGTGCACTCGCTCGCGATGGGGTGGCTCGACCGGGCGCACATGAAGCGGTTGACCTGGCTCTTCTACGAGCTGGGACGGCACCCGGGAGTGTCGTTCGAGAGGTTCGTGGACGAGGGCATCCGCGGCTTCCTCGTCATGGTCGGACAGGCGTGGCGGGACGGTCAGCTCCGGATCGGCGAGGAGCACATGATGACGGAGGTCCTCATCGAGGTACTGATCCGCTTCCGCGAACTCGGGGGTCCGGATGGGGACTCCACCGGGCTCTCCGCGGAGGGCGATCGCCCCGTCGCCGTGATCGGCTCGATGGAGGGACTCCGCCATTCGATCGGCGCACTCGCCGTGCGTGTCCTCCTGGAGCGCCGCGGCTGGGACGTCTTCTTCCTGGGCTCCGATGTGCCGGTCGAGGACTTCGCCGCGATGCAGCGCTCCCGGGGTGCCGACCTCGTCTGCGTCTCCTTCTCGTTGCCAGCCACGGGAGCGGATATGCGGCGCTGTGTCCGCATCCTCTCCGAGTTCTACGACTCCACACAGCCCTATTCCCTTGCGCTGGGCGGAGATCTGGGCGAAGTGGTAGTCTTTGACGACGACGCGCTGCCCTTCTCGCGCATCGGGACGTTCGGGGCGCTCGGCGACCTGTCGGAGGCACTCTCCACCGGGTTCGTCGAGTCCGATCCGCTCGCACTGAAACACGGCTGACACCACTGATGGAATCCCGCGCCGGCCTCGGGGCCGAACGGATTGCCCTCTGGGGCTTCCTCGCCTTCACGGTCATCGCCCTGCTGGGCTTCTGGAACTTCGGACTCCACCCGGAGCGGCTCCCCTCGCAGCCGTGGGCGATCGCCGTCTTCCAGAACTCCTTCCCGTGGTTCGCGCGCGGTCAGATCATCGTCTCGGGGGTCGCCCTCCTCTTCGCATTCTGGAAGTTCGCGGGCACGCGTTGGGTCCCGGCGTTCGCCGCCGTCTTCGTCCTCTCCTTCATGGCGGAGCACATCGGCACGGGGTACGGCTTCCCCTTCTCGGGCTACCGCTACACGCAGATGCTCGGCCCGCGGCTCCTCGATCGGGTCCCGTGGCTGATCCCGATCTCCTGGTTCCTGATGTCGGCCCCGTCCTGGGTGCTCGCGCGCCACACCTTCCAGGGACCCGGACGTCGGGTGCAGAAGATCTTCTTCGCGACCTGGCTCCTGGTCCTCTGGGACCTCGCCCTCGACCCGGCGATGAGCGCCGCGACCAACTACTGGATCTGGGAGACCCCCGGGCCCTTCTACGGAATGCCCTGGGTGAACATCCTGGGGTGGTACGGCACGGGGCTCGTCCTGATGACCGCGCTCTCCTTCATCGACGACTGGAACGGCTGGTCCGAGGGCGTCGAGGTGAGGTGGGCGGCGCAGTACTATCTCGTCATCCTCCTGATGCCCCTCGGGATGGTCACGGTGAAGGGCTACTGGTGGTCGACGATCATCACCCTCGCCGCACTCGCCGCCGCGTTCGTCCTCGCACGCTTCGTCCGCGGTCGCGACGAAGGGGCGGGCGATGCGGCGCCACGGGGCGTCCCGCTCGGAAGTCAGACCCCGGCGGGGAGCGGCGTGTGACGTCGGTCGCCGACACGTCGGCTCCGGCTCCGGAGTCGCAACGGGTTCGCTCCGCGATCGTGCGAGCGGCAGAGACGCTGGTCGGATCGGGGATCCCCGTTCCGCCGATCGAGGGGAAGCTCCTCCGCCCTGCCGTCGCGGCCGCACTGGTCCCGTCGTCGTGCCTCGACGACTCGGACACCGCCTTCTGGCTCGGCGCCCTCGCGATTCAGATGGTGCACGAGGCCTCCCTCCTGCACGACGACATTCTGGACGACGCCGCGACCCGCCGGGGCAACCCGTCGCTGGTCGCGGCGAAGGGCGTGGACACGGCCCTCGTCCTCGGGGACCATTACCTGACCGGGGCGTACCGTGTCGCCGCGCAGGCCGAGGCTCCGAGCTACCTGCTCTCCTTCATCGAGGCGACCGAACGGACCGTCGCCGGCGAGATCGAGCAGGCTCGCTGCTCCGGCTCGCTCATCTCGCCCGAGAGCTACGAGTCGATCATCCGCGGGAAGTCGGGCGCCCTTTTCGGGGCGGCCGCCGCGCTGGCCGCGACCCGGATCGGAGAGGGACTGACGGTCGACCGGGGCTCCTTCGTGGACTTCGGGGTCCGCGTCGGTGCGCTCTACCAGCGGCTGGATGACTTCCTGGACTACTGCGTCCACGCCGACCTGGGGAAGCCGCCGCTTCAGGACTGGCGCCAGCAGAAGACGACCTTCGTGCTGCACCTCGCCGGGATCGACGCCTTCGACCTCCGCGAACCCGAGCTCCTGGCCCGGCTCTTCGACGGCGACGAGCCGGTCATGTTCCGGGCGCTCGAGCGGCTGGAGAACGAGGCGCGGGCCCTGATCGCCGAGCAGCGTCGGCTCGTGCCCGAGTCGGATGATCGGCTGGGGCGCCTCCTGGCCGGGTGGATGCGAATCGCAACCGCGGCGTACCGGGCAGAGGCGCGAAGCGGGGCGTCGGCCGCCTGGGTGCGGTCGGCGGGTGCGCCCACGCCGGCCTCGGTCGAGGCCGAGGTCGTCGCCACCTCCGCAGGGCTGGGCGGCCCGAGCGAGTGGCCGGCCTACTTCGGGGAGAACAGCAAGACCTTCCGCTTCGCCTCCCGCCTCTTCCCGGCGTCCGCCCGCGCCAAGATCGAGGGCGTGTACGCCTTCTGCCGCTACACGGACGATCTGGTCGACGAGGCGGATGTCCCGCCGGAGATCGCCCGGCAGCGGCTGGAGGTGTGGCGGGGACTGTCTCGCAGGGCGTACGAGGGGGCGGACGTGGGAGTCCCTCTCCTCGCCTCGGTCATGGGCGAGATGGCGCGGGCGGAGGTGCCCTTCTCCTACGCGGACGAGCTCCTCACCGGCGTCGGAATGGACCTCGAGCCGGTCCACTACGAGCGGATGCAGGATCTGGAGGTCTACACCTATCGGGTGGCCTCCGTCGTGGGCGGGTGGATTACCGAACTCTTCGGTCTCCGGGACGAGGCGCTCCTGCAGCGGGCCTTCGCCCTGGGCCACGCGATGCAGCTGACCAACATCCTGAGGGACGTCGGCGAGGATTGGCGGAACGACCGCCTCTACCTCCCCCGCGGCCTCCTGCGGGAGTTCAACCTCGGGCCGGAGGCGGTCGACGCGGTCGCGCGCCAGGGTCAGGTGTCGGACCGGTGGATCGACATGACGGAGAGTCTGATGGCGGTCGCGGATCGCCACTACGACCTCGCCTTCGAGGCCATCCCCGAGCTCCCCGCCTTCTACGCCCGCCCCGTCGCCGTTGCGGCAAGGGTCTACCAGGGCATCCAGGAGGAGATCCGGCGGAACGGGTACGACAACGGAACGCTCCGGGCGCACACCTCCTTCACCCGCAAGCTCCTTCTCGGGTTCGGTGCGCTGCGCGAGCTGCGCGGGCGCCGACCGGTTCCGGGCGGGCTCACCAGCCTCGCCCCGCAGGACGCCTGAGCGGAGGGCCCCAACGGCCCCGACGGTCCGGCGACGAACTTCTCAACTCGGCAGGACGAACCCCGCGTGGAGCTCACTCTCCTCGCACGAGGCACCACCCCATGAGCAAGACGAGCGAGGACCGCCGCGCGGTCGTCATCGGAAGTGGATTCGGAGGACTCTCCCTGGCGATCCGGCTGCAGGCGGCCGGGGTACAGGTGACGCTCCTCGAGAAGCGCGAGAAGCCCGGGGGGCGTGCCTACCAGATCGTCGACAAGGGGTACGTCTTCGACATGGGGCCCTCCCTGATCACCGCGCCGGGGATCGTCGATTCGGTCTTTCAGGCGGCCGGAAAGCGCTTCGCGGACTACGTCGACCTCATCCCGCTCGACCCGTACTACCGGATCTACTTCCACGACGGCACGCACCTCGACTACGTGCAGGACGGGGAGCGGATGAAGGAGCAGCTCCGGAAGTTCAACCCGGGCGATGCGGACCGTTTCGACGAGTTCCGGCGGAAGACCGCACCGATCCACGACGCCATCATCGGGGATCGACTCGGCTCGAAGCCCTTCGACACGCCGAGGTCGATGATCGACTTCATCCCGAAGATCCTGAAGCTCGGGGCGTGGAAGCCGGTGCACATGTTCGTGCGCAAGTACTTCAAGGACTTCCGCGCCCGCTTCGTCTACTCCTTCCACCCGCTCTTCGTGGGCGGAAACCCCTTCACCACGCCGGCGGTCTACCTGATGATCCCGCACCTCGAGTACGAGGGCGGCGTCTGGTTCAGCCGGGGCGGAATGTACGCGGTGGTGCAGGCGATGGTCCGGCTCTTCGAGGAGTTGGGCGGTGAGCTGCGCACCTCCGCCGAGGTGTCGCGGATCCAGGTCGAGAACGGCCGCGCCGTGGGAGTGGAGGTCGGGGACGAGGTGATTCCCGCCGACATCGTGGCCTCGAACGGGGACATCGGACACACCTACCGCGATCTCATCGACGGCAGGCACCGGAAGAAGTGGACCGATCGGAAGGTCGAGAAGATCGACTTCACCATGTCGTGCTTCCTCCTCTACCTCGGTGTGAAGCGACAGTACCCGCAGCTCGAGCACCACACCCTCATCCTCGCCGAGCGGTACAAGGCGCTGATCCAGGACATCTTCGGGAAGAGGATCCTGCCGGACGACTTCTCGATGTACGTGCACGCCCCGACGCGCACCGACCCCGGGATGGCGCCCGAGGGGTGCGAGAGCATGTACGTCCTGATCCCGGTCGCGAACAACCGGAGCGGACTCGACTGGTCGAAGCTGAAGGAGCCCTTCACGAAGAAGGTGCTCGACTTCTTGGAGGACTGGGGCCTCGAGGGGCTGCAGGAGAATCTCGAGGTGCTCCACGTCATGACCCCGGACGACTTCACCACCGAGCTGAACGCGACGGACGGGAATGCCTTCGCCGTGGAGCCGAAGATCACGCAGACGGCGTACTTCCGGCCGCAGAACCGGAGCGAGGACGTCGAGGGACTCTACCTGGTCGGTGCGGGGACGCACCCCGGCGCCGGGGTGCCCGGCGTGGTCCTCTCCGCGGAGACGACGTATGGGTGCATCGCCGAGGATCTGGGCCTCGAGGACCAGTGGGACTGGACCGAGAAGGGCTCGACCCGCTTCATGCAGGGGCAGGGACCGAACTACGAGGTCGCCCTGAAGGAGCTCATGGCGAAGGGCGGGTACCCGATCGGGCCGGCCGAGGCGGGGGAGGACGTCGAGGAGGAGGGGACGGTGCCGGTGGCGGGCGACTGAGGCGGCGACCCTTCCCACCCCCCGCCCCCTCCAATTTGGAGGGTCGGGGATCGTAGAGGGCGATGCGATGGCGGAACGAGCCCCACTACCCCTCCTCCCGCCCCAGCTGGTGCCGCAGGGACGCCTCGAGATCGGTGAAGCGAAAGCGGTACCCGCTCTCGAGCGTCCGCCGCGGCGAAACCCGCTGACTCGCCAGCAGCAGCTCCTCCCCCATCTCCCCGAGCGCCGTGCGCACGGCAAAGGACGGCACGGGCACCACGGTAGGGCGGCGAAGGACGCGCCCGAGGATGTCGGTGAAGGCCGCGTTGGTCACCGGGTTCGGCGCCACACCGTTGAGGACGCCCTTCAGGCCCGGGTCCATTGCCGCGTGATACAGAAGCCCGGTCGCGTCGTCGAGATCGATCCACGGCACGTACTGGCGACCCTTCCCGATCCGGCCGGCGAGCCCGCTCTTGAAGGCCCAGAGCATCTTCGGGAGCGCCCCACCGGTCTCCGAGAGGACCACCCCCATCCGGACCTTCACCACCCGCAGGCCCGCACCCTCCGCGCGCCGGGCAGCCCCCTCCCACTCCACGACGGTCTCCGCCAGGAAGCCCTTCCCCGGGCGTGCGTCCTCGTCGAGCAGTTCATCGCCCCGGTTCCCGTAGACCCCGACCGCGGAGGCGCACACCAGGGCTCTCGGGCCGTCGGGGAAGCCGGCGAGCTTCTCGGCCAGGAGGCGGGTGCCCTCGACGCGGGAGTCGCGGATCGCCCGCTTCTTCGCCGCGGTCCACCGGACCGCATTGATCGTCTCCCCGGCCAGGTGCACGACCACGTCGACGCCGCGGAGCGCCTCCAGGTCGACCTCGCCCTCCGCAATGCTCCAGAAGGCGGTGCCCGGAGACTGCGCCGCCTCGCGACTCCGAACCATGCGGACGACCTCGTGGCCGCCGGTGGTCAGGAGGTGCTGCAGCTGTCGCCCCATCATCCCGGAGGCGCCGGTGATCGCCACGCGGCGTCGCGGGAGGTCCGAGAAGGCGTCGTGCAGGGCGAGGTCCTCGGCGAGCCGGTGGTGCCGGAAGCGGAAGAGCCGTTTCAGGTCGCGCTCGACGACGGGCGCTCCGAAGATCTCTCCGGCCGCCCCGAGTGGCGCCTCCCACTCGATCTCGTCCTCCATCCAGCTGGCGTCCGGCCCGTCGGGGACGAAGCGGTGTTCGTGGACCCACTTCGCGAAGGGGCCCTTCACCTGCTCGTCCACGAAGCGCCTCCCGTACTCGAAGTCGCGGTGGACGACCTCCCAGGCCAGCTCGACGGGGCCCTTCTTCACCCGGAGCGAGGCGGTGTCGCCCTCTCGGATCCCGCCCTTCCGCTCGACGACGCGCACCTCCTCCCACGGCGGGGTGAGGCGCTCGAAGGCGCCGGCGCGTTCGTGCCAGTCGAAGGCGGTCTCCGCGGAGACGGAGAGACGGGAGCGGAAGCTACTCTTCGGCATCGAATTCGAGTTGACGGCCGGCGTTCGGCCCGTAGCGGTTCAGGTAGCCCTTCAGCTGGAGCTTGCGGCGCGTCGAGTCGGAGCTCATGGAGCGCACCTTCCCGAAGACGGCGCGCTCGGGCCAGCCCCGGTCGTAGCGACCCAACGTCCACATGATCCCCGAGATGGAGTTGGCGTCGCGCCCGTCGAGGGCGTAGCGGTCATTCAGCTCGAAGAGGATCTCGAGCGCCTCCTGCGGCGTTGCGCTCCACTCGAGGATCTTCTTCCCCCAGAGCATCCGCAGGTAGTTGTGGATGATGCCGTCCTGCCGGAGCTGGCGCTGTGCGGCGTTCCAGATCGGATCCTCCGTGCGGGCGTCGCGCAGCTCGTCGAGGGAGTAGTCGCCCGGCCTCGGGTCGGCCGCGTGCGCTTCCATCGTCACGCGGGCCCACTCGGGCAGGCTCCCCCACGACTTCGGGTCGGGGATCGTGGCCGCCCCGTTCAGGCCGATCTCCCGCCAGGTCAGGATCTCGTCGAGGAAGCCTTCGGCCCCCTCGGAGAGCCCCCACCACCCCTCTCGCTTCCCCGCCGCCTCCTCGGCGAGCCGGGCGGGCGTCCACCCCTCGCGGTCCAGAACGGTCTGGACCACCTCGTGGGCGGCCAGGTGCCCCCAGTGCAGCCAGGGGGAGAGCGTCGAAGCCGCCTCGACGTCCGGGTGATTCCGCTCGCCGTAGCGGTCGATCCGCTCCCGGAGGAAGACGTCGAGCCGCCTGTGGGCTTCCACGGGGCCACCCGGGCTCTCCGCCACGATCGGGACCCGATGATCGATCGGGAGCGCCTCGAGGCCCTCGGAGGCGTCCAGGAGCGCGTCCGAGGCGACGGGCCAGCGCGCGGTGACCTCCACGGGAAGGCCCGGGAAGACCGAAAGGCCGTCGTCCTCGATCTCGGCGAAGGGACGGGAGGCGAGGAACTCCCGGAGGTTCTTCTGGAGCCAGCGACGGAAGGAGTACGCCGTCGTGAAGGTCCGGCCGGGGAAGCGGAGCGGGACCACGCCAGCGGCATCGACGACCTCCAGCCGGACGGTCAGACCCCGGACCGCGCCGCGCAGGAGGCCCGGCTGGATGAAGCCGGGAAGGTCGTCCCCGACGACCACCGCGGCGCGTGCGGCGAGCGCCGCCAGGAGTCCCCTCCCCTCCCCTCGCTCCCGCTCGACCCAGGGAAGGTAGCCGACGGGCGAGTCGCGGAGCGCATCCCGGTGGTCCCGCATTCCGTCGAGCGCGAAGCGGTGCAGCCGGATCGAGGCGTACGGGTATTCGACGCCGAGCGGCTCGAAGATCAGGAGGGGGAGGCCGAGGCGGCGCGACCACTCGAGGGCTCGATCGAGCGCCCAGTTCCAGCGGAGCCGACGATTCGCGGTCATCCAGTACAGGACGTACGCGGCGTCGGGCGCGGGGGGGCGGTCGAGCAGGATCCGGAGCCGGTCGGCCGCCGGGGGGGTGTCGAAGGGACTCATGGCCCCCGGGTACCCGCCGGGGGGGTGGGTGTGCCGGGTCAGCCCCGGCGCAGGAGCCGGCGGATGCGGGCGGCCAACTCCGGTGGGGAGAAGGGTTTGACCATGTAGTCGTCGGCGCCGAGATCGAAGGCGCGCACCAGGTCGGAGTCGTTTCCGAGCCCGGTCAGCATCATGATCGGGATGCGGGCGACCGCCGGCGTCGCGCGAAGTCGCTCGAGCGCCTCGAAGCCGTCCATGATCGGCATCTTCACATCGAGCAGGACGAGGTCCGGCCGGTGCTCGATCGCCCCGGCGAGCGCGGAGGCGCCGTCGCCGTAGCGCCGCACCGAGAAGCCCTCGGAGAGGAGGTGATGCTCGACGAGCGTCGCGGCCACGGGGTCGTCCTCCGCCACCAGGACGGTGTACGTCCGGACCGGCGCGTCGTCGATGGTGGACTCGCCCATGTCGAAGCGGTTCCCACCCTGCTCCTGCGCCCGGAAGACGCGCCGCCGCGCGACGTTCATCAGCGTGGCCAGGTAGGCGTCGGCGTCGGCCTGTGCCCACCCGCACGAGATGGAAACGGGATACTCGACGCCGTCGGGCGCCCGGAAGTCGCCCCGCGCGACCACCTCGATGCACGACTCCGAGATCCCCTCGGGGTCGAAGCGACTCGACCGCGGAACGAGGAGGACGAAGGTGTCCCCCTCCCAGCGGGCGACCCGCACCTCCTCCGGCGCCACCGCGCGGAGGCGCCGGGCGACCTCGACCAGGACGTACTCGGCCGAGGCCCACCCGGCCGCCTCGCGCACCTTGGTGATCCCGTCGGTGTCGATCAGGAGAATTCCCTCGAGCCCGTCCCCGGCGATCAGCGCCCAGGCGTCCTCGACCGCGGCGGCGCGGTTCAGAACCCCGGTGATGATGTCCTTCCGCGAGGGCGTCCGCATCGCCATCTGACGCTCGAGCCGCTCCATCACCCGCGCGCACAGCTCGGTGGGTGCGATGGGGCGATCGAAGTAGGCGTCGGCTCCGAGGGCGAAGGCCTCGTCGCGGAGGGAGTCTCCGACGGCGCGCCCGAGGGCGACGATCGGGATGTTCGCGGTCGCGGGGTGCTCGCGGAGCTCCCGCAGGACGGTACGTCCGTCCATCCGCGAGAGGACGAGGTCCAGGATCACCAGATCCGGCGCGGAGATGGCCAGCGCCTCGAGCACGGCGTCGCCGCGGGCGACGCGCTCGACGTGGATCCCCCTCGACTCGAGCTCCGTGGTCACCTCGAGGGCGAAAGAGACGTCGGGCTCGACGATCAGGACGACCTGTTCGGCGGTCATGCGTCGGTCTCGGTGTCGATGGGGAGGATGGCGCCCAGGGCGTCGTGGAGCCGTTTCTCGACCCGGTCCCCCTTCGGGATCACCGTCGACGCCTTGTCCGCGAGGAACTCCCGCTCACCGCGCGACAGCTCCTTGGCGGTCAGTACGATGACGGGAAGGCCCGTATGGTACGGGTTCTCCCGCAGCTTCTCCAGGAAGGTCATCCCGTCCATGACCGGCATCATCAGGTCCAGAAGGACCGCATCCGGCGTGGTCGTCTCGACCTTGTGAAGTCCCTCGATCCCGTTGTCGGCCGTCTCGACCTCGAGCCCGGCGGACTCGAGGAGCTGTGTGAGGAGTTCCCGCGTGTCCCCGTCGTCTTCGATCACCAATACGCGACCCCCTCCGGTCCGCACGAGATTCCGCCAGACTACTCTCAACAGATCTTCACGTTCCACCGGTTTGGTCAGGAGGTCAACCGCTCCCAGGAGTCGGCTCCTCCCCTCGGACGCGACGATGGACACGACGACGACCGGTATGTTTCTAAGGTCGGCATCCTCCTTCAGGAGCTTGAGCGTGTCCCAGCCGGTCATGTCCGGCATCATCAGGTCCAGCGTGATCAAACTGGGGCGCTCCCGTCGCGCGATGCGGATACCCTCCGCGGCCGACGCCGCGGTGATGACCCGGCAGCCGAACTCCTGAAGGTGCTGGGACATGAGGACCCGGGAGTCCGATTCATCGTCGATGACGAGGACGGTGTGCTCCTCGCCCGGCGCGAGCCCGCCCAGCGCCTCGCTCACCGAATCCCGGGCGGCGTTCAGCGAGCGCTCCAGCTCGGTCTCCTCCCGGGCCGGGGCCGTCCCCGCCTGCGCGGAAATCGCGGCGATCCCGGCGCGGACCCCGCCGCCGGGATCGCCGCGGTCGGCTTCGGCGGAGCGGCCCGCGGCGACGTGCGTCCCACCGGCCGCTCCGGTCGGTGCGCGCCGCTCATGACGACCCGGAAGGTCGAGCCGATGTCGACCTCGGACTCCACCGTGAGATCGTAGCCGAGGAGCTGGCAGATCGACTTCGAGATCGTCAGTCCGAGCCCGGTGCCCCCGTAGCGCCGCGAGGTGCTCCCGTCGGCCTGGGCGAAGGCGTCGAAGATCGCCTTCAGGCGGTCTTCCGGGATCCCGATGCCGGTGTCCTGCACCGCGATTCCGGTCGCGCGCGGACCCTCCGCCTCGAGCCGGATCGTCACGGTGCCGCCCTCGGAGAACTTGAGCGCGTTCCCGACCAGATTGATCAGGACCTGCTTCAGCTTCGGCGGGTCGGTCTCGACCGGGTCGACGGCGTGGTCGGGGACGTCCGCGAGAACGCGGACATTCTTCTCGTGCGCCTGCCCCTCGAGTTGCGCGACGGTCTCCTCGACCAGAAGGGAGAGGTCGGCCTCTTCGATGTCGAGCTCCATCCGCCCGGCCTCGACCTTGGCGAGGTCGAGCACCTCGTTGATGAGCGCGAGGAGGTGCCGGCCGTTCGAGAGGATGCGGTCGAGGAAGCCCAGGTCCTTCTTCTCGAGGTTCCCGGCCTTGTTCTTGAGGAGGATGTTGGCGAAGCCGATGACCGAGTTGAGCGGGGTGCGCAGCTCGTGGCTCATGTTCGCCAGGAACTCGCTCTTCGCACGGTTCGCGGCCTCGGCCTCGTCCTTGGCCATCCGGAGCGCCTCTTCCGCCCGCACCCGCCGGGTGACGTCCTTGCCGAACATCACGGCGCCGGCGAGTCCGCCCTCCCCCGCGACCGGGTTTCCCGTGACCTCGAAGACGCGCACCTCCGAGCCGAGATCCTCCGCGTGCTGCTCCGTGAACCGCTCCCCGCCCAGCACGCGCTGGTAGATCTCGCGGTACCAGACGGCCTCCTGCGGCGGGAAGAGCTCCTCCGGGAGCATCCCCTGGGAGGGTTCCCGCCCGGTGCGCGCCTCCACGAAGAGGGCGAAGGCGGGGTTGAAGGTGACGAGCCGCAGCCGGCGGTCCACCGACCAGATGGTGTCGCCTGTGCTCTCGATGACGGCGGCCAGGTTCGCCCGCGATTCGGCCAGGTCGCGTTCCGCCGCGCGCTGCTGGGTCACGTCGCGGAGGATCGCCTGGGTCGCGACGGCCCGGCCGTCGACGACGTGGCGGGTCGCCGCCCCGGAGCAGGTGACCACGCCTCCGTCCCGGGTGATCAGGCGCAGCTCCATCCGGCCGACCGAGTCGCCCTCGAGGATGCGCGCGAAGCCGTCCATCACCAGCTCGCGCTGCTCCGGATGAATCAGGTCGGGGAGTCGCAGGTCGCGGAGCTCGGAGCGGGTGTAGCCGAGCGTCTGCTCCCACGCGCGATTCACGTACAGGATCCGGCCGTCCGGTCCGGTGCTCTGGATCAGGTCGTGGGCGGTGTCGAGGAAGCTCTGCAGCCGCTCCTCGCTCCGCTGCAGGACCGCCTCCGCCTCACGCCGCACCGAGACCTCGCGGGCGAGGGTGGAGTTCATCCCCTGGATCGCCTGGAGCGCCGCATGTTCGCGCCGTGACGTGACATAGACCGAGATGATGACACCGCAGGTGACGGCGACGTACGACCCGATCTTGAGGACGTAGGCCCCGGCGAAGAGGAGGTCGGCCGGTCCGGTCGCACGCGACATGAAGCCCGCCTCCCCGATCGCTCCCAGGAGGAGGGAGATGAGGAGCCAGTGCTCGAACTGGTCGGTGCGCCACGCCCCCTTCATCAGGTAGCCGGCGAAGGCGAGGGCGAAGAGGAAGGCCGGGAAGAGATCCCAGGGTCGCGCGATCACAGCCTCGGGGAAGACCGCGGGCGGGAGCTCCAGGGAGAAGACGGCCCCGCCGAGCCCGAAGACGGTCACGATCGTGAGCGAGAGGATGATCGCGGTCAGGTAGACCGAGCCCTCCCCGCCCTCCACCGCGGGTCGCTCCTCCTCCTCCTCCTGGCTCTCCCGTCGCCACACGAGGACGCCGACGAAGAGGAAGAGGGAGAGGAAGAGCCGTCCCTGGAACCAGGTCCACGCCTGCAGGTCCATCGTCGTCGAGTCGACGGTCTGATACCACCACGGCGACCAGACGAGTCCGTGGAAGGCATCGAGGACCGCAGTCGCGAGGAAGCCGCTCCCGATGAAGAGGTAGGTCTGCTCCCGGCGCGTGTAGTAGCGGACGAGGGAGAGGGCACCCAGCACGATGGCCAGGGTGACGGACGCGGCCTCCGCGACCAGGGGGGAGAGGATCGTCTCTCCCGTGTCGATCGGACCCGCAGGGATCAGCACCGACGCGAGCGTCAGGGTGAGTCCGAGGATCCAGTAGATCGTGGCGCGCGCCGGCGCGAGGTCTCCCGGGAGCCCGTGGGCCCCCATGGACGCCGCCACGTCCTCGCGTGACGGCAGAGCCCCGGGATCGGAACCCGGGAGGGGACTCAGCTCCCGCTCGACAGACACCGTTCGATGGCTCCGAGGAGCACGTCCTCGTCCACGATCGGCTTCGTCACGTAGTCGTTGAAGCCGGCACCCAGGAACTTCTCCCGATCGCCCGCCATTGCGTGCGCCGTCAGGGCGATCACGGGGCGGTCGCGGATCGTCGACTCCTCCCGGAGCCACTTCAGGACCTCCGTCCCATCCATCTCCGGGAGCGAGATGTCCAGGAGGACGAGATCCGGGTCGGCGGCCTCGAGCCCCTCCACCGCTTCGCGTCCCGTCTCGAACTCGGAGAGTTCGTACTGATCATCCAGGAGCGCCTCGACGAGGAGGCGGTTGTCCGGGTTGTCTTCTACGACGGCGATCTTGGGCTTCATGACTCTTCAGCCAGTTCTTCGGCAATGCGTTCGAGTTCGCGGGTGGCGGCCGGCAGCGCCTCCCCCAGTTCCGCGCGGGCGGTTCGGATCGCGTCCCAGTCGCCCTTCTCCGCCGCGTCCTCCATCCCGGCCGAGATGCGGGAGACGATCATCGCGCCGACGTTCGCGGCACTCGACTTGAGGGAGTGCGATCCGCGTTCGACCCCATCGAGGTCGTCCGACGAGAGACCCGCGTCGATCTGCTCCATCCGATGGGTGGCGTTCTCGACGAAGAGACGCACCATCTGACGGAGGAGCTTCGAGCCGCCCCACTCCAGGAGTCGGTCGAGGGAGGCCTGCTCCACGTGCGCGGGTTCGGTCATGCGTGCAAACGTAGGACCCGCACCGAGGTGCGGCAATCAGGCAGGACGGCCCTCGGAGAGGGCGAGCCGGATCGCTTCGACGCCCGCCCCGGGGCCCTTCGGATGGCCGTAGACCGCCGAGCCGGCGACCAGGGTATCTGCGCCGGCGCGGACCAGCGCGGCTGCGTTCCCCGCCCCGACCCCGCCGTCGACCTCCAGGCGGGCGCGCGAACCGACCCGATCGAGGAGTTCCCGGGCCCGGGCGATCCGGTTCGGGGAGCTCTCGATGAAGGCCTGGCCCCCGAAGCCGGGGTTGACCGTCATGATCAGGAGGAGGTCGATCTCGTGCGCGATCTCCTCGACGGCCGAGAGCGGTGTGGCGGGGTTGAGCGCCACCCCCGGGGCGGCTCCCGCCTCGCGGATCTGCTGCACCACGCGGTGCAGGTGCGGACACGCCTCGGCATGCACGGTGAGCACGTCGGCGCCGGCCCGCACGAAGTCGTCCACGAACCGCTCCGGCGACTCGATCATCAGGTGGACGTCGAGCGGGAGCTCCGTGGCCGCGTCGGCCGCAGCGGTGATCGCCGGGCCGAGGGTGATGTTCGGGACGAAGTGGCCGTCCATCACGTCGACGTGGATCCACTCGGCGCCGCCGGCCTCGACCGCGCGGATCTCCTCAAG
>JANQLR010000115.1 GCA_028280525.1 Longimicrobiales bacterium
CCCGCGGCGCGGAGGATCAGCGCCTCCGCCGCCGAGGCCGCTGGTCGGCGGGTCACCGGCAGTTCGAGAACGCGCCCGCCCAGGAGCTGGGCGATGCGGCGGCCGGCGGCCGCCGCGCCCCGCTCACCCGAGACGAGGATCGGAGCGCCGAGGAGACGTCGTCCCGCCTCCGGCGACCGGTCGAGGCGGACCAGCGGATGGAAGCTCCCGACGGTGTACCCCTGCGCGTGCAACGGGGCCAGCACCTCAGTACTCAACCCCAGCGAGGTGTGAAAGGCCGGGACCGGCGCGCCGACCGGGCCCTGGCCACCGAGCGCCCACGCCATCTCCGGGAGGTCGGACTCGGGCACCGTCAGGAAGACGGCGGTGGTGTCCGGCGGCGGTCGGTCGAGTCCGTAGACCCATTCGGCCACGCCGGTGAGGAAGAGCGGGTGGACCGGCGGGTCCGGCGTTCGTCCGCAGAAGACGAGTCGCTCGACCGCCTCCACCTCGGCGAGCGCCTGCCCGAGCGCCAGCCCCATGCGACCGGCGCCGAAGATGTGGACGCGCTCCATCAGGCGCCGTTCAGCACCCGGACGTCCGGACGCTGCCTCAGCCGCCCGGCGAGCGCCACCGGGACGCGGGCCTCGACCTCGAGCTCGCCGTCCTCCACCTCCTGCGCCAGGAGCTCCCCCTCGCGGTGGATCACGGCGAGCACGTCGCCGGCGCCGAGCGGGAGGCGGAGTCGCAGGTGCGCATACCGGGCGAGCAGCCGAGCGGTCAGGGTGTCACGCAGCTGCTCGAGCGTCTCCGGCTCGTGCGCCGAGAGGAAGACGGCGGGGCGCGGGTCGAGGGCTCGCGTCCGTTCGCGGAGCGCGTCGAGTTCCCCGGGCGCCAGTCGATCGGTCTTGTTCCAGACCATGATCTGCGGGCGCGTGTGCAGATCGAGGTCGGTCAGGACGGAGTCGACCACCTCGACCTGCTCCTCGCGGTCGGGGTGCGAGGCATCGACCACGTGAAGAAGAACGTCCGCCTCGCGAGCCTCCTCGAGCGTCGATCGGAAGGAGGCGACCAGGTGGTGCGGGAGCTTGCGGATGAAGCCGACGGTGTCGGTGAGGAGCGCCGTGTGCCCCTGGGTGAGCTCAATCTCCCGCGTCGTCGAGTCGAGGGTGGCGAAGAGCCGATCCTCGACGAGGACGTCGGAGCCGGAGAGCGCCCGGAGGAGGGAGGACTTCCCGGCGTTGGTGTACCCCACGAGCGCCGCGCGGAAGAGTCCTTCCCGCCCTTTGCGCTGCGTCTCCCGCGCCAGCGCGACCTGCTGGAGCTTCCGTCGGAGATCGGCGATCCGGCGACCGATGAGCCGCCGGTCGGTCTCGAGCTGCGTCTCACCCGGCCCGCGCAGCCCGATGCCTCCGCGCGTCCGCGACAGGTGGGTCCACATGCGCTTGAGGCGGGGAAGCAGGTACTCGAGCTGCGCCAGCTCGACCTGCATGCGCGCCTCGCTGGAGCGGGCGCGGGTCGCGAAGATGTCGAGGATCAACTCCGGTCGGTCCATCACCCGCACGCCGGTGATCGACTCGAGGTTCTTCCCCTGTGCCGGGGAGAGCTCCTCGTCGAAGATCACGAGGTCGGCCTCGTGCTCCTGCACGACTTCGCGCAGCTCCTCGGCCTTCCCCTCACCGATGTAGGTGCGGGGGTTCGGGGCGTCGATCCGCTGCCGCACCATGGCCGTCACGCGGCCACCCGCGGTGTCGGTCAGCCGGCCCAGCTCCAGGAGGTGCTCCTCCGCGAGACGCGGGGAGACGTCCCGGGTCGGGGCGCCCACCAGAACGGCGCGATCCACCGGTTGGTGGTTCTCGATCAGCTGCGTCGGAATGGGGATCTCCCTCCGGAGGTGGAGTGCGGGGCCCCGACGGGCCGCGCAGAAGCGGCGCGCCTCACCATAATCAGGGGCCGTCGCCGGCTGAAGGGCCCTCGGCCTCCGACTCGGCC
Organism: Longimicrobiales bacterium; assembly: GCA_028280525.1. GTDB lineage: Bacteria > Gemmatimonadota > Gemmatimonadetes > Longimicrobiales > Gaopeijiaceae > Gaopeijia. Next base: position 1,972 of record JANQLR010000115.1, read on the forward strand.
GCCTCGCGCCGCCTCGCCGCGAACCATTCGATGCGCTCGGCGAGGGTCTTCTCGAAGCCGAAACGACCCGGGCGGTAGAAGGTCGACCCCTCGAGGTCGTCGGGGAGGTAGCGTTGAGCCGCGACCCCCGTCTCGGTGTCCGGGTCGTACCGGTAGCCCGATCCGTACCCCAGATCCTTCATCAGCCGGGTCGGAGCGTTCCGGATGTGAAGCGGGACCGGGGCCGCCGGGGTGTCGCGGGCCGCCGTTCGCGCCTCCTTCCAGGCGCGGTAGATGCGGTTCGACTTCGGAGCGAGCGCCAGGTAGACCGCCGCCTCGGCGAGCGCGAGCTCCCCCTCGGGCGCACCCAGGAAGTGGAAGGCGTCCCGGGCCGCGAGGGCGACCTGGAGCGCTTGCGGGTCCGCGAGCCCGATGTCCTCGGACGCCATGCGAACCATGCGTCTCGCGAGGTAGAGCCCGTCGTCGCCCCCCTCGATCATCCGCGCGAGCCAGTAGAGCGCCGCGTCCGGGTCGCTTCCCCGGATCGCCTTGTGGAGCGCCGAAATGAGGTTGTAGTGCTCTTCGCCGCCCTTGTCGTAGACGGCGAAGCGGTGCTGGAGGGACTCGGCCACGATCTCGGTGTCGATCGTTCCCCCCGGTCCGGCGAGCCGGGCCGCCGCCTCGAGCGCCCCGAGCGCCCGACGCGCGTCGCCGTCCGACCGCTCCGCGAGGGTCCGGAGCGCCTCCTCCTCCATCGTGACGCGCGCGCCGCCCAGACCCCGCTCCTCGTCGGTGAGCGCCTCACGCAGGATCTCCGCGATCTCCTCCGCGGAGAGCGGCTCCAGGACGTAGACGGGCGCGCGGGAAAGGAGCGGGCGCACGATCTCGAAGGAGGGATTCTCGGTCGTCGCTCCGATCAGGGTGATGGTGCCCGCCTCCACGTGGGGGAGAAAGGCGTCTTGCTGCGCCTTGTTGAAACGGTGGATTTCGTCGCAGAAGAGGATCGTGCGACGCCCGGTCGCACCGAGCCGGACCTCCGCCTGCGCGACGATCTCACGGACCCGGCCGATCCCGTCGGTGACGGCGGAGAAGGGGACGAAGGTGGCGCGACCGCGCTTCGCAATCAGCCGCGCGAGCGTGGTCTTCCCGCTCCCCGGCGGCCCCCAGAGGATCATGCTGCTCGGCTCCTCTCCCGCGAGGACGGCGGCGAGCGCCTTCCCCTCCCCGAGGAGCTGGCGCTGCCCGCGGAACTCGTCGAGAGTGCGCGGGCGCATCCGGGCCGCGAGCGGGGCGCCCGCCAGCGATTCTACGGAGGCCTCCGCCGCCGGGAGCTCCGATCCGAAGAGATCCGGCTCGCTCATCCGTCCCGGTCCGAATCCCGCACCGACGCCGCGCGGTCGGCCCACTCGTCCGACGTCCGCGCTTCGGCCTCCCCGTCTTCCGCCTTCCCCCCTCCGGCGGCCGTTCTCTCCTCGGCCTTCTCGCCCCGCACCGTTCCCTCCTCAGCCTTCTCGTCCGCACCCTCCGCCAGCCACTGCTCGGCGAGGGTCGCGAGCGTCTCCGGCGCCGCGAGGCCGGGGTCCGTCAGGACCCGGTCGAGGAGGTGGTCCAGGAGACGGCCGAAGTACGGACCGGGGCGATGCCCCATCGCGATCAGCTCCCTCCCGCCGAAGGGGAGGTCGGGGACGCGCAACGGGACTCCGCTACCCCCGATCTCCCTCAGTGCACGCGCCCGGCGAGCGAGGCGGACCCGCTCCGACGCCTCCGTTGTCGAGGCCGAGGCGAGTCGGACGAGATCGGGGAGGAGTTCCGGCCCGACCCGGGCGAGGAAGCGCCGCCCCGCCTCCGCATCGTCCGGCTCGGGGGGTACGCAGCCCGCGGCGATCAGCCGCCCGGATCGGTCGACCCGGGCCTTGGAGAAGCGGAGACGGGTCATGAGCTGCACCGCCGCGATCGACGCGCGCGCATCTCGGTCCGACGCGGCGCGCAGCCCCGTGGCGGCGGAGAGGTCGGCGGAGGCTCCGCCGCCCCGGATCCACGCGACCCAGCGCAGGAGGGGTCTGCACCGGGGGAGTCGCGCGACGACGGGGAGGGCCTCCGCGGCCGTCCCGGCGCGATCGACGATCTCGGGGGCGAGGACGGCGAGCGCCCCGCTCTCCTCCCAGAGCCGCAGCGCGACCGACGGATCCGCACTCTCCAGGTTCTTCCAGATCTCCTCCTGCACCCGCTCGACCGAGAGCCGCCCGAGCTCGGACACGCCGTCCCGGGCCGCCTCCCACGTCGCGGCATCGATCTCGAAGCCGAGTCGCCCCGCGAAGCGGAAGGCCCGCAGGATCCGGAGGCGATCCTCCCGGAAGCGCTCGGCCGGATCCCCCACCGTGCGCACGACGCCCCGCTCGAGGTCCCCGATCCCGTCGAAGGGGTCGAAGGTGCCCCGCTCCGCGTGCCAGGCGACGGCGTTGATCGTGAAGTCCCGGCGAGCCAGGTCTTCCTCGATCGTATCGGAGAAGGCTACCACGGCGTGGCGACCATCGGTCTCGACATCCCGACGGAAGGTCGTGACCTCGTACATCTTCCCGTCCCGGGCGAGGACGCCGACCGTACCGTGCTCGACTCCCACCGGCACCGTTCGCCGGAAGAGCCGACGCACCTGCTTCGGGGTGGCGCG
>JANQLR010000129.1 GCA_028280525.1 Longimicrobiales bacterium
CTTGGGGGATGGAGCGCCTCGGCGGGAGCGCCGGCGTGGAGGAGGGAGACGACGGCAGTCGCTTCTGGATCCTCCCCCCGAACCGCCGGTCGCTCCCGCCCGAGGCCTCGATCTAGGGCCTGTTCGCGCTACCGGAACGGTGCGCGGGTCCCTTCATCGCTGGATCAGACGGATCCGCCCGGACCCGGTGTCGATCTCGATGCTGCCCCGCCCGTCGCCGGCCGTGCCCCGGAAGTAGTCCCGACGCATCCGCTCGACGTCCACGGGGATGTCGATGTCGATCCCTCCCGAGCCGGTGTCCGCCTCGATCTCCGCACCGAGTTCCGCGGGCAGGTGCAGCGTCACCGAGCCCGAGCCGGTGTCGACCGTGAGGGTGTCGATGTCGCGCAGCACTTCGAGCTCGACGCCGCCCGATCCGGTATCCACCAGAATGTTCGTCGCCTCGACGGCCCCGAGTTCGACGTGTCCCGAACCGGTGTCGACCTCGAGATCGCGGGCGATGATCCCCGTTCCCTCCACATGACCGGAGCCGGTATCGACGATGACCTCGTCCCCTTCGATGTCCCGGACCTCGACGTGTCCGGAGCCGGTGTCGACGCCAACGTTGCCGCGGACGCCGGTGACCCGGACCCCGCCGGAGCCGGTGTCGACCTCGACGTCCCCGTCGACCTCGTCGACCGTCACGCCCCCGGCGTGGGTGTCGAGGAGGAGATCGGCGTCCACATCGCGGACGTCGACGTTCCCCACCGCCTGGTAGACGTGCACGTTCCGACCGGCCGGGATCGAGATCCGGAGATTCGCGTGGGCCTCGAGCCCGGACCCGTCGGAGCGGACCCGCGTCCGTCGACCGCGGTCGCCCCAGCCGCCACCGAAGGTGCCGTCATCCCGCACTCGCATCTCCGTGCGGAAACGCCCTCGGCCCTCCGAGTAGACGACCTGGTCGTCGGGGTAGATGACCCGAAGCATGTTGCGGCCCTGCATCCGGTCGATCTCCACGGAGAGTCGGTCGGCGTCGTCCCCACCCCGCATCACCTCGACCACCACGTCGCGTCCCGATCCCCGCACCACCTCGACCTCGCCGGCGATGTTGTAGATGGAGACGCGATCTCCGGAGAGCTCGTACGTCTCCTGCTGCCCGATCGCCGCCATCCCGGCGCCTGCACCGGGCATCGCCCAGGCGATCGCTGCCAGCGCGACCCCGCCCGTGATCAGTCCCCAACTCGCTCTGCTCTTCACCGTTCCGTCCTCCCGTCGTCCGTAGGTCTCCCCGCAGGGCGGGGTGTCGTCAGCGGATCTGAATCGACCCGTTCACCGTGCGCAGCCGGAGCTCCGGCCCGCCGTCGCCCAGCGTCCCCCGCGCGCTTCGCCGGCCGATGCGGCCCCGGATGCGGAGGGGAAGATCCGACTCGAAGGAGCCGTTGACCCAGGAGGCATCGACCTGGGCGTCCACGTCGTCTGCAAGGTCGAGGTCGATCTGCCCGTTCACCGTCTCGAAGGTCGCGTCCTGGGTGAACCGATCGAATGCGGCCTCGATGGAGCCGTTCACGGTCGATCCCTCGAGCGTCCCCGTGGTGGAGACGTTTAGGTCCCCGTTCACCGTCTGGACCTGCACGTCGGACTCGAGCTCCATCGCCTCGATGTCGCCGTTGACGTTGCGCACGTGGAAGTCCACCCCGGCCGGGACGCGGATCTCCCAGTCGACGCGGGTGTCGTTGCGGCGCGTCTGCATCCGCCCCTCGTCACCGACCCCGCATTCGTTGTCCCGACGCGCGTTGGAGGGCGTCGGGTAGAGCGCGCAGAGCGTGACCCCCCCACGGTGCTCGATCACCTCGATCGACACCTCGTCCGGGTCGGACCGACGTGCGGATCGGATCGCGATCACCTCGACCTCGTTTCCGGAGCCGCGGACGGCGCGGACCTCTCCGGAGACGCCCTTGATCTCGAGGACGTCTCCCCGGTCGACCCGCCCGCGCCACTCGAAGTCCTCGCCGTCGACGCGGGGCCCTGCGTCATCATCCCACCCGGACCAGTCCTCGGAGTCCCAGTCGAAATCGAAGTCGAAGTCGAAGTCCCACGCCCCGTCCGCGCCGCGATTCCATCCATTCGACCGCTCGAGTCGCGCCTCCATCCGCTCCATCGCCCGCTCGGTCTGCTCCGCGGCCCGCTCCAGCGCCCGCTCGATCCGCTCGGCGATCCGGTCCCAGCGGTCGTCCCAATCGTCCTGGGCGTGCAGGTCGCCCGGCAGCAGCAGCGCGGCCGTCAGGAGTGCGAACGTCCCGAACCTCTTCATCGTCATCCTCTCCACACCGGGGGGCGGGTTGGGTCGTTCGGCATATCCGCAGGAGCGCGCCCCCGAAGGCGCCCCGGCGTACGAGTCTTCCCGGCTCTGTCGGTTCCCGACGAGTCGAGCCCGGAGAACGTTTCAGCGTGTGTCTCGTCCGTGACCGCACCCTCGGTCGCACCTCCGAAGCAGCTCCGTGGCGGCCCGAATGGCGAAGAGCGGTGCGTGCGGTCTATCCTCCGACGGAGAAACTCCGGAGGAAGTTGGAACGTCCGGATCTGAGACCGGATCCGAGCAACGCCGCGGGGCCGGATGACTCGGCGGTCGAAGTGCCCGGACACCTTCGAGACACCATACGAGGTCCTCGACCAGGAGAACACGCCGTGCAGGTACTGCCCATCGATATCACCGGCATCGTCGCCATCGTGATGGGGATGCTCGTCGTCCTGATTCCGATCGCCGGGGTCACGGCCCGCTTCGCCCTCAAGCCGGTGGTGGAGTCGTTCGCGATGCTCTTCCAGGACCAGCGCATTCAGGACACGGTCGCGATCACCGAGCGGCGCGTGGCGCTCCTGGAGAGCCAGATCGAGTCGCTCGAGCACCAGCTGTCCCAGGTGAAGGACGCGCAGGACTTCGACCGTCGACTGGAGTCCGGGGAGCCGGCGGCGCCGTCCCTCCCGAGCGGGTCGTCCGGCACCGACTGAGTTCGGTTCGCGGGGCTGCAACGGCTTCCCCGCCACGGAGATTCGGGGACGGTCACGGGGGCTCAAGCGATCCCCGGACCGTCCGAGACTCAGGGTTGTCGAGGTCGAACCCACGAGACCGGATTCTCCACCATGCGAGCCAGACTGATCAGCGAAACCCTGGACGAGGCCGGACTCGGCCTCAAGGTCCGGGTCGAGGCGCCGGTCGAGCGCCACTCGCTCCCCAGGATCGGGGAGGCGTGGGCGCGCGCGAACGGGGATCGGGCGCACAAGGTTTGGGTGTGGCTCTACGGCGACGACATGGACTCCGAGGGGCCGGCCATCTCGGTCACCTACCTGGAGGCCGGTCAGGAGCCGGTTTCGGACTTCGTTCCCGCCTCCACGCTCCTCCTGTACTACCTCGGGTCCGGCGGCCTCGCAGAGACCCCCGTCATGGGCCCGCTCCAGGCCTGACCGGGGGCTTGCCCCACGCCGACCCCGGGCGCCATTGTCGGGCTCCCCGACCTGCGTCACCCGCCGCGCCCTCCCGTGCCGATCGAAGTCATCGCCCACCGCGGATACTCCTCCGTGGCCCCGGAGAACACCCTCGCGGCGTTGCGCGTCGCCCTCGACGCGGGAGCCGACGCCATCGAGTTCGACCTGCAGGTCGCCTCGTGCGGGACGCCGGTGCTCCTGCACGACCCTCACCTGGGCCGGACCACGAACGGCGTCGGCCCGGTCCGGCGCAGAACGCTCGGGCAGCTGCAGGCGCTCGATGCCGGGCGGTGGTTCTCCCCGGAGTTCAAGGGCGAGCGGATCCCCTCGTTCGCGGAGGCGCTCGACCTGCTCGCGCCGACCCGCGTACCCGTCTTCGCCGAGGTGAAGGGGTATCGCGAGCTGGAAGACCTCGATCGGATGGCGCGCATCGTGCGCGCGGCCGGGATGACCGACCGACTCCACTTCATCTCGATGGACTACGGGATCGTCGATCGAATCGGAGGACAGGATGCCGACGTCGGTCTCGGCTGGATCGTGGAGAAGGAGGAGCGCTTCGTGGACGCGATGAAGCGGGCGAACGCGAGTGCGGACCGCGCCCTCATCGACTTCGACTACCGGGTGCTCCTCTCCGATCCGGATCTGGCGCCGCGCACCCGAGCGCGCGGGGTCGGCCTCGCGGTGTGGACGGTCGACGACACCGCGGACGCCGACGCGCTCCACGACCTCGGAGTACGCCGGTTCACGACGAACCGGGTGTCGGAGTTGCGGGGGTGGGCGTCCACGAAGGGGTGAGACGCACCCGGAAGCGGGTTCCCGTGCCCGGCCGGCTCTCCACCTCGATCTCCCCGCCGTGCGCCTCGACGATCCCCTTCACGATCGCGAGCCCCAGGCCAGCCCCCCCACCCTCCTGCCCCTCCGGTCGCCAGAATCGATCGAAGAGGTGCGGGATGTGATCCGCCGGAATCCCGCACCCCGAATCCTCGACCTCCAGCCGGAGTGAACCGTCCTCCCGCACCGCGCGCACCTCGATCGTTCCGCCTCGCGGGGTGTGTCGCAGCGCGTTGCCGACCAGGTTCTGCAGGAGCTGACCCACCCGATCCGGATCGACCAGGGGACGCGCCTCCCCGACCTCGACCACGCGCCTCAGGCCCACCTCCCGCTCCTGCGACTCCGAACGCGCCTCCTCCAGCGTCGCCGTGACGAGGGCGTCGACGTCGACGGGGCGGGGACGGACCGAGAGCTGGCCCGCGTCGATGCGCGCCACGTCGAGGAGGTCCTCGATCAGCCGGTTCATCCGCGCCGTGGCGCGCTCGATGCCCCGCAGGTGCCGGGCCCGCGCCTCCGCGTCGAGCGGGACCTCCAGGAGGAGCTCCGTCGCCGCCGAGACCGACCCGAGGGGCGACCGAAGGTCGTGCGACACCACCGCCATCACCTCCTCCCGCGCCCGGATGGCGCTGCGCAGGCGCGCCTCCGCCTCCTTGATCTCGGTGAGGTCTGCGAGGGTCAGGACGGCGCCGCGCCGGTCCCGTCCGTCGATGAGGGGCCGGAGCGACCAGAGCACCGGGCGGGTCTCCCGCCCTCCGCGGGTCGAAACCGTGCTCTCCCTCCCGTCCACGACCTCCCCCGCCTCGAGCGCGACCTCGACGGGCGAGGTCGGCGGGTCGCTGCCGTCGCCGGGGGTCGAGAGGACCTGCCGAAGCTCCAGGCCCCGGGCGGCCACCTCCGACCACCCCAGGAGCCTTTCTGCGGCGGGGTTGATCCGTTCGATCCGTCCCTCGAGGTCGATCGAGAGGACGGCGTCGGCGGTGGCGGCCAGGATGGCGTCGACCTCGCGCCGGGTGCGGACGGCCTCCGCCCGACGTCCCTCGGCCTCCCGGACCAGCCGGCGCTGGCGGCGGGCGAGCCCGGCGACGGCGAAGGTCGCGACCAGGGCGACGGCGAGGAGGGCGAAGGTCAGGACCCACTCGAGTCGTCGGGCCTCGTCCACCCGGCGGCGCCCCACCGCGACTTCGCGGGCGAGTGCGTCCCGGAGTTCCCCGTCGGCCCGCACGAGCGCCTCGTAGCGGGCCCGGTCCGCGGCGATCTGGGAGCGGAAGGCCTCGGGCCCCTCGATGCCTCCGAGCGCGGGGAGATGCCCCAGCTGCCAGGCGGTGCTCGCGTCCGAGACGGGGAGGAAGAGGGCGCGGATCCGGATGTCCATCGGCTCGAGGACGGCGCGGAGCTCCGAGCCGAGGTCGTCCTCTTCGCGGCGTAGCCGGTCGTACTGGCGCCGGGCGGCGCCGGAGCCCGTCAGCAGGTACTCCTGGAAGCGGGACATCTGACGCGCGTGGAGCGAGGCCACATCGGCGGCGAGCGCCATCGCCGGTTCGAAGGTCTCCTCGATCTCCCGTTCGAAGGTGGAGATCCGGACCTCGAGTCCGAGGGGGACGAGCGCGAGCGCGACGAGCGCCGCGGCGATGAAGAGGATGGAGCCGGGCGTCCGCACCGAGGCGCCCTTGGCGGGCCCCCGGGACCCACCCTTCCCGTCGGCGGACGCGTCGGATCGGGAGGGGCCGTTGCTGGGCATCGCGGGGGTGTCAGCGGGGTGTTCGAGGGGGTGCGGGACCGCCGGGTGGCAGTCTCGCGGAGGGCGAGCAGGTTACCGCCACGAGGGTATCATCGGACCTCGCGCCACGCATCCTCGACGTGCTCGACCCACCAGCCGTCGCGCGTCGGCGTCACCGCAACCGCGTCGAAGCGGTAGCACTCTCCAGGTCGGCCGTGGTTCCGGATCCATTGGCGCGCCACTCGACCCACGTCTCTTCGTTTGCGATGCGTGATCGCCTCGAGAGGGTGGCCCGTCCCCCGACCGGCCCGCCCCTTCACCTCGACGAAGGCAACGATCCGTCCCCGACGGATGATCAGGTCGATCTCCAGCCGCCCCGCGCGGACGTTCCGCCCGACCACCTGCCAGCCTGCGGCCTCGAGGTATCGGGCGGCCGCCGCCTCGAAGCGGCGCCCCCGCGCCGTGGTGGAGTCGGGCGCGGAGGAGGGCGGGCGTCGGGCGGGAGAGGGGTCGAAGGTCACACCGTCAGCTTCGCCCGGGGGGCGGGGCGGGGGCATGGCCGGGAGGGCCGGCCCCGTGGGGATCTGCCCCTCGCGCACGGCGCCGCGAAGCCGGCGATCCCCTCGCCTCGTCAGGCGGCGCCGGCGGCGGCCTGCTCGAGCGCGTCCTCCAGTCGGGCGCCCACGATCGTGCTCACCCCCGGCTCCTCCATCGTCACCCCGTAGATCCAGTCCGCGGCCTCGATCGTGCGCGGATTGTGGGTGATGACGACGAACTGCGTGCTCCGGGAGAAGTCCCTCAGGAGGCGGATGAAGCGCCCGATGTTGTTCTCGTCGAGCGGGGCGTCCACCTCGTCCAGGACGCAGAAGGGCGACGGCTTCACCAGGTAGATGGCGAAGAGGAGGGAGAGCGCCGTCAGCGCTCGCTCTCCACCCGACAGCAGGTCGATCCGCTGCGTCTTCTTCCCCCGGGGCGAGGCGTGGATCTCGATCGGCGACTCGAGCGGGTCCTCATCGTCGGCGAGCCAGATGTCGGCCTCGCCCCCCTCGAAGAGCCGCTGGTGCACCTTCCGGAAGTTGTCGCGGATCTCCTGGAAGGTCTCGTGGAAGAGCGTCGTGGCCGTCTCGTTGATCTCCCGGATCGCCGACTTGAGGTCGTTGCGGGCCTTCACCAGGTCGGCGTGCTGCTCCGTCAGGAAGGCGAGCCGCTCGGACTCCTCCCGGTGCTCCTCGACGGCGAGCATGTTCACCGGCCCGATCTTCTCGAGCGCGACGAAGATCTCCTTGAGCTCCTCGCGGAGCGCCTCCGGCTCGCCCTCGACCGGCTCCGCTTCCTCCAGGAGGGCGGCGAGCGGTCGACCCCACTCGCCCTCGAGACGCTCCTGAATGCGACCGATCCGTCCGTCGAGCTCCTGCTGTTCGAGCTCCAGACGGTGCCGCCGGTCGAGCGCCTCCCGCTCCTCCTGGCGGGCGGTGCGCGCCTTCCGCTCGGCGGCCTCCATCGCGCCTGCGACGCCCTGGAGCGCCTCGTCGCGCTGCCGAAGCTCGGCCTCGGCCGACTCCCGGCGCCCGAAGAGGAGCTGGGTCTCCTCCGCGCCTCGGGCGCGAATCCCCTCGACCGTCTCGAGTTCGGCGTGCAGCTCCCGCTCTTCGCGATCCAGGCCGTCGAGGCGGGCCTGAGAGGCGGCGCGGCTCTGCCGGAGGTTGCCGAGCCGGTCACCGAGTCGGGAGACCTCCCCTTGGAGCCGGGTCGCCTGGACCTCCAGGCGGGACTGCTCGGCGCGGGCGACCTCCCACGCCTCCTGGACCTCCTCGAGGCGGGCGCGCGCCTCGCTCCGGGCCGACCCCATCCCCACCTCCTCGCCGACGAGGGCCTCCCGGTCGGCGAGTGCCTCTCGGGCGCGCTCAGAGGCGCGAGACTGGGCGGCGCGCGTGCCCTCGACCTGCCGGGCGAGCTCGTCGCGGTGACGATCCATCCGCTCCCGTCGATCGACCGCAGCGGCAACCTCCGCGGAGGCTCCTCGCCAGGTGTCCTCGGCCTCGCGAAAGGCTGCGCGCGACGTCTCGAGCGCCGCCTCCGCCCCGCGAACCTCCTCCTGCGCACCCTCCCGGGCGGTACGGGCCGCCTCGGCGGCCTCATCGGCGGCCGCACACTCCGACTCGAGTCGGCGGAGCCGGTCCTTCCGCTCTAGGATGCCGGTCTCGCCGGTCGGGTTGCCGATCCGGACGATGCCGTTCGCCTCGACGGAGGCGCCCGAGCGGGTGACGCGGGCCCCGGAGCTCTCCAGAAGGTCGTCCTCCTCGACCACGTCGACGCCGGCGAGAAGGGCCCGCACCCAGGGGGCACCCTCACCGACGACACGGACCGTCTCCAGCAGCGACCCCGGGGCCCCGGTCTCCGGGGCGCGATCGAGGGGGAGGACGATCAGCCCGCCCCCCTTCGTCCACTCGCTTCCGAACCACCGCCGGACCGCGCCGGCGGCCGCGGCGTCGCGGACGACCAGACCGCGCGCGGCCGGCCCGAGCCACGCCTCGACTGCGCGCGCGAGTTCGGCGTCGGCCTCGAGGAAGTCGACCAGCACGCCGTGCACCCCGTCGACCCCCGCGTCGAGGACCGACTGCAGCACCGGCTCCATCCCCTCCCGGTCCCGCGCGAGCGCCTCGAGGGCGGCGCGGCGGGCTCGGAGGGTCTGTGCGGTGTCGGAGGCCTCCATCTCGGCGCGCCGTGCGGTCTCCAGCGCCTCGCGGGCCGTCCGCACCCGCGCGTCCGCCGATGCGGACGCCTCGCGCGCCGCGTCGAGCTCGGACTGGAGCGCGTCCAGACGACCCGAGAAGAGGTCGCCCTGCTCTTCGAGGTCGACGAGGGCGTCGGAGGTCTCCTCCATCTCCCGGGTGAGCCGCTCGAGCCGGCGGCCCAGCTCCGCGGCCTGCGCCTCGGCGGCCTGCGCGTCTCCTTCCAGCTGGGCCCCGCGGCGGGCGATGTCGCGCTCGCGCGCCTCCACAGACTCGAGGTCGGCGCGGGCGCTCTGAAGACGGGCTCGCACCTCGTCGGCGGCGGAGCGGCGCTCCGCGAGTTCCCGCTCGACCTCGGCGAGTTCGGCGCCGAGCGTCTCCCCGTCGTCCTCCAGGATCTCGATCTCCCGACCCGTCTCCTCGACCCGGACCGTCGCCTCGCCCCGCTCGTCGCCGATCCGGTCGAGCCGGCGCCGTGCGTAGGTGGCGCGCTCGTCGGCGACGGCGAGGTCGCGCTCCCACTTCACGAGGGCGGTCCGGATCTCGTCGAGGGCGCCGGCCGCCGCGGCGCGGGCCTTCTGCGCATCGACCTGCTGCAGGCGGAGCGCCTCGAACTCGGCCTCGGCCGCGCGAACCTCGGCGATCTTCCCCTCCCCGCTCTGCAGATCACCCTCCAGGAGTCGGGTCACCTCCGCGAGGCGGGCGCCGAGCGTCTCCAGCTGATTCCGCACGACGGCAACCTCCACGGCGAGGCGGCGGGTGCGGTACTCGAGGTAGCGCTCGGCCTTCCCCTTCTGCCGGGCGAGGGAGCGCACCTTCGACTGGACCTCGGCGATGACGTCCTCGAGGCGCTGCAGATCCATCTCGGCCCGCTCGAGCCGGCGGAGCGCCGCCTTCCGGCGGTCCTTGTACTTCCCGATCCCGGCCGCCTCCTCGAAGAGGCCGCGGCGCTCGTCCGCGCGATCGGAGAGGATCGCGTCGATCATCCGGTTCTCGATGACGTTCGCCCCGGCGCCGAGGCCGGTGTCGCGCGTCAGGTCGACCACGTCCTTCAGCCGCACGTTCGAGCGGTTGATCGCGTAGTCGCTCCCCCCGTCCCGGAAGACGGTCCGGCTGATCTCGACCTCCTCGAAGGGGACCGGGAGCGCTCCGTCCTCGTTGGTGACCGTCATCGTCACCGAACCCCGGTTCACCGGGCGACGGTGGACGCTCCCCTGGAAGATCGCCTCCTCCATCTTGGCGCCGCGGATCGCCGTCGGACGCTGTTCACCGAGGACCCAGCGGATCGCGTCGGAGATGTTCGACTTCCCGCACCCGTTCGGTCCGACGATGGCGGTGACGCCGTCGTGGAACTTCACCTCGGTGGAGTCGGCGAACGACTTGAAGCCGTGCACCTTGAGGGCGCTGAGCTTCATCCGCCCACGGCTCCGAGACGCTCCGTGAGCTCGGCGTTCGTGATGTCCTGCGCGGCGAGGAGGGACCGGAGGTACTCGCCCTCCGCCTCGGAGGCGTAGGCGCCGGCGTAGACGCGGAAGAGCTTCGATCCGTCGGAGTACGGCACCTGGAGGACGTGCGCCGGAATCCCGAGGCTCTCCAGGACGGAGACGCGCTGATCGGCCGCCTCGCGGCCCCGGGTCTCCCCGAGGAGGAAGGCGAGCCGGGTCTCCCGGACGATCCACTGCGAGCCGTCGGCGCCCGTCGCCTCCGCGAGCCGCTCCACGAGGGCCGATGCCCCCTCGGCGTCCTCGGTCGGGCCGGCCAGCAGGCGGAAGAAGGGCCGGTCGTCGACCTCGATCGGCGCGAGGATGAACTGAACGCCGGCCGCATCGATTCGCCCCTCCCACTCGGCGCGCGCCTCGTTCGCGTCGGTCGCGTTCCCGTAGGCGGCGAGGGCGACGACGTACGCCGCGACCCCGACCGTCGGCTCGGCCGGTTCGGAGGTGGGGGCCTCCGACCCCTCGGCGGCGGGGGCGACCGCGGCGGGCGCGTCGGCGGCGACGGGCTCCGAGGCGTCGGCGGAGGCCGTCGGGAAGCCCGGGATCTCGATCACACCGAACGAGGCGGCCGCGGCGGTCGCAACGATCACGAGCAGAAGGAGGAGGACGAGGGTGCGGCCACTGCCCCGCCGGGCCTCGGGCTCCGGGCCGGGTGCGACGACGGGTCCGTCAATCGCTGGGGCGGGAGCCGGTTCATCGTCGGCCGGAACGTCCTCGGACCCCTCGGCCTCCGCCGCGTCCGACCGGGCCTCCGGAGAGTCCGCGGCCGCCGGTGCATCGGGCTCCGGCTCGACCCATTCGAGCCCGCCGTCGGCAGCGAGCGGGTCGGGCGCGTCCGGGGCGAGGTCCGCGATTCCGAGGACCTCTTCCTCGGCGTCGGTGGACGCGTCGACCGCATCGGCGACCGGGGCCACCTCCGCAGCAGAAAGAGGATCGCCGGAGAGGAGCGGATCGCGGCCGACCTCGCCGAGTTCGGCGGTACCCCCGATCGACGGGTCGTCCACCTCGATCGCGTCCCCCGCCGGATCGTCGGGCGCGAGGTCCTCGAGCAGGATCGGCTCGTCCTCGCCGGCGTCGTCCGCGAACGCAGGCGGGTCGAGCTCTCCGGGCGTCCAGACCGCGACCTCCTCCTCCTCCGCGTGGAGCGAGGGGCTCCCCTCCGGCTCATCCCACTCCAACGAGGTGGCGACCGCGCGGTCGTCCGCCTCCATCGGCTCCGGCCGGTCGGTCCGGTGCATCACCGTCGACACGTGCGCAGCGAGCGGCCCGGGAACGCCCTCCCCCGGTGCGGCGAGGAGCCGGGTCTCGGAGGCGAGCCCGGCGAGGAGTTCGATCGACTCCCCTCCCGCAGGTCCCGCGAGGATCAGGAGCGCCCCCGCCTCCACGAATCCGGAGGTGAAGGTCTCCCAGCGGGCGTCGGCCCGCAGTCGACCGGCGTCGACCGCCAACGTGCCCGCCGTCGCAATGAAGAGGTTGGGCTCGATGCGATGTGCGACCCTGCGAAAGGAGGTGCCGTAGCGCAGCGCATCGGACATCCCCTCGCCATTCGGGATACCGGCCACCTCGTGCAGGCTCGGCGCCTCCAGGCCGACGTCGCAGAGGAAAACGCGTCGTCCCACCTCCCGCCAGCCGCGGGCCAGGGCGAGCACCGCGCGAGCGGCCCATCCGTCCTCCCGGGCCCCATCCGTCCAGGCCAGCAGGAGGGTGCCGCTCTCCGCGACATTCGGGGCTGGCGTGTCGACGTCGAGGTCCAGGGGTTCGACGACGGGATCGAGAGGGGTCATCGAGCGATCACCGCTTCACGAGTCGGAGAGACTGGGGGGAGAGCCGGGGCCGGACGGGCAAGCCGCGCCCCCGACGGGTCGAACCCCGAATGGTACCCCGCCCCAGGGGCGGCGGCAATCGGCTCAAGCTGCGCCCTGGAGGTGCTGCGACGTCAGTCGTCGACTCCCGGATCGTCGTCCAGAACGATCCGCGGAGCATCCCCCCACAGCCCCTCGAGCTGATAGAAGTCGCGCGCCTGCGGATGGAAGACGTGAACGACGAAGTCGATGTAGTCGATGAGGACCCACCGACCGCTGTCGAGCCCCTCCACGTGTGCCGGCCGCTCGTCCTCCTTCTTGAGCTCGTCGATGACGTGCTCCGCGATGGCCCGGACCTGGATGTCCGAGTTCCCGTTCGCGAGCAGGAAGAAGTCGGTCGCGGTGGAGATCCCCCTCAGATCGAGGGCGACGACCTGGTCGGCCTTCCGCTCCAGGGCGAAGTCTCCCGCCCTGAGGATCTTCTCGGGAAGCGACGCGGGCGAAGGGGGTGCAGGCGTGTCGGTCATGATGACTCCGGGCGGGCGGACCCGGGGCGCGCCCCGGGTCCCGATTCCCGCTGGATCAGCCTTCGGCCGCCACGACGGCGACCTCGACCTCGGCGATGACCTCGGTGTGGAGCTTGATCCCCACTGCGATCGTCCCGAGCTCCTTGATCGGCTCGTCGAGCTGGATCGAGCGCTTGTCGAACTCGAAGTCGAGGTCGGCCTCGGCCACGATCTTCTCGGCGATGTCCCCGCTCGTCACGGAACCGAAGAGCTTCCCGCCCTCGCCGGCGTTCACCTCGAAGGTGAGCGACACCTTGTCGAGCTGGGAGGCACGGCGCTTCGCCTCCAGGTAGTCGCGCTTGGCCGCCTCCTCGGCGAGCCGCTGCTCCTCCTGGACGCGGGCGAGGTTCTCCTCGGTGGCCGGGTAGGCGAGTCCCTGCGGGAGGAGGTAGTTGCGGGCGTACCCCGGCTTCACCTCGACCACGGTCCCGGACTCGCCCAGGTTCTCCATGTCCTGCTTCAGAATGACCTTCATCGGATCTCTCCTCGGAAACTGCTCAGCTCTCGGACTCGCGGACTCGGTTCCGCACGTCCAGCCATGTATCGCTCACCCCCACCAGGAGGGCTCCAGCCAACAGGATGGGTGCCACGAAGAGCAGACCCATCAGCACGATCACCGCTCCGAAGAAGGTGATCCCCCCGTTCAGGAAGAGCACGACCGCTGCTCCTCTCAGGGCGTACAGGGCGCCCATGAACACCACCGCGTTCGAGCCCGCGCGCTCGACGCCCTCCGCACCGACCATCAGCGAGGCCAGTCCCCCGATCAGAAGCCAGACCAGCTGATCGTTGAATCGGAACTCCCGCAGGCGACCGAGCCCGGGCATCTGCCCGGCCGCGATCCGGCGGTACCCCCACCACGCCACTCCCAGACCCGCCAGCGAGGCGAGCCCGAGGAAGGCCGGGAAGAGCGTCCCCTGCACCTCCGCCGTGCGCAGCACCGACGTCTCGAGCGCGGACGGCAGCGCCTCCTCCCGAGCCTGCTCCAGGAGGGTCAGCGCCTGCTGAACCCCCATCGTCAGGCGGTCCTTCACCTGCCAGTCGACCGCCGACCACATCCCCGGACGCGCCGCGAAGACCGCCGCCGCGACCGCCGCGGCGCCTCCCACCGCACCCAGCGCGCGGGAGGTGAGCGACCAGGCCGGCCAGCGAAGCGTGATCCCGAGGAACCACCCGCTCAGCAGAACGCCCCAGCCGCGCTCGAAGTACCACATCGAGTCCTCCGATCGCGCCCCGAAGACGAGGAAGGCGATCGCGGCCGCGAGCAGGAGCGCCCGCTTCCGGGGCACCGGCAACACCGCAACGAGTGCGATGAAGGGCAGGCCCGCGAGGATCCCGGGACCGACGACCGAAGTCCCGAGGATCACGAGGAGCAGGGCAAGGGCGGTCCGCCACTCCCCTCGCGCCTCCGCGCCCGGTGCGGGCTCCTCTCGGACCGCCGGGTCGGTCACGCGATCAGGCCTCGTGGTCCCGAACGTACGGGATCAGCGCGAGGTAGCGGGCGCGCTTCACCGCCGACCCCAGCTGCCGCTGGAAACGCGCCGTCACCTTCGTCGTCCGCTTCGGGAGGATCTTCCCTCCCTCGGTGAGGAAGCGCGAAAGGGTGGCGACGTCCTTGTAGTTCAGGAGGGTGATCATGGGACCCTCGTGACGGCGACGACGACCCCGGCCCCCGCTGAACTCGGGCGGAGAGTCGTCGTCCTCGTCCTTGTCCTCGTCGTCCTCGTCGTCGTCGGCCGACGCGGTCGGCTCGTCATCGCGCGGGGGACGCTCGGCAACGAGCGACTCGCCGGTGGTCGGCTCGCCCTCGTTGAGCACGACCAGGTAGCGGAGGACTTCCTCGTCGAGCTTGAGCTGACGCTCGAACTCGGGAAGGCCCTCGGACTCGGCCTCGACGTGCGCCACGACGTAGAAGGCGGAGCGCTGACGGCGGATCGGGTACGCGAGCTGGCGGATGCCCCAGTGGTCGACCGTCTGGACGGCGCCACCCTGCTCGGTGAGTACGGTGTGATGCTTCTCGACCTTGGCGGCGACCGCCTCCTCGTCGAGCGTGGCATCGATGATGTAGACGACTTCGTAGAGCCGCATCGGAACTCCCTCGGTCCGTGAACCAGAACGGGCCCCACCGTCGTCGCCCGAGCTGCGGCGCTCCGGGCGTGGGTGGAGCGGGATCGTATTGAACAGCCTGTAAAAATATCCCGGGCGGTGGCGTATGTGAAGTCATGGGGGCGCTCGAGGTTGCGAAATCCCACCCGATCCGCTTCCCTAATCGCCCATACGGGTATCCGCGTACGTACTGACGGAGTCTCCAGGTGTCCTCCCCCCGCTCTCTCTCGCGCACTCTCACGCTGCTGGTTCCGACGCTCGCGCTGGGCATGCACCTCGCCTCCCCGGGGCTCGCCGCGCAGGATCCGGATGTGGACGCCTCCGAGATGTCCGCCGTCGACCGCGCGGCGCGAAGCGATCTGGTGGGGAACACGAGCGGGGTCGGTGCCGCGGTGCTCTACGAAGGGGAGATGGATCTGCTCGCGGCGTGGGGCACGCCCTCCGCAGGGTCGGAGGAGCAGCTCAACCCCCAGTACCTCTTCCCCTTCCGCGGACTGTCCGACCTGATGCTTGCCGCGACGATCCGCGCGCTCGCAGACGCCGGGCAGATCGACGTCAACCGTTCACTCGGGACGATGATCGCGGAGCTGCCCCCGGTGCTGGCGACGGTCACGCTCGACCAGCTCCTCTCGCACACCGCCGGCCTCGACGATGCGCGGGTGCCCGAGGGCGTCGAGTGGGACACGCTCCTCGACGACTTCCCGGAGAGCGCCCGCATCGCGCCTCCCGGGTCGCTCTACTCCTGGTCGCGCTACTCCTACCCCGTCGCGGCGAGGGCGCTCGAGCGGATACTGAACGCCACCTTCGCGGAGATCGCGCAGTTCGCGATCATCGCCCCGCTGGGGATGTCGCGGACCAGCTTCGATCCCGGCTTCGCGGAGATGGCGGGGGTACTGGAGCCCTTCGGTTCGCCGGTGCCACCGTCCGCCATCGCGCTGCCGATCGCCTACACGACCCCCGCCGACGTCGTGCAGTTCGTCGCGGCATGGATGGGCGGGGCGATCCGGGGGTCGACCCCCGGGGATCAGCTGCGGGACACGCCGATCGGAGCGGTCTTCTCCGACGGACTGCGCGTGGCCAGCTTCGACGGACTCCGACGAGCCACCCTGGCGCGCGACGAGGACGGCGTCGCCGTCTCGCTCGAGATCTACCCGGAGGCGTCCTCGGTCCTCCTCGCCTGGGGGAACGGGAACGGACCCAACTCCGTCCGGCAGGCGATCCAGCAGGACGTCCACTTCGCGCTCGGCATCCTCGGGCAGGACCCCGCGCCGATGCCCCCCGGAGAGCTCATCGACGAGTCGTGGGCCGGTCGCTACCGGAACGGCGACCTCATCCTCGAACTCCGTTCGGGCACGGCGGGGATGGCGCTCTTCGATGGCGAGGCGGAAGTCCCGCTGATCCTCGCGGACCGGAACGTCTACATCGCACAGAGGAACGGCGGCTCGCTCGCCTTCACCGCGGTGCTCGCCGGGAGCCAGCGGATCCTCTACGTCGGGGACCGGGCCTACCTCAGACGTTGAAGCGGAGGGTCCGCCAGGGGCTGAGGATCGGAGTGATTAGGCGCACCCGATCTGTCCTTCGCCGGACCTGCGCGGGTGTGCCCACAGAGGAAGAGGCCGAGAGCACGGGCTCGTGGACCCGGCGGCGCCAACCGCAGCGTGCGTTCTCGCCCGATCCTCCGGTCAGTCCCCAATATCTGCCGGGACCTCTCCCTCGACCATCCGCCCCGCCTCGCCACCCACCAACCGGTCCCGACGAGTAGCGAGCCGCCAGACCGACACAAGCCCTCCTGCCAGCACACCCGAAATCCCGGCGAAGACGGCGGTGCCTTGAAGCGAGAGCGAGAGGGGGCCAAACGCGTCCATCACCAGTAGGGCTGCTACGCCCGTCATGGCCCCGACGAGGCCCGCAGACAGCGGGGCCATTCTCTCTGCGCGAGTACCGACTGCGGCAATCGCGGTGGCAACGACGACGCCGACGATGCTACCGATCGCCAGCATGGACAGGATGGCCACGGTCCAGAACTGCCCATCCCACATCAGGGGTCCCTCGAACCCCATCGAAGCCGAGAGTGCGACAACCCCGAGCAATACGACGGCGACTGCACACGCGAACACGACTCCGAAGAAGCCTCGAACACGACGAACTAGCGACAAGAGCCTTCTCCGACTGAGTCGACCGAGTCGCCGCCCGGCCCCACGCCCCATCGAGGGATGTGGGACCGAGCGACGAGACCGAGGTCAAGCTACCAGGGTCGTTGCCCTAGAGCGCGGTCGCAGGGCAATCCCAACGGTCGACTCGACCAAGACGAAACTCGGTGTCGGTTCGCCTCGCGATCGATTCGCCGAAGCGCTCGCGAAGCGAACAGGGAAGCCCGCAGGTGGGGGAATCGCGCCTACCTCAGACGTTGAAGCGGAAGAGCATGATGTCGCCGTCCTTGACGAGGTAGTCCTTCCCCTCGGCCCGCAGGATCCCGCGCTCCTTCGCGTCCTTCCACGACCCCACGTCGACGAAGTCGTCGTAGCCAACCGTCTCGGCGCGGATGAAGCCCCGCTCGAAGTCCGTGTGGATGACCCCTGCGGCATTCGGCGCGGTCGCTCCGGCCTTCACCGTCCAGGCGCGCGACTCCTTCTCTCCGGTCGTGAAGAAGGTCAGGAGCCCAAGCAGCGCGTACCCTTCCCGGATGAGGCGGTCGAGCCCCGACTCCTCGAGCCCGAGTTCGTCGAGGAAGAGCGCCTTCTCGTCGGGGTCGAGTTCGGAGAGCTCGGACTCGATCGCGGAGCAGATCGTGATCAACCGGCCCGACCCCTCCGCCTCGACCTGGGCTCGGAGCTGGGCGACGCGCTCGTTCTCTCCGCTGGGCAGATCCGACTCGGCCACGTTTGCCACGAATAGGACCGGCTTGGAGGTCAGGAGCTGAAAGCCGCGGAGGATCTTCCTCTGCTCCTCGTCCAGGTCGAGGTCGCGTACGGCACGGCCCTCGGAGAGCGCGGCCTGGGCCTTCTCGAGCACGGCCGCTTCCCGGATCGCCTCCTTCTCCCCGGACTTCGCCTTCTTCGCCACCTTCGCCAGCCGGTTCTCGACCGTCTCCAGATCGGCGAGGATCAGCTCGGTCTCGACGACGCCCCTGTCGCGGATCGGGTCGACGGATCCGAGGACGTGGGTGACGTCGTCGTCGTCGAAGCAGCGCAGGACGTGAGCGATGGCGTCCACCTCGCGGATGTTGCCGAGGAACTGGTTCCCGAGTCCCTCGCCCTCCGACGCCCCCTCGACCAGCCCCGCGATGTCCACGAACTGCATGACGGTCGGGACCCTCTTCGCCGAAGCGGAGAGGCCGTGGATCGTCTCCAGCCGGGGATCGGGGACCTCCACGGTGCCGACGTTCGGCTCCACCGTGCAGAACGGGTAGTTCTCCGACGGGGCTCCCGCAGCGGTCAACGCATTGAAGAGAGAGGACTTGCCCACGTTGGGCAGACCGACGATTCCGACCTTGAGCATGGCGTTCCGGGTTCCTCGGAGGTGGGCGCGACGGGCGGACGGCGCTGAAGGCTCCGCCGGCGGGCTGCGTACTCCGGTGCAGGACATTCGGGGCGCCCGCCGAAGCGGGCGCAGCCTCCGAGGCTAATCACGCCCTCCGAGGCGGTCAATTCGGAGTCGGGCCGCGAAAACCGGCTGCATTCGAGGTCCCGTCACGATAGCTTGGCGACATCCCGTGAGAGCGGGGCGCGCCTCCCCTTACTCGAACGTCGACGATGCTCGGACTCTACCTCTTCGCCTTCGTTCTCGGCGGTGGCTTCCTCATCCTCTCCCTCTTCGGCGGAGAGGGTGCGGAAGCCGAGGTCGATGTGGATTTCGACACCGAGCTCGACGCCGACGGCGCGGGGGATCCCGCCTCCAAGATCTTCTCGATCCGGGGGCTGGTGTACACGCTCTTCGGCTTTGGAGCGACGGGGTCCCTGCTCACCGCGATCGGAGTGGGGACGGGGGTGACGCTCGCGTCGTCGGTCCTGGGAGGCCTGACCTCGGGAGCGCTCATCACCGGCGTCTTCCGATGGCTCGCGCGAACCGACTCGGGGAGTCACCCCGGCGACGCCTCGCTCGTGGGATCGGTCGGCCGCGTCACCCTCCCGGTCACGCCGACGAGCGCGGGCACGGTGATCGTCGCGCGCGGGGGTCGAGAGGTGCCGCTACGGGCGCTCCCGCACGGGGCCGCGACCGGAGCACCCGAGGAGTGGACGCGGGTCGTGGTGGTGGAGATCGACGGCTCGGGGATCGCCCGGGTCGCGCCGCTCAACGAGGGCGAACTGACCGGGGGCAGCTGACCCGAACAACGGAATGAACGACCCCGCCCGCACCGATGTACTCGAAGCGGGTGGGGACGAACTGGAGCATAGGGAGCAGACATGGATATCCTCTCGCAGTTTCTGACGGTCGGCCCCATCCTCGCGGTCGTCCTCATCTTCGTCGCCGTTGCGGCGGTCGCCACCGTTCGGGCGCTGATCGTGATCGTGCCCCCGAACCGGGCGGCGGTCATCACCGGGCGCACGCGAACCCTCACGGACGGCCAGTCGGTCGGGTACCGATCGGTGATCGGCGGGCGCACCATGCGGCTCCCGATCGTCGAGAAGGTGCAGCACGTCAACCTCGAGACGATCCCCATCGAGCTCTCGGTGACCAACGCCTTCTCGAAGGGGAACATCCCCCTCAACGTGGAGGCGATCGCGAATGTGAAGATCGCCTCGGAGCCGGAGACGGTCTTCAACAACGCGGTGGAGCGCCTCCTCGGGAAGACGGAGCACGAGGTCCGCGCTCTGGCTCGGGACACGCTCATGGGGAACCTTCGCGGGGTGCTCGCCACGCTGACGCCGGAGGAGGTCAACGAGGACCGACTCGGCTTCGCGCGGGCGCTCTCGGAGGACGCGGGTGAGGACCTCGCGTCGCTCGGCTTCCAGCTCGACGTGCTCAAGATCCAGAACGTCTCCGACGAGAGGGGCTACCTGGAGGCGATCGGTCGACGAAAGGCCGCGGAGGCGGTCCGCGAGGCGGAGATCGCCGAGGCACAGGCCGAGGCGGACACGCGGGAGGCGCAGGCCGAGGCGCGGAAGCGAGCCGAGGTCCGGGAGGCCGAGACCGAGGTGTCGGTGGAGGAGGCGAAGAACACGCTCCGCGTTCGGAAGGCCCAGCTCGACGAGGAGGGAGAGATCGCCGAGCGGACCGCCCGCGTGAAGGCGGAGCAGGCCGAGGTCGAGGCTCAGCGGGAGCTGGAGATCCGACGCGTGACGCGGGAGCAGGAGCGCCTGCGCGCCGACGTGATCGAGCCGGCCAACGCGGCCCGGGAGGCGGCGAAGGCGGAGGCGGAGGCCGAAGCGGCGCCGATCCTGGAGCGAGGCCGCGCGCAGGTCGAGGTGCTGCGACTCCTCTACGAGCAGGTGAGCGCCGGGGGCGATCAGGCCTTCGCGGTCTTCATCGCCGAGAAGCTCCCCGAGCTCCTCGGAACGGCGGTTCAGGCCGTCGACGGCATCGACATCGATCGGCTCGTCGTCGTCGACGGGGGGGACGGCAACGCGACCTCGAATGCGGTGAACCAGCGACTCAACGGTGCGCTGGGAACGCTGGAGACGCTCGCCGGCTCGCTGGGGCTCGATCTGGAGCAGGTGCTGAAGGCCGCGAACCGGAAGATGCTCCAGACGGCGACGCCGCCCGTCCTGCCGAGCCAGCAGGAGACGGACTAGTCGGTAGGGGGTGGACCCGGGTCGACCGGACCCGGGCCACCCCTGGCCGGAACCGGGGACCCTCGACCCGACGTGGGCCAGCGCTGCCCCGGCGCCCCACGCGGGTCAGCCCAGAGCGAGCTGCAGCCCGGGGATCAGCTCCAGGTAGCGATCCCAGCACCACCGGGCCTCCTCCAGGTCGAGCCGTTCGCGGTTGGTGTGCGCGTACCGCTCCTCCCCGGGGGCGAAGCCGATGGTGGGGATCCCGTAGACGCCCGAGCTCCAGCCTCCGTCGGTGGCGAAGGTCCACGGTCGCGCGACGGCCGGTCCCTCGGAGCGGCGTCGCCCGACGAGTCGGCACGCCTCGACGACGAGCGGGTCCCCCGGATCGGTGAGGAACCCCGGCGTGAGGAGCCCCGAGTCGAACTCGCGACCGGTCCACGTGCGCTGACGTTCCCGCGCCATCCGCACCGTGACGCCGCACTCGTTGACCGAGGTTCCGAGGGCGGCCTCGACCGCCCCGCGTATGCGGTCGAGGAGGGCCGACTCCCCCATCCCGGGGAGGATCCGCCAGTCGACCGTCACCACCACCTCGTCCGGAATCACGTTCCGCGACTCGGGGCGAACCTCGACCGAGGTCGCCGCCAGGGTGGACGGCCCCAGGACCGGATCGGTCGGAAGGTCCACCGCGGCCCGCTCGATCCCGCGCAGGACCTCGGGCAAGTACGTCAGCGCGTTGCGGGCCCGGTCGGGGGCGGAGGCGTGTCCGGCCCGCCCGCCCAGGACGACCTCGACCTCCGCGCGACCCCGGTGTCCGATGCAGACGTCTCCGTGGGTCGACTCCCCGATGATGCAGAGATCGGCATGCACCGCGTCCTCGGCCAGGAGGCGGTCCATCCCGAGCCCTCCCCGCTCCTCGTACACGGTGTGCGCGACCACGATGTCCCCGGTCGCCCGGCCCCGGAGGGCCGCCGCCACGTGCGTCTGCAGCGCCAGAGGCCCCTTGATGTCCATCGCCCCGCGACCGTGCAGGTGACCCTCGGCGACCACGCCGGAAAAGGGGGGGTACTCCCACCCCTCCGGATCACCCTCCGCCACGACGTCCAGATGGCAGTTGAGGAGGACCCGCGGACCGGAGCCGGTCCCGCGGACGACCCCGATCACGTTGCCGACGTCGTCGGTGCGGACCTCCTCGAAGCCGAGGGCCCGGAACTCGGCCTCCACACGGGCGCTCACCGCGCCCTCCTCGCCGGAGAGCCCGGGGATGCGAATCAGCTCCTGAGCAAAGCGGACCGCCGCGTCGAACCCGCTCACGGCTGCACGCCTCCGCTCTCCTCGCCTCCGCCCCGTCCGGAGCCCAGCTCACTCCGCACCTCGCGTCCGCCCCGTCGGGTCCAGATCACCACGGCTCCGCACGCCGCCCCGCCGCCACCGAAGGCCCCTGGGACCGAGGCCGAACCCTTGTACATCTCCACCGCCTCGATGTCGTCCGTGATGAACTGCGTGAAATCGACGGGTTCGTCCCCGATGCCGCCGAGCCTCCGCTGATTCCAGCGCCGACCATCGACGAAGACGGCGGGGAAGCAGAAGGAGAAGGCTTCGGGCCCGGCCGCGGGGGCCCCTCGCACCTCCGCACCCCCCGCACCCACGCCGGAGTTGAGATCCCTCGCCGTGCGGAGGACGACGAACCGTTCCCCCGCGCGGGTCGGCCCGGTGAGGACGCGGACGCCGGCGCGTCCCGTCAGCGCGGTGGCCAGCGTCCCCCCGCGAAGCTGCAGCTCCTCGCGCATGACGAAGTCCCCGAACCCGAGGTCGATGCGGTGCTGGAGGTCGACCATGTCGGAGAAGAGGCGTCGAGGGAGCACCGAGACGGTGATCCCCTCGATCGGGATGGCGTCGGTCCTCAGCTCGACGTTCACCTGCATCGCCGCGCCTCCCTCCACCCGCACCACGATCTCGCGGTCGCGGTAGCCGATGTGACTCACCTCGATGGCGTAGAGTCCGGGCGTGACATCCGGCATGGAGAAGAAACCGTTCCTCCCGGTCAGCGCCTGTCGATCGGCCTCCGGGATTCGGATGAGCGCCTGCTCGATGGGGTCGCCGCTGTCCTGGTCCCGGATGATCCCGAACACGCCGGTGGGCTGCGCGCGAGTCGACAGCCGGACCGAGAGGTCTTGCCGGACCACCTCCCTCGAGGCGTAGACGCGGACGTCGTCCGAACCATCGGCGCCCGGGGTCTCGGCTCGGAGTCGCACCGGCTCCCCCGGGGGAGCGTCGCAGTACAGGTAGTAGCCCCCCGCTCCGGAGGTCACCCGCGCCTCGTGTCGCGGTGAGCCCTCCCGGCGAGGGTCGGTGAAGCGGACGGTGACGCCGATCCCGACGAGCGGCTCGCCCGAGATCGAATCCCGGACCTGCCCGATCAGCGCCACAGCGGCTCCGGTGCGGGTGGCACTCTGACACAGTCGCGCGGCCGCGACCGTCGGCACGGGGGGCGCAAAGCGGGTCGGCGTGGCCACGCCGTCGCGGAGCTCGACCGTGGCGACCTCCGGCGCGAGCGGCAGGTCGTCGAAGCTCGAGTGTTCGGCGGCGACGCGATATGCCCCGTCGAGGAGACCGTCGATCGAGAAGGTCCCGTCCTCACCGGTTCGGGCCCGCCACGAGGTCCCCAGCACGCGGATCTCCGCCCCGCGAACCGGCGCGCCCAGTGGGTCGAGGACGGAGCCGGTGATCTCGCCGGAGCGCGACGTGACCGACCAGACCTCCTCCCCCACCCGCGCCTGTCGAAGCTGAACCCGCTCCTCCAGGATCTCGATCACCGACCACGTCTCGGCCCCGGAACCGATGTCCTCGCGGAGCTGCAGGACCGGGAGCCGTTGCCAGCTCTCCGCGAAGGCCCAGCTCCCGTCCGGAAAGCGGGTGAAGATCGATTCCCCGCCGACGGAGGGCGGAACGAGGGTCGGGTCGACGTTCCGGTACTCGAATTCGAGGAGGACGGGCAGCCCCTGGACCGCGTCGACCCAGAGGATCCCCGCCACGTCCGGCCGCGGGTCGGCTCCCGGATTTCGAGGCTCGAACGCGATGCCCAGGACCGCCTCTCCGCCCTCCTGCAGCCGGAAGCAGTGGGTCTGGTGGAAGCGCGGGTGGAGCAGCACCTCGGGAGTGACCGCGAAGTACCGGTAGCTCCCGTCCTCGGCCTCGCGGATGAACCCGTGCTCGACCAGGTCGTCGGCGTCCTCGGGGGGGGTGATCCGAAGGACCGACTCGCGCATCCGCGGCGCCTCCTCCCGAAGGACGGTGAACCCGTCGTTCT
This sequence comes from Longimicrobiales bacterium, assembly GCA_028280525.1. Lineage (GTDB taxonomy): Bacteria > Gemmatimonadota > Gemmatimonadetes > Longimicrobiales > Gaopeijiaceae > Gaopeijia. The sequence continues at coordinate 23,728 of JANQLR010000129.1, forward strand.
CGAGCTGTCGCTGGCGCACGAGCGCGTCGAAGAGGACGTGGTCGGCGGTCTCCGCCCAGTCGAAGAGCCGCATCGCCTCCTCCGCCTCCCGCCACGCCGCGGAGAGCCGATCCGGAAGGGCGAGCGCGGGACGGCAGCTCCCCGGCGAAGGGATTGGAAGCGCCTCGAGATCGATCGGGGTCTCGGGAAGGTCGACCACGACCTGGCCCCGCTCCCGCCCCGCAACCTCCACCCATTCGGATTGCCCCGACTCGTACCCCGGGCGGTCGACGCGGATGCGGTAGCGGCCCTCACCGGGTGCCGGGAGCTGGAAGGCCCCCGTCCGATCGGTGACCCGTCGGGAGTGGAGACGCGCATCCTCGGAAACCAGCGTGACCAGGACGCGCTCCTCGGTCCCCGCCACCCGGCCCTCGACCGTCTGTGCGGCAGAGGGCGTGGGAACGATCATCAGGGCCGCGAGGAGGACGAGTCGTCCGGCGTGGGGACGAAGAGACGCGCGAGGGGCGACGAGGAGGTCGAACATGATCGTGCGGGGCTGCGGTCGTGCACGGGCCCGGGGGCCGATCTCGCAAGATAGTACGCGGTCGGGAGCGCGCGATGACGCCGCCGGCGTGAGCAGCTTGAACGCAAAAGGGGCCCGACGCACCCGCGCCGGACCCCTCCACCCGCTTCGTCGCGAACGCCCCTTCCACGGAAGGGACGCCTCCTGCGGTCAGCCGAAGAAGGTCAGAACCGCCTCGACGA
>JANQLR010000172.1 GCA_028280525.1 Longimicrobiales bacterium
CGTGGTCTCCGGGGCCCTCCGATCGATGGTGTCCCCCGCCCGGCTCAACCTCATGGGTCCCTGGCCGATGAAGCACCGGTTTCACGGCATCTTCTGCCGGAACGTCATGATCTACTTCAACATGGAAACGCGGGAGCGACTCGTTCGCCGCTTCCACGAGGTCCTTCACGAGGATGGACTGCTCTTCGTCGGCCTCTCGGAGAGCCTCAACTCCCTCGACGTGCCCTTCCGGTACGTCGAGCCGGGGGTCTACCGGCCCGACTGACGTCTACCGCCCTGACGGAGAGCGCGGCGCATCGTCCGTCCCGACGGAAGTGAGGGACCTCGCCGGTCCCGATCAGGCGACGCGCGCCTCGAGCAGATCGTGGATCTCGGCGCTGAGAAGTCCATCGAGATCGAGGAGGAGCACCAGCTTCTCTCCCACCTTGCCTACCCCCTCCAGCGACGACTCCGAGACGGCCAGATCCAGCGTCGTGGCGTCCTCGATCTGATCCTCGGCCAGGTGGACCACGTCGGATACGGCGTCCACGACCAGCCCCGCGATCTTGTCCCCGTGGGAGACGATGATCACCACGGTGTAGCGGTGATACTCCTCGTTCTCGAGGCCGAAGCGCGAACGGAGATCCACCACCGGGATCACGGCGCCACGGAGGTTCATGAGCCCCCGGACGTGAGGCGGTGAGTTGGGAACCGACGTCAGGGGTCCCAGACCCTTGATCTCCCGTACCGTGAGGATCGGAAGACCGTACTCCTCGCCGGCCAGGGCGAAGGTGAGGTACTGGCGGACGGGTCCCTGGGACGCTTCGTCGGTGCTGGTGTGCTGGATGTTGGGCCGCATGGCTCGATTCCTATGGGATCGTGGAGGGTTGGAGTTCAGGAGTCGGGGTCGGGACGCCGTACGTGGCGTTTCGATCGACGGCCGCGGAAGGCGAGGCGGCCACCGGCGCACCGCGATCGCGGCGCCGGAGTGCGTCGACCTCGTTCACATCGAGGATCAGGCCGACCCGGCCGTCGCCCAGGATGGTGGCCCCCATGATCCCCGGGATCTTCCGGTAGTTGGCCTCGAGGTTCTTGATGACGACGGCGGACTGGGACAGGAGTTCGTCCACGCCGAGGGCCAGGAGGCCGCGTTCCGTCTCCACCACGACCACGACCCGGCGGTTCGACCCCGGTTCGGTCGAGCGTCTCGGAGCCACTTCGAAGAGGTCGGCCAGATTCACCAGCGGCGTCGTCTGCCCGCGGAAGAGAAGGACGTCCGCCCGGCCCTGAATGCGCTTGACCTGTTCCGGCGCAGGCTGGAAGGACTCGACGACCGAGAGGAGGGGGATGATGAAGGTCTGGTCCCCCACCCGCAGACGCTGGCCGTCCAGAATGGCGAGCGTCAGGGGCACGCGAATGCGGAAGGACGACCCCTCTCCTCGAACGCTGTCGACGGTGATGGAGCCGTTGAATCCTTCGACGTTGCGACGGACGACATCCATTCCCACGCCTCGGCCCGACAGATCGGACACCGCCTCGGCGGTGGAGAATCCGGGCCGGAAGATGAGGTTGTGGATCTGAGCATCCGCGAGGTCGTCGTCGGGACCCACCAGCCCGCTCTCGACGGCCTTGGCGTGGATCCGCTGCGTATCCAGTCCGGCGCCATCGTCGCGGATCTCCAGCTCGACGCTTCCGCCCCGGTGGGAGGCGGAGATGTGGATCACTCCCTCCTCCTCCTTGCCGGCGTCTCGGCGAAGCTCGGGCGACTCGATCCCGTGGTCGGCGCAGTTGCGAAGCAGGTGGGTCAGCGGATCGCCGAGCTGCTCGATGACGCCCTTGTCCAGCTCGGTCTCCTCGCCCTCCACCTCGAGACGGATCTTCTTGCCCAGCGAGTTCGCCAGGTCCCGGATCAGGCGGGGGAAGCGCGAGAAGAGGTGGGCGAGCGGGAGCATCCGAACCCGCATGACCTGCTCCTGGAGATCGTGGGTGCTCCGGCTCAGCGTGGCCACGGCCTGGCGCAGCTCCTCGAGCTGATCGATGGAGAATCGATCCACCAGCTCGCTCACGCGAGCGTGCGCGACGACGAGCTCCCCGGCCAGGTCCACCAGCTCGTCGACCTTCATCGTGTCGACACGGATCGAGCCACCCTCCCTGCGCGCCCCGCTGCGAGCGCTGCCGGACGGTGTCGGAGGGGGAGACGTCGTCTCCACCGCCGGAGCGTCGGCCGTCTCCGTCGTCTCGCCGGCCTCGGCGGACCCCGTCACGGGCTCGGCCAGGAGGGGCTCGATCTCGAGCTCGCAGTCGTCCTCGTAGAACTCGAAGACCTCGAAGAGGTCCTCTCGGGACACCTCACCTCGGATCACGATGTCCCAGCCCAGCCACGTCTTCTCCGGGTCGAGCTCCGCCAGCGGCGGGAGGTCCCGGACGTCGCAGCTCGCCTCCACCTCCCCGAGCGTGTGGAGCTCGCGGATCAGCGGCCAGACGTCGGCCCCGGCCAGGAAGAAGTCGCGGTCGGGCCAGAAACGAATCCGAAAGCCGCCCGAGACGACCGCCTCCGCCGGGCCTTCGCCTTCCGACGACTCGGAGGGCGTCGGACCGGTCGCGATCGTGGCGACGAGGGCGCGCGACGTCTCTTCCCAGTCGCCCCCGGGCTCCCCGTCGAGGAGGTCACGGAGGTGATCGACCGCGGAGAGGAGGAGGTCCGCCTGCGCCGAGGTCGGCGCCCGCTTCTCGTCGCGGAGGACGTCCAGTACGCTCTCCATCGAGTGGGTCAGCCGCGACACCTCGTCCAGACCGAAGGTGCCGGCGCCGCCCTTGATCGAGTGGGCGCTGCGGAAGATCTCGTCCAGCAGCGATCCAACGTCGGCGTCGCCCTCCTCCAGACGCACGAGCCCGCGCTCCAGCGCAGACAGATGCTCGGAAGCCTCGTCCAGGAAGACGCCGCGAAACTGATCCAGATCGATGTTCATCGGATCCTGCCTCTAGGCGAGAACGCGATCGAGGACCTTGAGGAGCTTCTCCGGATCGAAGGGCTTCACGATCCACCCCGTCGCTCCCGCCGCCTTCCCTTCGGCCTTGCGCGAGGCCTGGGACTCGGTGGTCAACATGAGGATCGGCGTGTGCTGGAAGCCGGGGCGAGACCGCAGCGACCGGATCAGCGTGATGCCATCCATCTCGGGCATGTTCAGATCGGTGATGACCAGCTGAACCGGGCCAGTGGCCTTGGCCAGTGCGTCGTTGCCGTTTGCGGCCTCGATCACGTCGAAGCCTGCTTCGGCGAGGGTGAAGGCCACCATCTGCCGCATCGAGTTGGAGTCGTCCACGACGAGGGCTTTTCCGCGCATGTCGATCACCGTTCGGTGGGGGTGAGACCCAGGGCGGACACGAGTCCGAGCTGTACGGCCTGCTGTTGGAGACGGTCGGGCACCTCCGGCGTCCAGCTCAGCGCCCTGCCCTGCTCGGACAGCCCCACGCTCAGCGCCACCAGACACTGCAGGCCCGCCGCGTGGAGGCGCTCCGACCGGGTCGCGTCGACGGCGACTTCGCCGCCGCTCTCGAGGACCTCGCGACAGGCGTCTGCCAGAGTCGATGCCTCGGCCACTCCCACCGCCTCGGGAAGGAGAACGGTGGCACGGCCTCCATCGAGGTTCACGAAATCCGTCAGATCGTCGGCCATCAGAAGTCCTCGAGCACCATCAGATCCTCGTCATCCATCCCGAAGACCTCGACGTCGGCGTCGTGGGCGGGCTCGGCCACCCGTGCGGCACGACGGGGACGACCGCCCCCGTTCCTCCCCCCGGCGCGGGACCGGCGTCCCTTCCGTACGGGGGAGCGGACGGGCCCGCGGGACTCCTCGAGTGCGGTCAGCGAGAACTCCGCCACCAGGTCCTGCAGCTCGCCTGCCTGCGCGGTGAGCTGCTCCGACGCCGCGGACGACTGCTCGGCATTCGTGGCGGTGCGCTGGGTGCCGGAGTTCAGCTGCTCCAGCGCAGTGGCCACCTGGTCCACGCCCTGACTCTGCTGCCGCGACCCCACCGAGATCTCCGACATGACCGTCGTGACATCCTGGATCTTCCCGGAGATCTGCTGAAGCATCTCGCGGACCTCGTCGTTCAGGCCGACGCCCTGCTTCGCGTTCTCGATCGAGCCGTCGATGAGCTCGGCGGTGGTCTTGGCCGCCTCGGCGCTGCGCATCGCGAGGTTTCGCACCTCCTCCGCAACGACGGCGAAGCCCTTCCCGGCGTCTCCGGCACGCGCCGCCTCGACGGCGGCGTTGAGCGCCAGCAGGTTCGTCTGGAAGGCGATCTCGTCGATCGTCTTCACGATCTTCCCGGTCTCGTCGGCAGACGATCGGATCCGGGAGACGGCCTCCGAGAGCTTGTTCATCCCCTCGACGCCCCGCTCCGCCTGGCTGCGGGCGTCGTCGGCCAGCGTATGGGCCCGGGTCGAGTGATCCTTGTTCTGGTCGGCCATGGACGAGATCTCCTGAAGCGACGAGGAGATCTCCTCGAGGGTCGACGCCGCCTCGGCCGTGTTCTGTGCCAGCGTCTGGGACGTCCCGCTGATCTCGTCCGACGCGGCCGCGACCTGATCCGCGGCGGCGGAGACCTGGCAGAGGGAAGAGTCCAGCGCCTGGGCCGTCGCGTTGAGCGACTTCGCCAGCTCCGCGAACTCGCCCGGCAGATCCTCGGGCAACCGCGTGGTGAGGTCGCCGCGGGACATCGCCGACAGCGCCTCTCCGATCTGGCCGGTCGCCTGCTTCCGCCCCGTCACGTCCAGCGCGTACTTGATCACCTTCTCGACGGAGCCGTCGGGACCGAGCACCGGGTTGTAGGTGGCCTGGAGCCAGACCTCGTCCCCCGACCGGCCGATCCGCTTCACCTCCCCCTCGAAGGACCTCCCGGCGCGCAGATCCTCCCAGAACCGCTCGTACTCGCGCGAGTTGACTTCGGCCGGATCGACGAAGGTGCTGTGATGCCGCCCCTCGATCTCCTCGCTCCGGTAGCCTACGGCGCGGAGGAAGTTCTCGTTGGCGCGGATCACGGTTCCGTCCGGCGTGAACTCGATCGAGGCGTTGGAGCGCCCGATCGCCTCGATCTGCGCGTCCGACTCGCGTCGTGCGGACTCGAGCTTCGAGGCGCGGGAGTCGGTCAGCGCCGTCAGCACGAGCCCCAGGTCGAGCTGGATCACGCGCCCCAGCGCGGCATCGAAGGCCCTCGACTGCTCCGGGTGCGCCACGACCCGCACGGCCTCGGACAGGTGGCGGCGAATCACCTCGTACATCGCCACGTACCAGTTCGAGTCGAGGTCGATGTCGTCGTGCAGCTTCCCGACGTGTCGGCGGACGGCCACGTATCCGTCGTCGATCCGCCCGGTGAGCATCGTCTCGAGGTAGCGGATGATCCGCGGACGCTGACGCTCCACCGTGGTGTGCGCGTCGATGATGGCCTGCGCCTCCGAGTTCCCGCCGATGTGGGCGTAGAAGTCGTCGATCAGCGGGTTCAGCGCTGCGCGGCACTCGGCGCCGAAGGCGGCGATCAGCCCCAGATCGTCGGTGGTGAGCTGGTTGAAGTCGATCCGCTTCCGGACCGCCGGGTCGGTCACCGCGATCTGTCCCGGCGCGACCTTGCGGAGCTCGGCGACGGCGGGGGGCTCGGGCTGCTCCAGAACGGCGGTCCCGCCGTCGGAGTTCGAGCCGAAGGAGGGCATCACGGCGAATCCCCCCTCCGAGGACGCGGAGGGAAGGGCCGGACAATCGGGGAGAGAGTCCCCTTCCGAAGCCCACTTCACGAGCTTCTGAATGCTTCCACGGAGCATGGTGCTGGCCTCTGGCGATGTCGGAGTGAGAGCCCGATCACAGGGTTGGGACCCGTCGGGACTCAGGTTATCGGCATCGCGGCCGCAGATCTTTAACGGATCTTAAATTGCTCCCTATCGGCTTCGCTCAGAGATCCCCGCCCAGCAGCTCTTCCAGCCCCTCGGCCATTCGGCTGAGCCGCCCCCGGGCGGCCTGCAGCGCGTCGAGCCCCTCCGGGGTGATCCGCACCATCTTCCGGGGCCGACCAGGGCCGTCGCGCCCCTCCTCGTCGTCGAGTTCCGACTCGACCAGACCCTTCCGCTCGAGGCGTCGCACCGTGGCGTAGACCGCTCCGAAGGAGGTGTCCCGACCGGTCCGTTCCACGATCTCGCGCCGGATCGGCACCCCGTACGCCTCGGGCATCGTCTGGAGGACGGCGAGGAGGACGAGGTGCTCGAACTCGCCCAGATGGTCGTGCGTCATCGACTCAATCCTCCCGAAGGATCTCGGCGGGGCGAACCCGCGAGGCCGTCAGCGCCGGACGAAGGCTGGCCAGCACCCCGACGCCCAGGAAGACCGCCGCGACACCCGCGTAGACGGCCGGCTCCCGCGGGTTCAGGCCCAGGAGGATCCCGCCCAGGACGGGCGCACCGAGCCAGGCCAGACCGAGCCCGATCGCGGTTGCGGGCAGGAGCTGGCGAAGCGCCCTCTGCACCACCTCCCGTCCGAGGCGAAGGCCGTCCGCTCCCATCGACAGGCGGACGCCGAGTTCCCGTCGCCGGCTTCGGACGTGGAATGCGAGGAGCCCGTAGAGTCCCGCCGCGGCCACCGCGAGGCCTGCCCACCCGCCTCCCGCCGCCAGCGAGGAGAGGGTGCGCTGGGCCCGCGTCATGAAGGCGTGCCCCTCCTCCAGAGTCCGCGCTCCGGAGAGGGCGAGGCCGGGGTCGATCTCGGCGAGCGTCCGCCGGAGCTCCGGGATCCGGGCCACAGGGTCGGTCGCCGAGCGGGCGAGCACGAGGAGCGACCCCACCGGACGCTGCGCGACCGGAAGGTAGAGGCGCGCGTCGCGCTCCGGGTCGCCAAGACCGACGCGAACCGTCTCCACCACGCCGACGATGCGGATCGACTGCACCGAGTCGGTCGCGGGGAGCACGACGTCGAGGCTGAGCGGGTCCCGGCCCGCGGCCCATCGCTCCACCCATGCGGTGTTCACGATCGCCACCGGAGGCGCGGCGACATCGTCCGCCGGCGTGAAGGTCCGGCCCCGCACGAGTCCGATGTCGAAGAGGTCGAAGTAGCCCTCTCCGACCTCGGCGGCGACCACCACCTCCGGCGGATCGTCGGGTGAACCGAGGCCGGGACGTCGCATGCGCCGTCCGGGCTCGAGATACCCGGGCGCGCTGTTCGCGACCGCGAGCCGGCGCCCGGGAAGGCGCACGGCGAGCGCGCTTTCGAGGCCGTCCCGTCGGAGGCGCCGCGCCTCCTCGTCCACGAACTCCTCCGAGGGGAGAGCGACCGACCCCAGGACCACCTCGTCGGCCGGGAGGTCCGCCCCGAAGTCCGCGGCCGTCGCGATCGACAGCGAGGTCAGCCCCGCCACGGTGAGCGCGGTGCAGGAGAGTGCCAGCTGCCCGGTGGTCAGGACCCGCTGACTCCATCCCTCGCGCCCCGCCGCCGCTCTCCCCGTCTTCATCGCCTGCTGGAGGTCGAGCCGGAGCACGCGAACGATCGGGAGGAGGCCGGCCAGCGCCGCCGTACCCAGGACCAGGAGGAGGGCGAAGAGGACGACGGGGGGCTCCACCTCCATCCGCATCCACCAGTAGCCGAAGTTCTCCGCGGAGGTGCGCTGGATCCAGTCCACGACGAACCAGGTCAGCCCCAGCCCTGCGACGCCCGCCGCCGTCGTCAGGAGGATCGACTCGAGGAGGAGCTGCAGCGCGATCTGCGCACGGCCGGCTCCGAGTGCCGCCTGGATTCCGAGAAGGCGAACGCGTTCGATTGCGCGCACCAGGAGGAGGTGGGCCGCGTTCACGGAGGCGATGATCAGGAGCGCGACCCCGACGACCACCAGACCGAAGAAGAGCGCCGCCTCCCCTCCCTCACCCCGCCCTCGCGTGAACTCCCGAACGATGATCGTGCCCCCGGCCGCCTCCGGATCGCGCTGGTCGTCCCGAGCCCGCCAGGCCGCGGTCAGCGGAAGGGCGACGAGGTCGGGGTCGCCCCCTCTGGAGAGACGGCCGAAGAGCGTGAGCGGCCGCTCCCCTCCCCCCGCGCCCGGGTCGAGTACGGTCCAGGCGTCGTGCCGGGTGGGGAAGCCGAACCCCTCCGGCATCACACCGGCGATCGTCATCGGAGCCCCGTCCACCTGCACGGGAGCGCCGATGACGTCGGGATCCCCGTCGAAGGTGGTCTGCCACGTCGACCATCCGAGCAGGAGCCCCTCCTCGGGCTCCGGCACCCGGCCGACCGCCGGCAGCACCCCCAGCAGGGACAGCGCTCCGGGGGTGAGTTCCGCGCGGGCGAGACGGAGCGTTCCCCAGCCGTCGAGCCGGATGGTGGCGGGCGCGTCGACGAAGCCCTCGAGCCCCTGAAGTCCTGCAGCGGCCGGGAGGGTCCTCCAGTCCGCGATGGTCGGGGTGAGGCCACGGCCGGTTCGCGGAGAGACCGCATCGACCCGGACCACCTGTCGGCCGTCGGGGAGCGGCAGGGGCCGAAGCCCTCCGCCCCACAGGAGGGAGAAGAAGACGGTGGGCGCAGCCAGTCCGAGGGCAAGGATGGCGACGATCGCGCTGGAGGAGAGGGGATCCCGGCGGAGCCCCCGTGCGGCCAGCTTCAGCGCCAGACCGGGCCGAAGGCGGGACCGGGAGAGGCGGCGCAGCGGCCCGGTCGACAGCTCACGCAGGAGGCGTCCGTCGCGGCGGACGGACGGACGCAGGCCGTGGAGCACCACGCCGAGCACCGACGCCCAGCGGACTCGCTCGGTCGGCTCGGTCTCGGCGGTGAGGTCCGCCTCGATCGCGGCCGCATCCTCCGCCCACGCCCACCGGAGCAGCCACCTCGCCGCGTGCTCCGGCGCGGGCAGTCGTCCCACCCCCTCATCCCCGCG
>JANQLR010000176.1 GCA_028280525.1 Longimicrobiales bacterium
CGAGTTCACCCTCCTCTTCCGCGACCGCAGGCTCCTCGTCCTCCTGGCCGTCTCGGCGGGTCTGGTCCTCGCCTCGGGTTGGGTCGGGCATCTCCGGACGTCCGGGCAGGAGGCCGCACGGACCGCGGCAGTGTCGAACAGCCGATCGCAGTGGGAGGGGCTCGGCGACTACAACCCGCACTCCGCAGCTCACTTCGGGACCTACGCCTTCAAGCCGGTGGGTGGACTGGCCGCCCTCGATCCGGGGATCGATCCCTTCCTGGGGAACGTCCTGCGCCTCGAGGGCCACGTGCAGAACGAGCCGGGCTTCTCCCAGGCCTCGCTCTCGGGGTCACTCGTTCGTTTCGGATCGCTGCAGCCCGCGCTGATCCTGCAGGTCCTCCTCCCCCTCCTCCTCGTCTTCGGGACCTTCTCCTCGGTCGTGGAGGACCGGGAAAGCGGGCGACTGCGGCTCCTTCTGGTGCAGGGCGCCAACCCGACCCGACTCCTCCTGGCGAAGGGGCTGGCGTGGTGGCTCGCCTCCGTTGCGATCCTCGTGGCGACGCTGATCGGCTTCACGGGGCTCGGGGCGATGACGAGCGGCCTTCCCGATCCGACGCGCCTCCTCCTCTTCGGCGTGTCGTACGCGGCCTGGTTCGGGATCGTCATCTTCGGCTCCGTCCTGGTCTCGGCCGTGGCTCGCGATGGTCGCGGGGCGCTGGTCGCCCTCCTCCTCCTCTGGCTGGCGTGGACGGTGATCCTGCCGCGTGTGGCCGGGCAGGCCGCCGATGCGATGCACCCGCTCCCGACGCGCGTCGCCTTCGAACTCGCGAAGGACGAGGACCGCGCGCAGGGGCTCGACGGGCACAATCCGGCCGACGCACGGCGCGCCGCCCTGGAGGAGCGGGTGCTCGCGGAGTACGGAGTCGAGCGGGTCGAGGATCTCCCCATCAACTTCGACGGGATCGCGCTCCAGGCGGACGAGGAGTACGGCAACCAGGTGTGGGATCGCCACTTCGGCGCGGTACGGGAGACGCTGGACCGGCAGCAGGGCGTCGTCCGCGCGACGTCGTGGCTCGACCCCTTCCTCGCGATCCGCTCCCTCAGCGCCGCCATCGCGGAGACCGACCTGGCGACCTCGCTCTCCTTCCAGGAACAGGCGGAGAGCTACCGTCGGGACCTCATCGGGGAGCTCAACCGAGAGCACGCGTACGGAGGATCGGCCTACGAGGACTGGTCGTGGACGGCGGATGCCGAGTACTACCGCGCGATCGAGGACTTCACCTACACCCCGCCGCAGCTGGACGAGACGCTTTCCGCGGCACTCCCGGACGCGGCGGTGCTCCTCTTCTGGCTCCTCGGTGTGATCGGGGGAACCTCCGCGGTCGGCCGCCGGCTCCGTGCCATCTAGGGCCTGTTCACACCACGGGGCTCCCCGCTGTTGCGACTGAAATCATGCCCATCCAGATGGGAGGAGCGAGGTTTGGCAGCGTCAACTGAGCGACGAGCAACGCGGAGGGGCGCGATTTCAGCCGCAACCCTCCCGGGCCGGACCGTTTCGCCCGCTGGCGGCGTCCTCACTCGCTCATCGGGAAGTGCGGTTCCCAGCACTGCCCCATCCAGCGGCGCTACGCGTCACTCGCTCCTCCTGGCCAGCCGACGAAACGGCCTCGGCAGTGGGGAACTCCGTAGCGTGAACAGGCCCTGACGGATTCGCCATGCTCTCCACCGTACTCCGCGGCGAGACCCGTCGTCTCCTCCGTTCGCCGCTTCGCCTCGTCGCCCTCGCGACCTACCTCGCCGCGGGACTCTGGTCGCTCCAGGTGGGACGTGCTCACGTGGCGGTCCTCGAGAGCAATCTGGCGGAGGGCGCCGCCCGGCAGGCGTCGCTGCAAGAGGAGGCGCTCGGCTGGTTCGACGAGGGGCGGGTCGGACCGGAGGCCCGGCCCTGGGTCGACATCCGCACCGGGCTCTGGGCGGACTGGTACGCGGCGCACCACCTCGGGATGGAGCCGGCGCCCCTGGCAGCGGTCAGCGTCGGCGTCTCGGACGTGCGCTCGAACATGGTTCGGCTCAGTCGACTCGCGACCCCCTTCGACGCGGACGAGTGGCGGCAGCTCGCCAACCCGGCGCGGCAGGCCCTCGGGGTGATGGATCTGGCCTTCGTTCTCTCCTTCCTCCTCCCGCTGGTCGTGATCGTCCTCACCTTCGACCTCCGGGGGTACGAACGGGATCGCGGGATCGAGGGGCTGATCCTCCTGCAGGGCGGGGCGCTCGGGCCGTGGATCCGGGCGCGGCTTGCGGCGGTCGCGCTCTTCGCGGGGATCCCGACGGCGCTGCTGTGGGGGGCCGCCGGGGTGACGACCGGCGCGTTCTCGGGACAGTTCGGTGGGTGGCTGGCCGGGGGAGGGCTCCTGCTGGTCTACCTCCTCCTCTGGACTGCGGGGAGCGGTGCAGTGGCGGTCCGGTCCGGGTCGGCGAACCGCTCGGCGATCCTGCTCGCGAGCCTCTGGATCACCGTCTGCGTCCTCATCCCGGCGCTGGTGAATCAGCTGGTCGCTCTCTCCGCCCCGGTCGGGTACAGCACCCGGATCACCGATGCGGCCCGAGCGGACCGGTACGAACTCTACGAGGAGCCGGTCGAGGCCCTCGAGCCGCTGGTCTACGCGGAGTTTCCGGAGTTCGAGCAGCTCCCCTACGCGACCGCCGCCGAGCGAGACCCCCTCGTCGACCGCCACGTCTACGACCTCGCGGCCCACCAGGCCTTCCGAGCGGCGTGGGGCGAGGTGTCCGCGAGCGAGCGGGGGCGCATCGAGATGGCGGATCGCTTCATGATCGTGAACCCGGTGCACGCCTTCCACTTGGGACTCACCCGACTCGCCGGGACGGAGGCGAGCGCGTACCTGACCTTCGGCGAGGTGATTCTCGACACCGTCCGGGCGAAGATCGGGCGGATCCTGCGCCACGCCTGGGCCACCGAGCCGATCGATCGAGAGGCCTTCCTCGCGCTCGCGGGGGACGTCCCGGAAACGCTCCGCGTGACCGAGCCCCCCTCGCCGCTGGTCTGGGGGACGCTGGTGGGGTGGATGCTGATCGCCGGGGTTGGCCTCGGCGCCCGCGGCGCGGAGCGGTAGCGACGGGGCCACGGCCGGCGCGGATGGGGCGACCGGGGCGAAGCCACGGCCCCGGCGAGTATCCGTCCGGCTCCGGCGCGGGGAGATCACGACTGCCACAGAAAGGTCCCCTTGATGATGAGCTGCCGCCGCGCCGGGAAGGGGTTGAGCGCGCCGTCGATCGAGGCGTTGTCGTTGTAGACGACGTACAGGAAGGAGAGCGGGCGGTACTCCCACGACAGCCGGAGATTGAGGCTCGAGGCCTCGACCGCCGTGTTGTACTGCCAGATCCCGGCCAGCTCGACACGGGGGTTGAGGGCGACGCGCAGCTCCGGGGTGACCAGGTCGGTCGTTCCGTCGAGTCCGCCGACGCCGCGGAAACGGTTGTGCTCCCACGAGGCGAAGGCGACGAGGTGGCTCGTCAGAATCACCTTCCCGGAGAGCTCGGCGCGGTCGAGGGTGCCGTCGTAGAAGGGCCCCCAGGTGTACTCGGCACTCCCCGTCACATTGGCCGACGGGTCGTGTGAGGCGAAGGCGGTCCAGCGGTCGAACCGGTAGTCGCCGGCCGGTACCTGGATCCCCCCGATCGGTCGAAAGGCCCGGTCGAAGCGCTGCCACTCGGGGCGCACGCGGAGTCCGACCCGGCCACCGTTCTCGAGCACGAGCGTGAGCGGTCGGATCGTGACGGTGCCGGAGAAGAAGGCACCCGTCGAGGCACGGTGAAAGAGGAAGACGGTCGTCCCCGGGGCGTAGGAACGGATCCAGTCGGGGAGCCAGTCGGGGCGCAGGTCGAGGGTGAAGGCCGGGCTGGTGACGATGACGTCGGAGGTGAAGGTGAAGCCGGTCCGTGGCTCCCATTCCGGGCCGATGTACTCCTGGAGCCAGCCGACGTAGCCCCAGGTGGCGTTGTTGCCCACGATCGCGTGCGCCGCCCACCCGTCCCCGCCCTGGCCCTGGGTGAAGGAGCGGGAGACCATCCCCCGGGTGAAGAGGTTGGTGGTCGGGCGAAAGAACCAGTCGACCGCCGCGGCGGTGTTCCAGGCGGAGGCGCCGGGCCCGAGCCCCTGGTCGTGGCGCGTGGCGACGATCCCGCCCAGTCGCCCCATCGCGCCCACGTTCCGGGTGTAGCGACCGACGCCGAAGACCGTCCCGTCGGTGGGGCCCAGTCCCTCCTGGCGCACGAGGAGCGCGCCGGCACTCGAGGTCGTGGAGCGGTGCGTGACCCGTCCCCCCGCGGTGACGGGGACGGGGAGCCCGCTGTCGTCGAGCCCGATGCGGCGGCTGTAGAAGGGGGAGATGACGTCGAGCCCGGTGTCGAAGAGGCCGGCGCTCTCCAGGAAGAAGGTCCGCCGCTCGGGGAAGAAGACGGAGAAGCGCTCGAGGTTGATGACCTGCCGGTCCACCTCCGCCTGGGCGAAGTCCATGTTCCAGGTCAGATCGACGACGGTGTTCGGAGTCACGGCCCACTTCACGTCGAGTCCGACGTCCCCGGTGGAGGTGGCGTCCTCGAGGGCGGTGGAGCCCACCGACTCGCTTCGCCCGACCGAGTACGGCTGAAGCTGGAAGTTGAGGCTCGGCGGCGGCGGTTCGATCCCCTCCAGGCGACCGGCGAAGGCCATGTCCCACGGGTCCACGCCGCGGTGCCACGGGGACCACCCGCTCGTCTCCTGGATCGCCCGCGCCTCCCGGATGAAGTTGACGCGCCACCCCTCGCTCCCGAGGTAGCGGAGCGTTTCCCACGGAATCGACATCTCCGCCGTCCAGCCGCCCTCCGTGCGGCCGGTGCGGACGCGCCAGATCCCGTTCCACGCCTCGTCGTCGTCCCGTCCGTCGAAGACGAGGAGGTCGCGCTGCACCCCGTCCGGGTTCGTCATGAAGGCCATCGCGAAGCGGCCGTCGCCGAAGCCGTCCAGGACGACGCCGAAGACGTCGCTGTTCTGGTAGTTGAAGTCGCGGCGCAGCCCCTCCACCCGGGCTCCGCTGGCGGCCTCGGGCTCGGTCACCCAGGCGCCGACGTACAGCCCGACCTCGTCCCACAGGAGGCGAACCTCGGTCGGCGCCCGGCTCGGCGCCCCCGCCGTCGGATCGACCTGGATGAACGGCCCGATGTCGGCGGCCCCGGCCCACGCCGCCTCGTCGAGGCGTCCGTCGACCCGCAGCTCGCCCCCGGCCTCCGAGGCGTGCGCGACCAGCGTTTCCTGCGATGCCACGGCGGATGCCGAGAGCAGCAGAGCGAAGGTCCCGACGGGGAGCCGCCGGGCGCACGCCCTCGAAGCGCGCCGCCGAAGCGGCACGCGGGGGTCCTGAATGGTCATGTCACCGGATCTCCACTCGACCGGCCGTTGCGACCGGCACGAGTCGGACGAGGGCCCGGGGGCGGCGCTCGGCCGCGTCCCGAATCCCCGTCGTGAGAGGTCCCCTGCGCGAAGGTGCGTCAGGGGCGGATGCTCCGTCGGATCAGGTGGCGGGGGGTGCCCGGGGCTGGGCGGAGACCCCGCGAGCGATGCGGGGCGGGGAGGCGTCGGGAACGCGGACCGAGAGGACGGTCCAGGCGCTCGGGGACCCCGGCGGGGTCGAGGCGAGCGGGAGGGCGAGGAACGAACCGGCGAGCGAGCAGACGCCGCATGAGGTGTGCTCCCCCTCCTCGCCGTGACCGTGGTCGTGGTCTCCGTGCCACTCGGCGGCCACCGGGACGAGGTGATGGTGCGAGCCCTCGACGACGATCCCGGCGAACGCTCCTGCGAAGAGGAGCAGGAGCGCAGACGCCGTCGTGCGGCGTCGGATTCGAATCCGTCGAAGGGGGAGCATGAGTAACCGCTACCCTGCGTGCGGAGGATCGGCAAGCTCGAACGCGGGCGGCAGGCCGAGTGCTCCCTTGCGGAGCGCCGCCACGATCTGCCCCGCGATGGCGGCGGCGATCTCCGCCGGCGATCTGGCGCCGATGTCGAGCCCGATCGGGGCGTGGATGCGTCCGAGCGCATCCGTCGGTACTCCGGCCTCGGCGAGGCGCTCGATGCGCCCTGCGTGCGTCCGGCGACTACCGAGAGCCCCGACGTAGAAGGCCGGGGAGGAGAGCGCGGAGATCAGCGCAGGGTCGTCGAGCTTCGGGTCGTGGCTGAGCGCGACCACGGCGGTTCGGGCGTCGAGCGCGAGCTCCTCGAAGGCCTCGCCCGGCCAGGTCGTCACCACCTCCGCGCCGGGGAAGCGCTTCCGCGCCGCGAAGGTCGTCCGCGGGTCGACCACGATCGGGGTGAAGCCGAGGAGCGCGACCATCGCGGCGAGGGGTTGGGCGATGTGGACCGCGCCCACGACGACGACGCGAACCGGCGGGTTGTGCGGGCGGAGGAAGACCCCGGGCGGGATGTCGTCCGTGGCGGTGGTCGCCCGGTCCGACCGCAGCGCCTCGCGTGCCTCCTCGAGCGGCCAGGGTCCGGGGTCGCCGGCGAGGACGGCGTGGTCGCCGTCCCTGGCGGGGTCGAGGAGGGCGCGACGCGGACCGGCCAGCTCCGTCGCCACGACCACGGCGCGGCCCTCGTCCCGAGCGGCGAGCACCCCCTCCAGCACCGCTTCCAGCCCCAGGACGGGTTCGATCCGGATGCGCACCGTTCCCCCGCAGGCGAGTCCGACCGTCCACGCCTCCTCGTTCGCGACCCCGTACTCGACGGTCGTCGGCGATCCGGCGCGGAGCACGCGGTGCGCCTCCTCGATCACCGCCGCCTCCACGCATCCGCCCGAGACGCTCCCCCGGAAGTCACCGCCCTCCGCGATCACCATGTGCGCGCCGGGCCGACGCGGAGCGGAGCCCCACGTCTTCACGACGGTGGCCAGGGCGACGGCCCGCCCCTCCCTCGCCCAGGTGAGCGCCGTCGCGAGCAGGTCGCGCGTCCGGTGCTCCACCTACTCCCCCCTGAGCCGCGTCTCGAGGTCGGGGTCGGGCTCCACGAAGACGGTCTTCACCCGGTCCGGCACCACCGCACCCGCCGGCGCCTTCCGCGGCTTGCGTACGTACTTCCGGAAGGTCCAGTCGACCGGGACGCTCCCGGAGGTGCGCGCCTTGGAGTGGAGCGCGGCCAGGCCCCCGGCCTCGCGCAGATCCTGCGGCGGCGGCGTCTCGTCGCGGCCCCAGCGGAGGATGACGTGCGCGCCGGCGACGTGGCGGGCGTGCAGCCAGACGTCGTTCGGGGCGGAGTGGTGGAAGGTGAGGTCGTCGTTCTTCGACGACCCGCGCCCCACGCGGATCTCGCGTCCCGAGCTCGCGCGGTACACGCGGTAGGGGAGGATGGGGCCGTCGCCCCCTTTTCCCCGTCCCGCGTCGGCGGGGAGGGCCGACTCGATCTCCTCCCGCGTCGCCTCCCCGGCGCGCGCCCGGGCCTGGAGGGACTCTCCCGCCTCCCAGCGGCGCCGCGCCTCGGCGATCAGCTCCGGCAGACGCTCCCGAGCCCGCTCCAGCCGCGCCGCCCGGTCGTAGAGGGCGCGGGCATTGGCGCCGGGAGGCAGGGTGGGGTCGAGGCCGATCTCGATCTCCCCGCCCTCGAAGTCGGTGAGCGTCACCTGCGACACCCCCCGGGGCACCTCGTGAAAGCGCGCGAGGAGGAGGTCGCCGCGAGCCCGGAGTTCGGCCGGCTCGGTGTCCGGCGCGCTCGCCTCGGATTCGAGGGCGGCCACGCGGCCGCGCAGTCGCTCGACCCACCCGTCCAGGCGATCGAGGAGCGCCGTCGGGAGGAGGACGGTGATCGCGTCGTCCCGACCGGCCAGCCGGTCGAAGGCGTCGAGGAGGTCGGTGGTCTCCTCCACGGTTCGATCCGGAAGCCCGACCGGCCACGGCTGAGGACCGGAGCGACCGAGGAGGAGCGCGGCCCTTCCCGGGGGCACCTCCCCGGTGACCGCGGCGCGAACCGAGAGCCAAAGCGCCCGCCCGGCCTCGATCGACGCTGCCTCGGTGATCGCCTCCGCCAACGGCCGCGACATCCAGGCGACGGAGGAGAGGAGTCGACGCCGGGTCGCGTCGGGGTCGTCTCCCCCGACCAGCTCCGCCCACCGCTCCGGCGGGATCGGCGCCTCCACCCCCTCGCGTCCGGTCGGGGGAGGCATCCGGTACGGCTGCCCCCTGCGCACCGGGCGTTCGCCCTCGCGCGTCCGCAGGAGGAGTCGAACGGTCCGCTCCGGTCCCTCCGTCCAGATCGCGTTCTCCTGGTTCGTCATCAGCTCGAGGATCAGGTCGATCCGAGGGGGGCGTCCCCTCACCCGCAGCGTCTCGATGATCAGAACGCGTTCGTCCGGCGGAGCGTGGATCGCCCGGACCTTCGCCGGGAGGGCGCGTGCCTCGGGGGGCGGCTCGTCCGGTGGGAGCTGCACGAAGCCGCGCTCCTCCGGGTGGAGCTTCCACACCCAGGTGGCCTCGCGCAGGTAGATCGTGAAGCGCCGGCCCTCCGGGTCGAGGTGCACGGCGCGGATCCGGGCCCCCCGGAAGCGGGCGTCAAGCTCGCGGGCGAGGGCGGCGACGAGGGCGGCATCCCACTGAATTCGCATGCCGGAAGGTAGGAGCGGGCTCGCGCTGACCCCAGCCTCCCCCGAGATTGCGCCGCTTTCGCACTCGGTGCCGCTCTCCCTCCACCCCCACCTCATGTCCCTCCTCGATCGGGAACGAACCGTAGCCGCACCCGGCTACGATCGGTGGCTCCTCCCTCCGGCCGCGCTCGCCATCCACCTCTGCATCGGACAGATCTACGCCTACTCGGTCTTCAACGAACCGATGACGCGGCTGATCGGGGTGACCGCGTCGGCGCCCGACGACTGGTCGATCACCACGGTCGGCTGGATCTTCAGCATCGCCCTCTTCTGCCTCGGGGCGTCGGCGGCGCTCTTCGGGAAGTGGGTGGAGCGGGTCGGGCCCCGGCGGACGATGTTCACCTCCGCGCTCTTCTTCTGCGGCGGTTTCGCCGTGGCCGCGGTCGGGGTGAGGCTCCACAGCATCTGGCTGGTCTATCTCGGGAACGGGCTCCTCGGCGGGATCGGGCTGGGGCTCGGCTACATCTCTCCGGTCAGCACCCTGATCAAGTGGTTTCCGGACCGTCCGGGGATGGCCACCGGGATGGCGATCATGGGCTTCGGGGGCGGGGCGATGGTCGCCTCCCCGCTCAGCGTCGAGCTGATGTCCTTCTGGTCGACCCCCGAGAGCGTGGGGGTGGCGGAGACCTTCCTCAGCCTGGCCCTCCTCTACTTCCTCCTGATGAACTTCGGGGCGTGGATCGTCCGCGTGCCGGCGGAGGGGTGGAGCCCGGAGGGGTGGGACCGCGAGAAGGAGGACCGCGACCCGATGATCACCAACGCAAACGTCGACGCCGACTCCGCGATCCGGACGCCGCAGTTCTGGCTCCTCTTCGTCGTCCTGATGCTCAACGTCACGGCGGGCATCGGGGTGCTGGGCCAGGCCTCGCTCATGATCCAGGAGACCTTCTCCGGTGGGGGCGGTCGCGCCGTCACGGCGAGTGCGGCGGCTGGCTTCGTCGGGCTGCTCAGCCTCTTCAACATG
Source organism: Longimicrobiales bacterium (assembly GCA_028280525.1). Lineage (GTDB taxonomy): Bacteria > Gemmatimonadota > Gemmatimonadetes > Longimicrobiales > Gaopeijiaceae > Gaopeijia. The sequence continues at coordinate 9,625 of JANQLR010000176.1, forward strand.
GCCGGGCGCTTCTTCTGGTCCTCGCTCTCCGACCGGATCGGGCGAAAGAACACCTACTCGGTCTACTTCCTCCTCGGCATCCTCCTCTACGTGGCGGTGCCGCAGTTCGGGCGCATGGGGAGCGTCGTCCTCTTCGTGGCCGCCTTCGCGGTGATCATGAGCATGTACGGCGGCGGCTTCGCGACGATCCCCGCCTACCTGAAGGACATGTTCGGGACCTTCCAGGTCGGCGCGATCCACGGCCGACTCCTCCTGGCGTGGTCGACGGCGGCCCTCCTGGGCCCGAGCCTGGTGAACTACCTGCGCGCCTATCAGCTGAACGAGCTGGGGCTTCCCCCCTCGCAGGTCTACTCCACGACGATGTACATCATGGCGGGGCTCCTCCTGGTCGGGCTGCTCGCGAATCTGGCGGTGCGACCGGTCGACGCCCGGCACCACGTCGCACCCGAACCGGTGGAGGTGGGCGCGTGAAGCGCGGTCGAATCGCACTGTACTGGGCCATCGTCGGGGTCCCGCTCACCTACGGCGTCTGGATGACGCTCCTGAAGTCCGCGGAGCTCTTTCGCTAGGGCTCTCGTCGGGCCGTCGCCCCCGTCTCCGAGCGGCCGACAGGGAGGGTTTGACACCCTTCCCGAGCCCCGTCTAGCTTCTCGCGTCGCGGCGTCCGGCAGCGCCCGACTCCGGACCTCGTCCCTCCCTCCGCCGCCGCCCTCCCACTCCCCCGCGATGGCTCGGAACCACCCCCTCATCGAGGACGCCGCACGCGGGATCCTCCCGAAGTGGTCGCGCGTCAGCCGGACGCGGAGGGCGCACATGGAGCGGGTGGCCGAGCTGATGGATCGCTGGTCGAGGGCCCGCGGGCTCAGGAAGAGGGATCGGCGCCGCTGGGTCGCCGTCGGTCTCCTGCACGACGCGCTGAAGGGGGCGCGGGCGCGCGACATGCGCCGGCTCCTCCCCGAGGAGTTCCACGAGCTCCCCGTCCCCATCCTGCACGGCCCCGCCGCCGCCGCCCGGCTGGAGCGCGAAGGGGTGGAGGACCGCTCCGTCCTCAACGCGATCGCCTTTCACACCCTGGGGCACCCGAGCCTGGACGAACTCGGTCGGGCGCTCTACGCGGCGGACTTCCTCGAGCCGGGTCGGCCGCTGAGGCCGAAGCTGCGCAAGCGTCTCCGAAAGCGGATGCCGAACGAGCTCGACGCCGTGGTCACGGAGATCGTCGGAGCTCGGATGCGGTATCAGATGGATCGGGGGCGGTCGCTCCGGCCGGAGACGGTCGCCTTCTGGAACGAACTGCACGGAGGGGCCCGATGGGACCACGTATCCGCGGAGTACTGATCGTCGGGGTCGTCCTCGTGGTGGGCGCCTTCCTGGGCTCCGCCATCTCGCAGTGGTCCACGGCGCCGGGGAGCGTCCCCGCAGTCCCGGGCTCCTTCCCGCGGTTCGGGGTCACCGAGCGGGTGCGGGTCGAGGTGCTGAACGGCGGGGGGCGGGCCGGGATGGCCCGAGCGGCGACGGAGGCGCTCCGGGAGCGCGGCTTCGACGTGGTCGACTTCGGGAACGCCGGCAGCTTCGATCGCGACTCGTCGGTGGTGCTCTCCCGGGCGGGGGAGCTGTCGTGGGCGCGCGCCGTCGCGGACGCCCTCGGCATCCGTCAGGTCCAGGTCCAGCCGGACTCGAACCTCTACCTCGATGTTACCGTAGTGCTTGGGGAGGTCTGGGAGCCCGCCATCGTGGAGGCGCTCCCGGACCCCGAACCGGCGTGGTGGGACCCCCGGCGCTGGCTGCGTCGACCGGGCACGCCCCCGGATGCCCGCCTCGCCGATCCCGCGGCGACCGGGGGCGACGAATCGTGACTGGAGCAGGACGAGCATGACGAGAAGGTCGGGCCGCGAAGACGCGGAGTCGAAGTCGGAGGGGGAGGACGCCGAGGAGCAGGGCGGGGGGTGGATCGAGACGATCAAGTCGATCGCGATCGCCGCCGTCCTCTTCCTCATCATCCGCACCTTCGTCCTGCAGACCTTCTTCATCACCTCCGGGTCGATGATGAACACGATGCTGGTCGGCGACTTCCTGGTGGTGAACCGGGCGGCGATCGGTGCGAAGGTCCCCTTCACGGACCTCCGGGTGCCCGGCTACTCCGAGCCCCGCCTCGGCGACGTCCTCGTCTTCGATCCGCACCACGTCGACTCGCTCAAGCTCGTCAAGCGACTCGTCGGCATGCCCGGGGACACACTCGAAATGCGCGACCGGGTCCTCTACCGGAACGGGGAGCGGGTGGATGAGCCGTATGCACGCGATTCGGGCTTCGAGGACGAGTACCGCCCCGAGATGCGGTGGCAGGACCGGTTCCTGCTGGACGGGGTCGACCGGTCCCAGTACCGACCGACCCGCAACAGCTGGGGGCCGATCGCGATCCCCGAGGGGATGTACTTCATGCTCGGGGACAACCGCGACGAGTCGCTCGACTCTCGCTACTGGGGGCTCCTCGATGGAGAGCGCTTCGAGGGCCGGGTGAGCTTCATCTACTACTCGTACGATCGGCAGTCCTTCAAGCCGCTCCCGGCGCTGACGACGATCCGATGGGGCCGCATCTTCGACCGCGTCCGCTGACGCCGGCGAGGGGGACGGCCCCGGCGTGAGGATCTGGATCGACGCGGACGCCGCTCCCCGCGACGTGAAGGAGATCGTCTTCCGGGCCGCGCTGCGGCTCGAGATCGAGACGATCCTGGTCGCGAACGCGCGCATCGCGCTCCCCGCGAACAACCCCTTCTTGACCGCGGTACGGGTGGCGGGCGGGCCCGACGTGGCCGACGACCACATCGCCGACGAGGCGGTCGAGGGCGATCTGGCGGTCACCGCCGACATCCCCCTCGCTGCGCGTCTGGTCGAGAAGGGGGTCACCACCCTCGACCCGCGCGGAGAGATCTACACCGAGGCGAACATCGGGGAGCGGCTCTCGATCCGGGACTTCATGCAGGGGCTTCGAGACACGGGCGTCGACACCGGCGGGCCGAGGGCGCGCAGTCAGCGGGAGACGCAGGCCTTCGCCAACGCGCTGGACCGGACGCTGACGAAGATCCGCCGCGAGGCGGAGCGACGGGCGCGGCGGGAGGGCGGCACGGGCTGAGCTGCCCGACATCCTTGACCCCGTCACCCCCGGCGTGAACGGTGGAGCTTACGGCGGCGTGGCTTTCACCGGAGGGGGGAGGATGGCCGAGGTACGGCTGTGGATCGGGACGACGAAGGGGCTCTTCGTGGCGACGGCGTCGGGGTCGCGTCGCGACTGGGCGGTCGAGGGGCCGCACTTCGGCGGGTGGCACGCCATGCACGCCAAGGCGTCGCCCGCGCGGCCCGAACGGGTGTGGGCGTCGGTGCACACGGACTGGCACGGCCAGGTGATGCACCGCTCGGACGACGGCGGCGCGACGTGGCAGCCGGTCGGCAACGACTTCGCCTACGCCGGCGATCCGGGCACCCACCCCTGGTACGACGGGAGTCCGCGTCCCTGGACCTTCAAGCGGATCTGGCACCTCGAGCCCGACCCGCACGACGCCGACACCGTCTGGGCCGGCGCCGAGGACGCCGCCCTCTTCCGCTCGACCGACGGCGGGGCGACGTGGGTCGAGATCGCGGCCTTCCGCGAAGGGAACCACGGCGAGTCGTGGGGCCCGGGCGCGGGTGGGCTCTGTCTGCACACGATCCTGATCGACCCGTCCGGGTCGGGCCGGATGTACGCCGCGGTGTCCGCGGCCGGTGCATTCCGGAGCGATGACGGGGGCGAGAGCTGGAAGCTGATCAACCGGGGTCTGCACTCCGACTACCTGCCGGAGCCGGAGGCGGAGGTCGGGCACTGCGTCCACAACCTCGCCATGCACCCGACCCGTCCGGACACCGTCTTCATGCAGAAGCACTGGGACGTCTGCCGATCGGACGACGCCGGCGAGACGTGGACGGAGATCAGCGGAGACCTTCCGTCCGACTTCGGCTTCCCGATCGCCGTTCACGCCCACGAACCGGAGACGGTGTACGTCGTCCCCATCCTGAGCGACTCCGAGCACTACCCGCCGGACGGACGGCTGCGCGTCTACCGCACCCGGGGCGGGGGCGGGGCATGGGAGGCGCTCACGGAGGGGCTGCCGCAGGCGAACTTCCGCCAGAACATCCTCCGGGACGCGATGAGCGTCGACACCCTCGACCCGTGCGGCATCTACTTCGGCACCACCGGCGGGAGCGTCTTCGCCTCCGCCGACGCCGGCGATTCGTGGATCCCCGTCGCGGAGCACCTTCCCCGGGTGCTGTCGGTGGAGGCGCAGATCCTTCCGTGACCGAGTCCGGGAGGAACGGCGTGCGCGCCGATGGCGTGGAGGTCTCCGTCGTCCTCCCCGCC
>JANQLR010000221.1 GCA_028280525.1 Longimicrobiales bacterium
CGGAGGGTGGGAGGATTCACCGCGGGGCCCTTCGCGATGGAGGGGCGTTCGCTCCCCTTCATCGAGGCAGATCCGGGCGGGGCGGCGTGCCAGTTCGTATCCGGCTACTGCCAGGGAATCCTGGACCGAACGCTCGGCGCCGAGATCCAGATCGTGCACGACCAGTGCGAGAGTCGCGGGGACGAGTGCTGCCGCTGGACGGTGACGGGAGACATCCGGGCGGCGGAGGGTACGACGCTCGCCGAAGCCACCACCTCCTCCTGACCCGACCTCCGAGACATGCTCGACACCGGTGCACACGCCCCCGACTTCACCCTCGTCACCGACCAGGACGACGAGCTCTCCCTGAGCGATCTTCGTGGAGAGAAGGTCCTCCTCTACTTCTACCCGAAGGACGACACCTCCGGGTGCACTCTGCAGGCGTGTGAGCTGCGCGACGAGATGGAGTGGTTTGCGGGCCTGGGGATTCGCGTGCTCGGCGTGTCGCCGGACTCCGCCGCGTCCCACCGGAAGTTCAAGGCGAAGCACGACCTGAACTTCACCCTCCTGGTCGACGACGACCACGCCGTTTCCGAGGCGTACGGCGTCTGGAAGGAGAAGAAGATGTACGGGCGGACGTACATGGGGATCGAGCGCTCCACCTTCCTCATCGACGAGGAGGGGCGCCTCGAGCAGGCGTGGCGGAAGGTCCAGCCGAAGAAGCACGCCGCGCTGCTGAAGGCGTACCTGGAGGGCTAACCCGCAGCGCCCTCCGTCCGGACCTCGGCACGCCTCAGCGTGTCGCCCAGGGCGCGGTGGACCTTGTACATGCAGAGGTCCTGGATGACGACGAAGCCCGCAGCTCGAGCCTCCGCGGCGGCCTCGTCGGAGCGGATCCCCTCCTGCAGCCAGATCACCGGCTTCTCCGGGCGCTGCATCGCCCGACGAATCACCTCTCCGGCCGGGCCGGGGCCTGGTCGGAAGACCATGACCATGTCCACCTCGCCCTCGACCTCATCGAGGGAGCGGCGGACTTCCTTCCCCAGGATCCGGTCGGCGTGCGGATTGATCGGGACGATGTCCGCACCCTTCGCCGCCAGGTAGGAGGGGACGCGCCGCGCCGACTTGGTGGGATCGCGGGAGATGCCGACGACGGCGATTCGCAGCGTCCGACGGATGATCTCGTGCATCTCCTCCGGTCCCGGAGTCTCCGGATCGGAGGAGATCGCGAGCTCCGCCATGAGGAGTTCGCGGTCGTAGAGGTCGTCGATGATCATTGCTGCGTCGTGCCGAGGTCGCGTACCGAGCCCGACAACGTATTGCCCGTCGCGCCTCCCGTCATCAAGATCGTTCTCCTTCGCTTCTCTTCCCGATCTCGGGCACGCACATGGAACTCGTCGTTACCGGAGTCGCCGCCGGCCTGGTCGGACTCCTCCTCGGGTGGATCCTCTTCCGCGGCGAGGCGGCGGAGACCCCGACCGACCCCTACCTGCGACCGATCGAGCAGATGGCGCAGGCCCTTCGCGATGGGCGGACGGGACGCGCCGAGCCGACGGAGCCTCAGGCGCTCGGGAAGCTCCGCGATGCGGTGGCCGCTGGATGGGTGCCGCGAAGCGCCCACATGGAAGAGGCGCTCAGCCAGGCGCTCGGGCGGGTCGCGGCCTTCCTGGAGGAGTCGGTGCAGAAGCCGCTCCAGGCGGCGCGGGGCGGCGACGAGGCGCTCCTGCGGGAGGGGGTCGAGCGGGCCCTCGGCGGGATCGTCGACCTGGAGTTCTTCCTCCGCGAGCCCATCACGCCCGACGAGACGCACAACCTCGTCGCCCTGACGCAGGACGTGACGAAGGACTTCATCCGGGACTGGGAGGTCGCGGTCCGCTTCATGGCGCCCGCCTTCCCGGTCCGGGCGCACATTCACCGCGACACCTTCATGGACGCCCTCTACCTCCTCCTCCACAACGCCGGGCAGTTCGGAGGCGGAGAGACGATCGAGATGACGATCGAGGAGCTCGACGGGCACGCGGTCCTGCGCATCCTGGACTCGGGGCCGGGCTTCAGCGAGGAGGCGCTCGATCGGGCGCGCGACCTCTTCTACACCACGAAGCCGTCCGGGCTCGGACTCGGCATCCCCTTCGCTCGCCGGATCATCGAGGGCTTCGGCGGGAACCTGGAGCTCTACAACCGGGAGGAGGGCGGCGCCGAGGTTCGGCTCCTGATCCCCTCCGCCTGAGACTCCTCAGACCTCGGGCAGGTACCCGTAGATCTGGTAGAGCATCAGGTAGACGACCAGCCCGGTGACCGAGACGTAGAGCCAGATCGGGTAGGCCACCCGCCCCAGCTTCTTGTGGTCGGCGTGCCGCTCCTTCTTCGCCAGGTAGAGCATCCGCAGCACCAGCGGCACGACCGCCGCGGCCAGTATCATGTGCGAGAAGAGGATCGTCAGGTAGACGGTCTTCGCCATTCCCTCACCCGCGAACCGATGCGTGCCGGTGAGCGCGAACCGCGTCAGGTAGAAGACGAGGAAGAGCGCCGACGTCCCAACGGCGACGAGCATCGTTCGACCGTGGGCCTCGCGCTTCCCCTGCTTGATGAAGACGAAGGCCACGATGAGGGCGATCGTCGACGTCAGGTTCAGAAGGGCGTTGACCGGCGCGAGGAAGTTGCCGATCGCGGTTGCGTCCATCAGCCCGCCGCCGCGGTCGCGGGCTCGAGGGTGTCGGTCGAGTCGGCGCTCGTCTCCGGGGCGGGTTCATCGGGCCACCCCCAGGTCGCGAGCACGGTCAGCATCGTGAGGAGGAGCGCCGCGCCGAGGGTGTGCAGCGAGACGGGGATCACCGCGAGGGCGGTGGTCACCGAGAGGATTCCCAGCGTCATCTGGGCCAGCACGACTCCGACCGCGCCGAGGGCGAGGCGGGCGACGCGGCGCGGTGCCCCGCTGCGGAGGAGCGCGGCGGCGAGTCCGATCACGACGAGGGTGGCGAGCACCCCGGTCACCCGGTGCACGAAGTGGGTGGCGATCAGCGAGTTCGAGAGCGGCGGCACCCACTCCCCGATGCAGGTCGGGATATCCGGGCAGGCCATCCCGGCATCGGTGTGTCGCACGAGGGCCCCGATCACGCTCTGCGCGAAGACGAGGACGGCGGCCACCGTCCCCCACACCCTCAGGCTCCCGCGGGCGCGTTCCGGGATCGCCTCCCGGCGGCCCCGCCGTGGCGAGGTCCCGACGGTCAGCACGGTGGCGAGCGCCAGGAAGATGAAGGCCAGGGAGAGGTGCGAGGTCGAGACGGCGTCCGGGAGGAGGTAGATCACCGTCAGGCCGCCGAGCGTGGCCTGGACGGCGAGGAAGGCCATCCCGGCGACGGCGGCCCGCCGGACCCAGCGGCGATCGTCGAGGCGGAAGGACTGCCAGGTCGCCACCCCGAAGAGGAGGATCAGCCCCCCGGCCACGAGGCGGTGCAGATGCTCCCAGAAGACGCCGCCCTCCATCTCGGGGAGGTAGCTCCCGAAGCAGGTGGGCCAGTCGGGGCAGGCGAGGGAGGACTCGGTCGCGTGGACGACGCTGCCCAGGAAGAGCAGTCCCAGGGTCCATACGACGGAAACGACGAACCCGCGGTGGTGAAGCGGCATGGCGAAGAACAGCGGAAGAGGGTGATCCAGGCCCCCGGGAAGATAACCGAATCGGTCGGAGCGTCGTGGGCCTCTGGTGCCTTCGTGTGCCCCACCTCATCGGCGCGGTATCTTACTCCCTCCCAGTCTCGACGTTTCCCTCCCCCCGCATGACCGAACCCCGAGAACCCCCTCGCCGCGCCTTCGCCTTCCTGCGGCGACTGGCCCCGCGCATCCGCCCGTACCGCAGGGGGCTGATCGTGGCGGGCGTGATGCTCGTGCTGGCGAGCGCGATCGGGCTCGCCTTTCCGCTGGTCGTTCGCGACATGCTCGACGCCGCCTTCCTGGCGGGCGACGGCGAGATGCTGAACCGAATCGCACTCGTTCTGATCGGCCTCTTCGGGGCGCAGGCGATCCTGAACTTCGGTCAGACCTACCTGATCGCGGCCGCGACCGAGCGGACCATGGCGGACCTGCGCAGGGAGCTCTTCGACGCCCTCGTGCACCAGACGGCCGGCTTCTTCGCGGCGCGCCGGGTGGGCGAACTCACCTCCCGGATCTCCTCGGATACCGCGAGCATCCAGCAGATCCTCCGCTTCGGGCTCCCCGAGCTGGTGCGGCAGGGGCTCTTCCTGGTCGGCGCGCTCGTCCTGATCACGATCACGAACTGGCGGCTGACGCTGGTGACGATGATCGCGATCCCCTTCGCGATCGGGGTGGCGTGGTTCTTCGGGGTGCGGGTGCGGAAGCTGAGCACGCGGATCCAGGACACCCTCGCCGAGTCGATCGCCCGGGCCGAGCAGGTCTTCACGCAGATCCGGGTGGTGCAGTCGTATACGCGCGAGGACTGGGAGTCCGACCGCTTCGGCGAGGAGGTGAACCGGTCGCGCGACGCCGGGTTGGAGCGCGCCGTCGCGCGCGCGGCGCTGACCGGCGCCGTCACCTTCTCCGCCTTCGGTGCGATCGTCCTGGTGCTGTGGGAGGGCGGTCGCCTGGTCCTCGCGGGCCAGCTGACGGCCGGGACGCTCGTCGCCTTCCTCCTCTACGCCGTCACGATCGCCGGTTCGATCGGTTCGCTCGCGGGCTTCTGGTCGAATCTGCAGGAGGCGTCGGGGGCGGCACGCCGGGTCTTCGAGATCATGGACGAGCCGGTCGAACTCCCCGCCGTCGAGTCGCCGCGGAACCTCCCCGAGGGGAGCGGCGGGGCGGAGATCCGCTTCGAGAACGTCCACTTCCGGTACGCGGACGATCAGCCGCAGGTGTTGCGCGGGATCGACCTCGTGATCCAGCCGGGGGAGACGGTCGCGCTGGTCGGTGCCTCCGGGGCCGGAAAGAGCACGCTCGCCGGGCTCGTGCCGCGCTTCTTCGACGCGGAGGAGGGGCGGGTCTCCCTGGACGGGGTCGACGTCCGCGAGGTCGACGTGAAGGAGCTGCGCCGCCGGATCGGCGTCGTGCCGCAGGAGCCGATGCTCTTCGCCGGGTCGGTTCGAGAGAACCTCCTGTACGGTCGCGAAGACGCGACGGAGGAGGAGCTGATCGAGGCGGCGCGGGATGCGCACGCCCACGAGTTCATCGAGCGCCTGACGGACGGCTACGATCAGGAGATCGGCGAGCGCGGGGTCACCCTCTCCGGCGGGCAGCGTCAGCGGATGGCGATCGCTCGGGTCATGCTCAAGCGTCCCCGCGTCCTGATCCTGGACGAAGCCTCCTCCAGCCTCGACGCCGAGAGCGAGCGCCTGGTGCAGGAGGCGCTCGACCGGCTGGTGGAGGGCCGCACCACCCTGGTGATCGCGCACCGCCTGTCGACCGTCATCGGTGCGGACCGGATCGTCGTGCTGGACGGCGGGCGGATCGAGGACGTCGGCACCCACGCCGAGCTGCTCGAGCGATCCCCGGTCTACTCGCGACTCTACCGTGGACAGTTCGAGGCCGCGCTGGCCAGCGTGGAGGGGACGCTCCCCTGACCGCGGCCGCCGGCCGGCGCTTCGCCGTGCCTCTCGACCTGGTCAGCCCCCGGCTGCGGCGCTGATCACGGAGTCTTCGGCCGCGCTCTCCTCCGCGGGATCGGGTGCGGGGAGCGGTGGAAGCCGGGCCACGATCCCTGCGACCTGGTCCCGGAACGCCCGGTTGAAGAAGGGCTGACCGAGTCGCACCTCGATCCAGGCCCGCTGGTCCGGGTAGGCCAGCAGCGCCTCGGCCACCCCCAGGGCGATCGCCGGGTTGCCGTAGTCGAAGTCGCTCTGCAGGCCGAGCCACGTCTTGCTGAGGTGCCGGCTCCACACCTCGGCCTCGGCGAAGCTCATGCCGTACCGGTCGTGGAAGGCGGCGAAGATCTCCGACCGGCCGTCTCGGTCCCGCACCTTCCGGTGCGCCTCGATGAGAAGGTCGGAGTCGAGGAAGGGCTCCGACATGTTCTGAGCCCGCAGCTCCGCCGCCTGACGTTCGATGGCGCGCGTCTGCGTTCGCACCTCGACGATCAGGAAGACCAGCGTCAGCACGACCACGACGCTGGAGACGATCTCCGACCAGTCGGCGAGCTTCCGCGAGTCCACGGCCTCAGTCCGCGCCGGCGCCCGCCGTTTCGGAGCTGCGGGTCCCCGACCTCGGTGCGGAGGGAGCGGAGGACGCCCTCGACCCATCGGACGGTCGGGCGGACGCTCCCCGGTTCGGTCCGGCACCGTTCCCCTCGTCGGCGCGGCGACGCTTCACCGGCGGCCCGTAGACCTCTTCGAGGGAGACGGGGCCCTCCTCGAGCCAGACGTAGTCGCCGTCGAGCATCTTCTCGGCCACGCCGTAGGCTGCCACGTCGTCGTTGCGGTAGAGGCGGCCGAAGGCGTCGGTGATCCGGCGCTTGGCCTGCCGGCAGAAGAGGTCGGCGAGCTCGATCGGAGTGCGGTCGGTGGGGTGCTCGCGGAGACGCCGCCGCGCGTACACGCAGGCGCAGCTCATGACGAAGAGCTCCGCGCCAACGTCCACCACCCGGCCCAGGATCGCCTGACGCTTCTCGAGCTTGGGGCCGAAGCGGACCATCTGGTAGAAGTTGTTCCGGGCCAGCTTCCGGGAGGTGCGGTCGATCCAGCGGAGGTGCCCGGCGAGCGCCCCGTACTCGGAGTAGCGGGGCCACCGCCCCCACCCGGCGAAGCGGGTCGGGAACCACCCGGCGTAGAACACCGCCGCCCGCAGCGCGCCCCCCACCTTGGCGCCCAGGGAGGCGCGCGGGTCGGCGAGGGCGCCGGCGACCTTGAGGTGGTCGTCCACCGCCTCGCGGGCGATGAAGAGGCGCATGATCTCCGAGGAGCCTTCGAAGATCAGGTTGATGCGGAGGTCGCGAATCATCCGCTCGACCGGCCAGGCGTCCTCTCCGCGGGCCTTCAGCGAGTCGTGGGTTTCGTAGCCGCGTCCGCCCCGGATCTGGAGCGCGTCGTTGCCGATCCGCCACGCGACCTCGGTATTCCACATCTTCGCGATCGCCGCCTCGAGGCGGATGTCGGCGGCCTTGGAGTCGGCCATGTTCGAGGTGATCTCGACCACGGACTCCATCGCGAAGGTGTCGGCGGCCATCCGGCCGAGCATCTGCGCAATCGCGTCGTGCTTCCCGATCGGCTGCCCCCACTGGACCCGCTGTCCCGCCCACTCCCGGCACATCTCCATCGAGAGCTTCGCGGCGGAGGAGCAGAAGGCGGGGAGCGCGAGCCGGCCGACGTTCAGCGTCATGAGGGCGAGCTTGAGCCCGCGCCCCTCGCCCCAGACGAGGTTGTCGACCGGGACCTTCACGTCGCGGAAGGTCAGGACGCCGTTCGAGAGCCCCTTGAGCCCCATGAAGTCGCAGGTGTGCTTCACCTCGACCCCCTCCCACTCCGTCTCGACGATGAAGGTCGAGATGGGGCGTCGGCCTCGAACGCCTTCGCGCGCGGGGGTGCGCGCCATGACCATGATGATCTCGGCACGGGGCCCGTTCGTGCACCAGAGCTTCTCCCCGTTCAGGATCCAGTGAGTCCCGTCCTCGGAGAGCTCGGCGGTGGTCGACATGTTGGCGGGGTCCGACCCGACCTCGGGCTCGGTCAGCGCGAAGGCGGAGAGGGCGCCCTTGGCGAGTCGGGGCAGGTAGCGCTGCTTCTGCTCCCGCGTCCCGAACATCATCAGCGGTCCGGGCACCCCGATCGACTGATGGGCGGAGAGGAAGGCGCCGGTCGATCCGCACTGCGAGGCGACGATCTCCAACGCGCGATTGTAGCTGCGCTGCGAGAGCTGCAGACCACCGTACTCGAGCGGGATCTTCATCCCGAAGGCGCCGAGCCGGGCGAGCCCCTCGAGGACCTCGTCCGGGACCCAGCCGTCGCGGTCGATCGCGTCGCCGTCGATGTGATCGCGAGCGAAGTCGCGGAGTCCGGCGAGGAAGGCGTCGGCGCGCTCCCGCTCCTCCGGGTCGTCCTTGCCGCGGACCTCCAGGATGTCGAGCGGGAGACCGCCGTTGAAGAGCCGCTTCGCGAAGCTCCGCTGGTTCCAGTCCTCCTCGCGGGCGGCCTCGGCGACCTCTCTGGACTCGAGTTCGGTCGCCGGTGCGGGAGAGCTGGTGGCGCGGGCGTGCGGCTTCGACATCGGGGGACCTCCAGTCTTGCGGTGACGGGACCGCGGGACCCACCGCGAACCCGTCTCGGCAATCTGCGGGGCCGGACCGTCGTGCGACAGATCCGAGTGGGCGGACGAGCGGGCCGCGATCCCGAACGTCGGGCCCCGCGCGGCGATGCGGCTCCCGCCTACTCGACCTCGACCGTCAGGAAGCGCCCGATCTCCTCCGCGCGGGCCTCGGCGTCGGCCTGTCCGATCTCCATCAGCGCCTGCAGGTAGTCGGGCTGGAAGAGGATCAGCGAGAGGAAGTCGGGGCTCCGCGTCTCCGTGGTCCCGAGACCGCGGGTCAGGAAGCGGAAGCCCTTCGGCAGCTGGGGCTCGAATTCGCCGGCGAGACGCCCGAGGTCCTGCGACGGGCGCAGCACGAGGAGCTCGACCGGCCGAAGGCCGTTCCGCTCCTCCGGCGGGAGGCGCCGCAGGAGGTCGTTCATCTGGTCCAGACGCATCGCGTCGTGGTCGAGCAGATCCAGGAAGATCGAGTTCATCAGGACGCCGGCGATCTGCGCCGGGGGCGGGTACCCCTCGATCTGCTCCGCGGAGGCCTCCTCGGTGGTCTGCCCGTAGCGCGTCGAGATCGCGAGCACGCGCCGTGCCCCGAGGTGCAGCGCGGGCGAGAGCGGCGCGGCGAGCCGGATGCCCCCGTCGCCGAACCACTCGTTGCCGACCTGGACCGCGGGGAAGAAGACGGGGAGCGCCGCGGAGGCCATGACGTGCTCCACGGAGAGGGTGACGTTGCGCGCCTGCCGGCTCGGCCGCTCCCAGCGGTGGATCTTCGACCCCTGCACGAAGGTCACCGACTGACCCGTGGTGTACGACGAACTCGAGAGGGCGATGGCCCGGAGGCGTCCGCGGTCCAGGTTGTACTGAATCCCGGTGATCTCCCCGTCGACGGCGTGCAGGACGCCGTTGAGGTAGGAGCGAAGCGGCGAGGTGTCGACGAGCCCGCGCACCCGCAGCTGGGAGCCGCTCCCTCCCGAGGCGAGTCGCCGCGCCCAGCGGATGACGTTCCACCCGAGGGAGCGCAGGTCGGTCTGGAAGACGTCCTCGATCCGAAGCCGCGACCAGAGCTGATACAGCTCCTCGACCGCCTGCTCCAGGTTGCCGTGGTGCGACGCCAGGTGGGCCGCGTTGATCGCACCGGCCGAGACCCCGGTCAGGTACGGGATGACGAGGTCGGGCCACCCCTTCGCGAGCGTCCGCAGGAAGCCGACCTGGTACGCGGCCCGCGCACCACCGCCCCCCATCACGAGCCCGATGTCCTGGGGGCCGGCCCAGTCGGGGTGTCGTCCGAGCATCGGGGTGGTCGGGGCGGATTGGGTCGTCATCGGCGGGCGGTCAGGAGTAGGCGCTCCCGAAGATCGGTCGGCCGATCGCCATGATCCCGCCGACGATCAGCGCCATCGCGACGATCCCGCCGATCGCATGGGGCAGGAAGGTCCGCTCCTCCATCGGCCGCCGCTTCTGGACCGAGGGCACGATCTGACCGGCGACCGCGGCGAAGATCATCATGAAGATGTGGCCGGTCAGCTGCGGGTAGAATCGTCCGGTGAAGAGGAGGGCGATCCCGATCAGGAGCGTCAGGTGCAGCGACCCGGCGAAGATTCCTCCGAGAACGCGCATCGTCTTGTCGTAGTCGCGGCCGGTGGCGAAGCCGAAGATCGCGTACAGGACCGAGGCGATGCCCGCGAGCAGGACGAGGTAGCGGAGCCCGGAGTGGGCGTACAGCAGCATCATGATGGCGTGCGCGGTTCAGGGAATGGGCGCCACAAGATCTCCAAGGATGCGCTGCGCGGCCAGACGTCCCGGACCGCCGGAGACGCACCCGCCGGGGTGGGTCCCCGATCCGCACTGCCAGTACCCCTCGATCGGGGTCGCGTACTGGTTCCAGCCCGGGGCCGGCCGGTGCGTGAAGAGCTGCGACTCGAAGAGCTCGCCAGCGAAGATGTTGCCCTCCGCCAGACCGACCGTCCGCTCGATGTGCAGCGGGGTGACGACCTTGCGTCGCTCGACCAGGCTGCGGAAGCCGGGGAAGAACTCCTCCAGCGTCTCCTCCACGGTGTCGCCGAGTGCGTCGGCCCGCTCGTCCCAGCTCCCTTCGGCGAGGTGGAAGGGCGTGTACATGACGAAGCAGGACATGACGTGCTTCCCCGGGGGCGCCATGTCGGGATCGATCGTCGACTGGATGCAGGCGTCGATGAAGGGGCGGCGGGAGAACCGTCCCTCGAGTGCCTCGGCGAAGGCCTCCTCGAGGTAGTCGATCGACGGGCCGACGTTGATGAAGCCGCGGAAGAGCTCCGGCGAGTTGCCGAGCCCGGGGAAGGTCGGGAGGTCGTTCAGGACGAAGTTCACCTTCGAGGCGCTCCCCTGGAACTTCATCGCCCGCACGTGCTCGACGAGGTCGTCCGGGAGCACGTCCGGGTCGATCAGGCGGGTGAAGGTCGCGCGGGGGTCGAGGGCGCTCACCACCGTCCCGGCGGCGATCTCCTCCCCGGAGTCGAGGCGGACGCCGCGGGTGCGGGTGCCGTCGTGGAGCACCTCCGCGACGCGGGCGCCGGTCCGGATCTCGCCACCGAAGGCCTCGAGCGCGCGGGCCAGGACCTGGGTGAAGCCGCCGTTGCCGTCCTTGTGGAAGCCCCACTCGCCGAGGTTGCCGTCCCAGCTCCCCATCTTGTGGAAGAGCCAGACGATCCCGGACTCCTTCGACCGCGGCCCGCACAGGGAGCCGATGATCCCGCTCGAGGCGTAGAGCGCCTTCACCAGGTCGTGCTCGAACCAGCTGTCCAGGATCTCGGCGGCCGAGCAGCTCCGGAACTGGTCGAGGAGGGTGCGGACCTCGGGGTCGAGATCGGCGAGGTACGCCTCGAGCTCGGCGAGGGCGGCGGCGTCCTCGGGGGCCCCGGAGCGGATGTTCGGGGGGACGCGGTCGAACCACGGCTTGAGCGCGTTCGCCAGCCGCTGGATGCGATGGTCGAGGAGGCGGGCCGCCTCGGCGTCGGCAGGGGAGATGCGCGCGATCTCGTGATGGTTCGCGTCGGCATCGGGACCGAGGAGGAGGTACTCTCCGTTCCGCCCCGGCTGAAAGGTCGACACCATCTGCAGAACCATCAGCCCGTGCTCGACGAGGTTCAGCTCCTCCACGATCTCGGGGCGCAGGTGGCTGAGCGCGTAGGAGAAGGTGGTCGAGCGAGCGCCCTCGAAGTCCTCGGTGATCGCCGCGCCGCCCACGACGTCGCGTTGCTCCAGCAGGAGCGTGCGGAGCCCCGCCTTCGCCAGGTAGGCCGCGTTCACGAGGCCGTTGTGGCCGCCGCCGATGACGATCGCGTCGTACGAGGCGCTCATCGCTTCGCTCCGGTGGGGTGAGTCGCGTGCGAGGTCGAACCGGGGACGGGGGAGCCCGGTGCGGGCGGGGTGGACGCGCCCGCGGCGTTGGGTCGGTCGCCCGCGGCGGTCGCCCCGTCCGCGCCCGCGGCGGCGCCTGCGGCCTCGTCGAAGCGCTGCGTCTTCCGCGGCGGGTCGAAGAAGGGCGTCTTCGCGACCCGGGCCAGGACGTTCTCGGGCTTCCGGATCACGGTCACCTCCAGGTCGACCTCGGTGCCGGGGGTCGCCAGATCGAGGGGGAGCTTGGCGAGGGCGAGCGGGCGCTGCAGGAGCGGCGAGGCCCCGAAGGAGCTCGCGTAGCCGGCGTAGTCCCACGGCGTCTCGCTGCGCCGATAGATCGACATCGTCGTCTCGGCGTAGAGTTCGTGGCGGGGTGGGAGGATGCCGGCGGCGCCATAGACCCGCTCGTAGTCGTGAACGTCGACGGCCAGACCCACCGTGGTCCAGCGCGAGGAGCCGTCCCGCAGCTCCGACTCGATCGCGGCGCGGCCGGCGAAGTCGCGGTCGTCCTCGGCGAGCTTCCGGAACATCCAGCTCCAGCCGAGTTCGAGCGGCGTCTCCTTCTGCGCGTCGACCCAGGCGAAGGCGGCGTTGTGGAAGTCGACCCCCATGAGCAGGAGTCCGGCGTCCATCCGGGTGCGCTTGAGGGCGGTGGTGCCGATCGGGGTGAGGTTCCAGGCGGCGCCCGCGTCGACGAGGGCGTCCCAGACGCGGAGGGCGTCCCCGGAGCGGATCCAGAGTTCGTAGCCGAGGTCGCCGGTGTACCCCGTCCGCGTGAGCACGACCTCGCACCCGTCGATCGTCGTCTCGGTGGCGCCGAAGTAGCGGAGCGGGGTCGCGTCGTCGGTCAGGTGGGAGAGGACGGTGTGCGCGTGCGGCCCCTGCAGCGCGAGGATGCCGAAGTCGTGGGTGGCGTCCTCGATCCGAACGTTGGTCAGCCCCGCCGCGGTGGCCGCGCGGCGAAGGTGGCGCAGGACCGGCTCCGCCGAGGTCAGGAGGAAGCGGTCCTCGGCCCGCCGGACGACGACGCCGTCCTGCAGGACGAAGCCGCGCTCGTCGCACCAGCAGGTGTATTGGGCCCTCCCGGGGCGGCAGCTCCGGACGTCGCGTGCGAGGACCCGCGCCAGCAGCGCCTCCGCCTCCGCCCCCTCGATGCGAGTCTTGAAGAGGGGCGAGGTGTCGAGGAGGGCGACGGCGTTACGGACGGCGTAGTACTCGGCCGTGGTCGAGAACTGGTACGACGGCGCCACGACGTACCCCGCCCAGTGCTTCCACACCCCCGTCCGGTTGAGCGGGACGAGCCGTTCGTGGAAGGGGGTCGTGATCGGGCGGGCCGTCACCCTCCCGTCATCCCGTCGAGCATCGCCTCGGCCGCGGTGATCCGCTCGAGCATCTGGGTGGTCGGCGGGTAGAGCGTCCCCTGTCGGGCACCGCTCCCGCGCAGCGAGCCGGCGATGCGCTGGACGTTGCGGAGGTGCGTCTGCAGGGTGCGCCGCTCGTCCGCCTCGGCCTCCGACATCCGCGCCTCGATTCGCGTGACCACGCGGTGCACCCGGTTGAGCGCCGACTCTCTCAGCTCGTAGTCGGCCTGGGTCAGCGGCATGCTCGGATCCGGGAGGACGCGGAAGCTCTGCCTACTCGTGGTGCCGCGCGCCTCGAGGACGGCGGTGAACTCGCCCGGGGCGACCCAGTGGCCGGACTTCTGGATGTCTCGCTCCAGCTCCGGGTGCTCCCAGCGCGCCCAGACCTCGTCCTCGTCGAAGCCCCAGTGCAGATCCCAGTTCACCCGGTGGACGCCCTCGTCCGAGGGGACGGCGAAGGTGCGAACGGTCTCCCCCCGGGCGTTCTCGATCCGGAGCGTCGCCGGGCCGGAGCCCGCGCCGAGCCGGTAGGTCAGCTCTACGCCGTCGGGCGGGTTGGTTCCCGCGAATTCGGCGTGCGCCCGGTACGAGGTGTCCTTCCAGTACTGGAAGATCTCGCGGTCCGGGACCGTGAAGAGGTGCGCGTCGTCGGCTGCCTCGGACCACTCGGCGAAGAGCTGCGTGTCGTCCAGGATCCAGACGCCGCGGCCGTGCGTCCCGAGGACGAGGTCGAGGTCGCGCGGGTGGACGAGGATGTCGTCGTATGCGGTGGTCGGGACGTTCGGGACCTTCGCCCAGCTCGCCCCGGTGTCGGTCGAGACGAAGAGGGCGTGCTCGCTCCCCACGAAGACGACGTTCGGGTTGGTCGGGTGTTCGGCGATCGAGAGGAGCGAGCCCTCGGGGAGGCCGGCGTGCAGTGGGCTCCACGTCGCGCCGAAGTCGGTCGTGCGGTAGAGGTACGGCGCGAAGTCGCCCTCCCGGTGCCGGTCGAAGGCGGCCCACGCCGTCCCGGGCGAGGCGGCGGAGGCGGCGATCCGCGACGGGTAGGAGCCGTCCGGGAGGCCGGGGACGTTCCGGCCCACCTCGGTGAAGGTCGATCCCGCGTCGCGGGAGACGTGCACGTTGCCGTCGTCCATCCCGACCCAGACGATGTTCGCTTCGAGCGGCGACTCGGAGAGCGTGACGCCGACGCCGAAACCGACCACGCCGTCATCTCGGGAGATGCGGACGTCCGCGTGGCGCTTCCCCTGGATGAGGAGGTCGTCGGTCTCGATCCCACGCGAGAGATCCTCCGAGCGGGTCCAGGAGGCGCCCCGATCGGTCGAGCGGTGCAGGTACTGCGAGGCGACGTAGACCACGTCGGCGTCGTGCCGCGACTGCATCATCGGCGAGACGAAGTCCCACCGGTAGCTCTCCCCCTCGGGTGCGAGCGGGGTGATCGGGAGGATGTCCCCGGTGCGGGTGTCGGTCCGGAAGTAGTTCCCGTTCCACGACGATCCGTACGCCTGCGTGGTGTCGAAGGGGTTCGGCTGCCAGTACATCCCGTCGCTGAAGCCGACCTGCTGCCAGTCGTCGTTCACGATCCCGATCCAGCGGCGCCCCTCGTTCGCGGTCGCGAAGGAGTGGTTGTCCTGCAGCCCCACGTAGACGCGGTAGGGCTTCCGATGGTCGACGCCGATCGCGTACGCCTGCGAGGTGACGAAGTTGTTCAGCTTCCGGAAGGTGATCCCGCGGTCGTACGTCTCGTGCAGCCCCGCGTCGCCCGTCATGTAGAAGTGACTCGGGTCCGACGGGTTGATCCACATCGAGTGGTGATCCAGGTGGACGCCGACGTCGTAGGTCGGGTCGTCGGCGACCGGGGTGAAGGAGCGACCCCCGTTCGTGGAGACGGAGGCGTTCGTCGCCATCGTGTAGACGCGCTGGTCGTCCGTCGGATCGATGTAGATGTGCGAGTAGTACATCGGGCGACCGTTGTGGCCGCTCATCCGCTCCCAGCTCTCCCCGGCGTCCTCCGAGCGGTACGTCCCGGTCAGCTCGCGGTCCGCGGTCTCGATCAGCGCCATCAGCACCGAGGGGTTCGAGGCCGAGATCGCGAGGCCGATGCGCCCCTTGTCGACGTCGGGGACGCCGTCGGTGATTTCGCGCCACGACGATCCGCCGTCGGTCGACTTGTAGATCCCGGAGCCCGGACCGCCCCCGCGGAAGCCCCACGCCTTCCGCTCCCGCTGGTAGGCCGCCGCGTAGACGTTCCGCGGGTTCTCCGGATCGATCATCAGGTCGACGACCCCGGTGTAGGCGTCGATGAAGAGGACCTTCTCCCACGTCTCGCCGCCGTCGACGGTGCGGTAGACGCCGCGCTCCTCCGAGGGGGCCCAGAGGTTCCCGAGCGCGGCGACGAAGACGATGTCCGAGTTGCGCGGGTGAATCTGGACCTCGCCGATGTGGCGCGTCTCCTCGAGGCCCACATGCTCCCACGTGTTGCCCCCGTCGCTCGAGCGGTAGACCCCGTTCCCCCACGAGGTCGACTGGCGGTTGTTCTGCTCGCCGGTCCCCGCGAAGACGATGTTCGGACTCGAGGGCGAGAGCGCGACGTCCCCGAAGGTCGAAACCGGGAGGTGGTCGGTGAGGTTGGTCCAGGTGTGCCCCCGGTTCCGGCTCCGCCAGAGTCCGCCCGATGCCGAGGCGATGTAGATCAGCGACGGGTCCGAGGCGATCGACTCGACGTCGTGGTGTCGCCCTCCGCTGACCGCTGGGCCGATCTCGCGCGGGAGGAGACGCTCCATGTCCGCCGTGGTGATCGGCGTCTGCGCGGCGACCGGGATCGCGGAGAGCGCGAGCGCGGTGAGGGAGAGGGGCAGGGCGAGGACGGCGGACCGGCGCATTCAGGTTCTCCAGCGGGGGCGTTGCGGGACCGCAAGGCTACCCGCCGGAGTAGGCGGGCGGCAACCGCGAACGCCTGCCCCGGTCCGCCTACTCTGGGTCGACCCCCTGAATCGCCACCCGGATCTCCTCGACGCGGTCTCGCATCGACTGCGTGGGCGGGTGGATCGTCCCCGGGCGTACGCCGCCCCCGTTCAGGCTTCCGTACACCCGCGACAACGCCCGCATCTGCGCGCGGAGTGCGTCTCGCCCGGCCCCCTCGGCGCCCGGCATCAACTGGTCGATCGTGCGCATCAAGCCCCAGACCTCGGACATGAACGACTCCCGGTCGTCGTACTCGGCCTGGGTGAGGTCCGCCATCGGGTCGGCGAGGACGGTCATCGTCTGCGACGCCGAGGTGCCCCGTGCCTCGACGGTGACCGTGTAGCGCCCCGGGGTGACCCAGTGCCCCCGCGGACCGACCCGGCGGGCGATCAGCGGATCGTCCCAGCGCTCCCAGCTCTCCCCTTCGGCGACGCCCCACCGGAGGTCCCAGTTCACCCGGTGGACACCGGGCTCCGAGGGGATGGAGATTTCGCGCACCGTCTCGGTCGCCTCGTTGATCACCCGGAGCAGCGCCGGACCCGATCCGGCGCCGAGGCGGTAGGTGACCTCCACCCCGTCCGGGGGATTCTCACCGGCGTACTCGGCGTCGCCCCGGTACGAGGTGTCCTTCCAGTAGACGAAGATCTCGCGGTCGGGGATGGCCGCGACGTGGACGTCGGAGACCGACGCCTCGTCCCACTCGGCGAAGAGCCGCACGTCGTCGAGGATCCAGATCCCGCGTCCGTGCGACCCGAGGACGAGGTCCTTGTCGCGCGGATGAATGACGAGGTCGTCGTACGCCGTCGTCGGGAGGTTCGGAACCTTCGCCCAGCTCGCCCCCGCATCCGTGGTCAGATGCACCGCATGCTCGGTGCCCGCGAAGAGGACGTTCGCATCGTCCGGGTGCTCGGCGAGGGAGAGGATCGAGCCGCTCGGGAGTCCCTCGTGCTTCGCCGTCCAGCTCGCCCCGTAGTCGGAGGTGTGGAAGAGGTAGGGCGAGAAGTCCCCGGCCCGGTGGTCGTCGAAGGCGACCCAGGCGTGCCCGGCGCCCCCGTTCGAAGCGACGATCCGGGAGACGTACGCCCCGTCGCGAACCCCGTCGACGTTGCGGGAGACCTCGGTCCAGCTGCTCCCCCCGTCTCGGCTGACCTGCAGGTTGCCGTCGTCGAACCCGACCCAGACGACATTCGCGTCGATCGGCGACTCCGCGAGCATCGTCGCCTCGCCGAAGGAGCCGGTTCCGTCGTTCCGCGAGATCGCGATGTCGGCTCCGGCGACGCCCATGATGGAGAGGGTGTCGCGGTCGATCTGTCGCGAGAGGTCCGCCGTCGCGGTCCACGACGAGCCGCGGTCCCGCGAAACGAAGACGTGGTTCCCCGCGGCGTACACCACGTCCGCGTCGTGACGGGACACGAGCGCCGGGGAGGTCCAGTCGAAGCGGAAGTCGTCGCCCGGCCCCTCCTCGGGGGAGATGTCGAGCATGTCGCCGGTGCGGGTGTCGAGCCGGAAGTAGTTCCCGTCGTTCGACGTGCCGTATGCCTGCGTCGTGTCGAAGGGGTTGGGCTGCCACGACATCCCGTCGCCGAAGCCCGTCTGCTGCCAGTCGTCGTTGACGATCCCGACCCAGCGCCGCGTCTC
The DNA here is from genome assembly GCA_028280525.1 of Longimicrobiales bacterium. Lineage (GTDB taxonomy): Bacteria > Gemmatimonadota > Gemmatimonadetes > Longimicrobiales > Gaopeijiaceae > Gaopeijia. The sequence goes on from JANQLR010000221.1 coordinate 17,553, forward strand.
GTTCGGGCCCGCGAAGGAGTGGTTGTCCTGAAGACCGCCGTACACCCAGTACGGCGTCCGCATGTCGACCCCGATCGCGTAGAACTGCGAGGTGACGAAGTTGTTCATCTTCCGGAAGCTCTCGCCCCGGTCGTACGTCTCGTGCAGCCCGGCGTCGCCCGACAGGTAGAAGTGATCCGGGTCGCTCGGATCGATCCACATGGTGTGGTGGTCGGCGTGGACCCGAACGTCGTACGTCGGGCGGGAGGCGATCTCGGTGAAGGTCCGGCCGCCATCCTCCGAGCGGTGCGAGGTGGTCGCGAGGGCGTAGACCCGCTGGTCGTTCGTCGGGTCGATGTAGATGTGCGAGTAGTACATCGGGCGGATGTTCAGCTCGCTCACCCGCTCCCAGCTCGCCCCCGCGTCCTCGCTCCGGTAGGTGCCCCGGGTCGACGCATCCGCCGTCTCCACGATCGCCATCAGGACGTCGGGGTTCGACGCGGCGATCGCGATCCCGATCCGACCCTTCTCCTCGGAGGGAAGACCGTTGGTGAGCTCGGTCCAGCTGTCGCCCCCGTCGGTCGACCTCCAGATCCCGCTCCCCGGGCCGCCCCCGTTGAAGCCCCACTCGCGGCGCTGCCGTTGATAGCTCGCCGCGTAGACGTTCGTCGGGTTCACCGGGTCGACGACGAGGTCGACGATCCCGGTGTGCTCGTCGATGAAGAGGACCTTCTCCCAGCTCGACCCGCCGTCGGTCGTGCGGTAGACGCCGCGATCCTCCGAGGGCGCCCAGAGGTTGCCGAGCGCGGCCACCCAGACCACGTCGGGGTCCTCCGGGTGGACCTGCACCTCGCCGATGTGGCGCGTGCCCTCGAGTCCCAGGTGGCGCCAGCTGTCGCCCCCGTCGTCCGAGCGGTAGACCCCGTTCCCCCACGAGGTCGACTGGCGGTTGTTCTGCTCTCCGGTTCCCGCGTAGAGGATGCGCGGGTTCGAGGGGGCGAGGGCGATGTCGCCGAAGGTCGAGACGGGGAGGTGGTCGGTCAGCGGCGTCCAGTTCTGCCCGCGGTTCGTCGAGCGCCAGATCCCGCCGGAGGCGGAGGCGACGTAGATCGTCGACGGGTCGCCCGGGATCGCCTCGACGTCGTGCTGCCGACCCCCGGTCACCGCCGGCCCGATCTCGCGGGCGTGCAGGTTCGCCAGGTCGGCGGTCGTGATCGCAGTCTGCGCTGCGGCGCCCGACGGGGAGAGGAGCGGGAGGGCGAGGGCCGGAAGGGCTGCGACGAGGGTCGGGCGGATGGGGCGCATGGGGGCGAGTCCTGCCGGTGGGTCGGGAACGGAGGGTCAGGCTATCCGGCGGGCTCGTGCGGGGGCAAGGACCCTACCCCGGCATCCGCTGCCTCTCGATCTCCTCCCGAATCGCCTTGACCACCTTCGGGTGCACGTCGTCCAGCCGGCAGATCCACTCCAGGTAGTCCGCATCGGTCCGCGCGATCTCCGAGAGCGGCCGCTCGTTGTACTTCCCGCGGCGGAACCAGAGCCCCTCCTCCGTCTCCCGGAACCACTTCTCCAGCCCCGTCCGGTAGGGCGCGAAGTCGTCGCAGTACGCGTTCAGCCCGTCGAGGTCGCGGGGAAGGTGCGGATAGCGATCGAGCTGGGCGGTCAGCACGGCGGCCGTCGTGCGGATGTCGCCGAGGGCGGTGTGCGCCTCCTCGTGATCCCGATCGAGGTAGAAGCGGGCGGCTGCCGTGAGGTCCCGGCGCTCCTCGCGGTGGAAGATGTTCTGCACGTCCAGGAGCCGTCGGCCGCTGACGTCGAACTCGACCCCGGCGCGCATGAACTCCGCCTCGAGCATCGGCAGGTCGTACTTCCGGATGTTGAAGCCGGCGAGGTCGCACCCCTCGAGCAGCTGTGCCAGCGCCCGGGCACGGCGCTGGAAGGGCTCCTCGTCCTTCACGTCCTCGTCCGTGATCCCGTGGATCGCCTTGGCCTCCGGCGGGATCGGCATCTCGGGGTTGAAGCGCCGGACCTTCTCGAGCACGTCGCCCTGCGGGGTGACACGGATGAAGGCGAGCTCGACGATTCGGTCCTGCGCGACGGAGAGGCCGGTGGTCTCGAGGTCGAAGAAGACGAGCGGTCGGTCGAGGGGGATGGGGAGCTTCATCGGGGCGAGTGGCGGAGTGGGCGTCGGAGTCGAGGGGCGTCGCGTGGCGTGATCTGGCGTCGCAGGTGGGGAGGGTCGGGCGGGGCGGAGTCGTGGGGCGGGCCGGGGCGCGGCGTCCGTCTCAGTGAGCGACCGGCTCGGAGGGCCCGGCCGTCGGGTCGACGGGCGGCCGGAAGAGCGGCGGAATCGACACGAGCGCCCACGTTCCGTTCAGCAGGATGAAGCCGAGCCGGCCATCCACGATCGCGACCCACACGAGGAGGAGCGACCCGACGAGGTTGATGGCACTGTAGCTGCGATTCCGGATGCTGAGCCAGCCGCGCTGGTGTGCGATGTAGGCTCCGAGGACGCAGAACGCGCCAATGAGAGAGGCGATTTGATGGATCATCGGATCGACGGCACCTTGGGGGTCTTGCCTGCGCCTGTGAAGCTAGCTCCAACCCCACACGAGGGGAGCCGATGGCCACGATGAAGGCGGTGGTCATGACCGCCCACGGAGGACCCGAGGTCCTCGAAGTCCAGGACCGCCCGATGCCCGAGCCGGCGTTCGGGCAGGTTCGAGTCCGCGTCGCCGCCTCCGGGGTGAACCGCGCCGACCTCCTGCAGCGGAAGGGGATCTACCCCGCGCCGCCCAACTGGCCCGAAGACATCCCCGGCCTCGAGTTCGCCGGGGAGATCGACGCCGTCGGCGAGGGGGTCGAGGGGTGGCAGGTCGGAGATCGCGCGATGGGAATCGTCGGGGGCGGCGGGTACAGCTCGCACCTCCTGACCTGGGCGAACCAGCTGATCCCCGTCCCGGACGGGATGGACCTCGTCGAGGCCGGCGCGATCCCGGAGGCGTACCTCACCGCCTTCGACGCCCTCGTCCTGCACGCCGGGATCCTCAGCGGGGAGAACCTCCTCATCCACGCCGTCGGGAGCGGCGTCGGCACGGCCGCCGTGCAGCTGGGGCTCTTCTTCCGCGCGAACACGATCGGGACCTCCCGGACGCAGGAGAAGCTCGACCGGGCGGAGGCGCTCGGGCTGCACTCGCCGATCATCGCCGGGGAGAGCTGGGAGGAGCGGGTGACCTTCGCGACCGGAGGGACGGGCGCCGACGTGATCCTGGACCTGGTCGGAGGTCCCTATCTGCGCCGCAACATCCAGGTGCTCGCGGAGAAGGGGCGGATCGTCGACGTCGGGATCACCGGAGGGGCGCAGGCGCC
>JANQLR010000313.1 GCA_028280525.1 Longimicrobiales bacterium
GGTCCACCGGACCGGCCGGCGCTACACCTTCTCGCTGCACGTCCGCCGCTACTTCGACCGCCACCTGCGGGGGCGCGGCTTCGACGTGATCGTGGAGGACCTGAACAAGGTCCCGCTCTTCACCCCGCGCTGGCGCGCCGCCCCCGTCGTGCCGCTCGTGCACCACCTCTTCGGCTGGACCGCCTTCTCCGAGGCCACGCCGCCGGTCGCCGCGGCCACCTGGCTCCTGGAGCGCCCGATTCCCCGCGTCTTCCGCGGGTGCACCGCGATCGCCGTCTCGGAGAGCACGAAGGCGGACCTCATCCGTCGTGGGATGGAGGGCGACCTCATCCACGTCGTCCCGAACGGCATCGACACGGAGTGGTTCACCCCCGACCCGGAGCTGCCCCGCTTCGAGACCGCAACCTTCGTCTACATGGGCCGGCTGAAGCGGTACAAGCGGGTCGACCTCCTGATCGAGGCGGTGGCCCGGATCCGGAAGGCGGGGCGGGAGGTCCGGCTGGTCGTGGGAGGAAAGGGCGACGAGCGCGATCGGCTGGAGGGTCTCGCCCAACGTCTCGGTGTCGCGGAGGCGGTGGACTTCGCCGGCTTCGTCTCGGAGGAGGAGAAGCGAGAGCTCCTGCGCCGGAGCTGGGGTCACCTCCTGACCTCGCCCAAGGAGGGGTGGGGGATCTCGAACGTCGAAGCCGCAGGGTGCGGGACGCCCACCATCGCGAGCGACGCGCCCGGACTCCGCGAGTCGGTCCGGGACGGCGAAACTGGAATTCTAGTTCCACACGGCGATGTCGAAGCGCTCTCTGACGCGATGGTGCGGCTGATCGACGATGGGGAGCTCCGCGAGCGGCTCGGCGCCGCGGCCGTCGACTTCGCCGGCACCCTCTCGTGGGATGCCTCGGCGCGCGCCGTGGAGGCGATTCTCCGCCGCGTCGCGCTGGCCGGCTCAAAGGGGCCATCGTAACTTTCGAATGACACTCCACGCTTCATCTCGGAGCACCGTTTGAACGTCCTCATGACCGTCCGCCGCACCGACGTCCCCGACGAGGTGAAGGACCGGACCGAAGCTCTCGTTCGCAAGCTCACCAAGTTCGACAACCGACTCTCCAAGGCCGAGCTGGTCTTCTCCGAAGAAGGGCTCAGCAAGACCGTCGAAGGTGTCCTCTACATCGACCGCGACGACCAGGTGGTCGCCAAGGCGGAGGCGGGGGATGCGCAGAGCGCCGTCGACCAGCTGGTCGACAAGCTCGCCAAGATCCTCCGGCGCCGCCGTTCCCAGCTCCGCAGCCAGCGGGGCCGTCGTCCCGAGCCCGCCGACTCGGAGATCGGATGAACGGAACTCCCGGAACGCTCACCGTCCGGGAGCTGTTCGACGTCAAGAGGGAGCGGCTTCAGCTCCGTCTCCTGACCGACGACGCCGCGCTCGATCGATCGGTCGCGGACACCGACATCTCGTCGCCGGGGCTCGCGCTCGCCGGCTTCACGCAGCGAGTCCCGGCCGGTCGGACGCAGGTCTTCGGCGAGACGGAGATGACCTATCTCCGCACCCTCTCGCTGGAGGAGCAGATCGAGCGGCTGCGCGGGGTCTTCAGCTTCCCCGTACCGGCCGTCTTCGTCACCAAGGGGCAGGAGGTCCCGGAGCACTTCCTCGCCGAGGCGCGCACATCTGGAATTCCGGTTCTGGTTTCTGAGCTCACCACGCGCGACTTCTACCAGCGGATCAAGCCCTTCCTGGAGAGCGCGCTCGCGCCCTACACCCACCTGCACGGCTCGCTGGCCGATGTCTACGGGGTGGGGCTGCTCTTCGTCGGGCCCTCCGGGGTCGGGAAGAGCGAGTGCGTCCTCGATCTGGTCGAGCGGGGGCACCGCCTGGTCGCGGACGACCTGGTGATCACCAAACGCGTCGCGGACGACATCCTGATCGGCCGGGGCCACGAGATGCAGCGCCACCACATGGAGATCCGCGGGGTGGGGATCATCGACATCGGGGCGCTCTTCGGGATCCGCGCGATCCGACAGCAGAAGCGGATCGAGGTCGTGGTCCACCTCGAGCACTGGGACGAGAGCCGGAGCTACGACCGCACCGGGCTGGACCGGGAGACGGAGGAGATCCTCGGCGTCGAGATCCCTCGCGTGACGGTTCCGCTGAACCCCGGGAAGAACATCACCGTCATCTCGGAGGTGGTGGCGATGAACCATCTCCTGCGATATTCCGGCGTCGACTCCGCGCAGGCCTTCGCTTCGCACCTGCGCGAGGCGCTGCAGACGCGGGAGTACCTCGAGTCGGACTACGAGTAGGGTGAACCAGGGGATGATCGGGGTCGTCGTCGCCCACGGCGCGATGGCCGACGGACTGATTTCCGCCGTGCGGCGGATCGCGGGGGGACAGGCGGATGCGCTCGTCCCCCTCTCGAACGACGGCGCCGATCCGGAGCAGCTGAAGTCGAGGCTCGACGAGCTGGTCGCGGACCGTCCCGCCGTCGTCTTCACCGATCTGGCGGCGGGTTCCTGCACGCTCGCGGCGCGGCTCGCCTGCCGGGAGTGCTCGCACGTTCCGGTCGTCACCGGGGTGAACCTGCCGATGCTCCTCGACTTCGTCTTCCACCTCGAGGACTCGCCGACCGAGGTCGCGCAGCGGGTGGCGGGGAAGGCGGTCGACGGGGTTCGCGTCACCGCTCCGGCGCACTCCTGATTCCACCACGCCGATGCCGATCCTGCTCCGGCGTGTCGACGAGCGTCTGATCCACGGGCAGGTCCTCGTGGGGTGGGGTCGCTCGCTCCACCCCAATCACTACCTCGTCGTCGACGACGCCCTGGCCGACAGCGACTGGGAGCAGGAGCTCTACCTCCTGGCCGTCGACGAGGAGGCGACCGTCACCTTCCGCTCCGTCGAGGCTGCGCGCGCCGAGTGGCCGATGTGGGAGTCGCACGACGACCGCATCGTCCTCCTGGTGCGCGACGTGGACACGATGCGACGGCTCGCGGAGGGCGGGGTGATGAACGCGGCCGAGATCAACCTCGGCGGAATCCACGCCGGGCCCGGACGCGTCGAGGTGCGCTCGTACCTCCACCTCGGACCGGACGACCGCAGCGCGCTCTCCGCGCTCGCCGCGGAGGGGCTCGACATCACGGGCCGCGACCTGCCGGACTCGTCCCGGGTGCCGCTCGGCGACCTCCTGGCCGGTTGAGCCTCCTCCTCCTCGCCGGCGTCGCCGGACTCCTCGCGATCGACGCCGTCTCGGTCGGGCAGACGATGGTCTCCCGCCCCCTCCCGACCGGCCTGATCATCGGCTTCCTCCTCGGCGACCCGGTCTTCGGAGCGCAGGTGGGCGCCCTCCTCGAGCTGCAGCTCCTGGTGGTCGTCCCGGCCGGCGGCGGACGGTACCCGGAGGGCTCGGTGGCGGCGTCGGTCGCCGTCGCGACCGGGCTCGCGGCCGTCCCCGAGGCGGCGCTCCCCGTCGGGGTCGCGCTGGGGCTCCTCGCCGGATGGCTCGGCGGCGTGACGCAGAGTGGGATGCGGAAGCTGAACGGCCGCACCGTCCCCATCCCCGGTGAAGTCGAGGTGGGTCCGGGACGCATCCGCACCGCCGTCTACCTCGGCATCACCCTCGACTTCCTCCGCGCCGCCGGGCTGACGCTCCTGATCGTCGGGCTCGCGCGACCGGTCGTCCCCCTCTGGACCGAGGGGTGGGCGTGGCCGGCGGGGTGGGTCGGGGGACTTCTCCTCGGCTCGGCGATGGTGTCGGCGGGCGTCCTCCTGCGCGAGGGCCCGCGTCGCCCGGCCGACTGGGTCCTCGCCGGGTCGGCGGCCGCGATCGGGTGGTGGGCCTCGGGGGCGTGGGCATGAAGACGCTCCCGCCCCTCGTCGCCTGGAACGTCCTCCTCCGCTCCTTCCTCATCCAGGGGAGCTGGAACTACCGCACCATGATCGGGAACGGGATGGCGTACGCCCTCCGGCCCGTCCTCAAGCGCCTGGACGGGGAGCGACTCGGGCGACACGCCTCGCACTTCAACTCGCACCCCTACCTCTCGGCGGCGGCGCTCGGCGCGCTGGCCCGCATGGAGGCCGACGGCGAATCCGCCGAGAAGATCGGACGCTTCCGCGAGGCCGTCCGCGGTCCGCTCGGCGGGATCGGAGACCGCCTGGTCTGGGCCGGGTGGCTCCCCCTGTGCGCGCTCCTCGGTCTCGCCGTCTTCTGGACCACCGGGCGAGGGGCGCTCGCCGCCGTGGTCTTCCTGGCGGTGTACAACGTCGGACACCTGGGGCTTCGGCTCTGGGGCTTCCGCATCGGGTGGGAGGCGGGGCCGCGGCTGGGGAGCCGTTTGAGAGAAGCGGGGCTTGCGAAGGCGGCCGGTCGGGTCGAGCGCCTCCTCCCCGTCGCGATCGGCCTCGCGGTCGGCGTCGGTCTCGGATCCGGAGCTGGGCTGGGCGCGGACGCCGCCCCCGCCGCGCTCCTCGGGGCCGTGGGGGTCGTCGTCGGTGCGGCGGCCGGGTCCCGCGCCTGGAAGCCCGCAGCCGCGCTGACCGTGGTGGGAGTCCTGTCCCTGCTCGTCTGGACCGCAGCGAGGTGACGATGAAGGAAGTGACCGTCGAGATCGTGAACGCCGCCGGCCTGCACGCGCGCCCCGCATCGGAGCTCGTGAAGCTCGCGGGTACCTTCCGGTCCGAGGTCCGACTCGTGAAGGACGGGCTCGAGGTGAATGGCAAGAGCATCATGGGCGTCCTCATGCTCGCCGCGGAGCGGGGGAGCCGGCTGACCATCCGGGCCAACGGGGACGACGCCGACGATGCGCTGGCGAGCCTCCGCGCACTGGTCGCGCGCGGCTTCGCCGAGGGGAGCTGATGGGCGTCTTCCTCGACGGGCAGCCGGCGGCCGAGGGGATCGGCGAGGGGCGGATCATCCGCCTCAGCTGGGTCTTGCCGCGCGTCGCTCACCGGTCGATCGCCCCCGAGGAGGTCGACCGGGAGCTCGAGGCGCTGGAGGCCGCCTTCGCCGGCGCGCGCCGGGAGATCCTCCGGCTCCAGGCGGGGACCGAGGAGCGCCTCGGCGCCGTCGAGGCGCGGATCTTCGACCCCCAGCTCCTCATGCTCGAAGACCCCGAGGTGCTCGAGGGGACCCGCCGCTACATCGTCGAGAATCACCTCGCCGCCTCGAAGGCCTTCGACTGGCGCATGCTCGAGCTGCGCGAGCTGTGGAGCGCGACGCAGCACCCGATGGTCCTCGACCGGCTGAACGACCTGGAGGACCTCCAGCTCCGCGTCCTGCGGGGACTCCTCGGCCTCAACGACCCGGCGATCCTCACCCCCGACCGGGGCAGGGTGATCCTCGTCGCCCCGAACCTCACCCCCTCGGTCATCGTGCAGCTCGACCCGGAGGTGGTGGCGGGGATCGCCACCGACGAGGGGACGCGCTCGTCGCACTGGGCGATCCTGGCGCGCTCGCAGCACATCCCTGCGGTGGTCGGCCTCGGCGACGCCTACGCCCGCGCCGTCGACGGGCAGGACGCGATCGTGGACGGCCGGATCGGGCGACTCGTGCTCGGCCCGGAGGAGGAGGACCGCGAGGTCTACCAGAGCCGGCGGGCGCGGCTGCGGGGCTTCGAGGCGGAGATCGAGGCGATCGCCGAGCAGGAGGCGGTCACCGCGGACGGACACCCCCTCTCGCTGCGCGCGAACGTCGACCTCCCGGTCGAGGCGGAGATGGCCCGCGCCTACGGGGCACACGGGGTCGGGCTCTTCCGCACCGAGTTCCTCGTCGTCGGGCGCAACACCATGCCGGGCGAGGACGAGCAGTACGAAGGGTACGCCCGCGTCGCCGACACCTTCCCGGACCACCCCGTCTGCATCCGCGTCTTCGACCTCGGGGGCGACAAGTTCCCGATGTTCCTGAACATGCCGACCGAGGAGAACCCCTTCCTCGGGTGGCGGGCGGTGCGCGTCCTCCTGGACGAGCCGGAGCTCTTTCGGACGCAGATCCGGGCGGTCCTCCGCGCCACGACGCACGGCGACGTCCGCATCATGGTCCCGCTGGTCAACGACGTGGAGGAGGTCCTGGCCGTCCGCGCCCTCTTCAAGGAGGAGGAGGCGGCGATGCTCCGGGACGGGGTGCCCTTCAACGTCGGGTACAAGCTCGGGGTAATGATCGAGACGCCGGCCGCCGCCCTCGACGCCGCGGAGCTCGCCCGCCACACCGACTTCTTCTCGATCGGCACGAACGACCTCGTCCAGTACACCCTCGCCGTCGACCGCACCAACGCGCGGCTGCGCCACCTCTTCAACCCCTTCCACCCCTCGGTCGTGCGGCAGCTGCACTCCGTCGCGCGGGTGGCGCGCGCCGCCGGGATCGAGCTCTCCGTCTGCGGGGAGATGGCCGCAACCGTCCTCGGTGCCTTCCTCCTGGTCGGCCTCGACATCTCGACGCTGTCCGTCGCGTGGCCGGCCCTCC
>JANQLR010000316.1 GCA_028280525.1 Longimicrobiales bacterium
CGAATCAGGCCACGCTCCCGGCCGATGGAGACGGTGGCGGGCTCTTCCAGGCCGGCACCGCCTCGAGCGTCCAGCTGACCAACGTCACCTTCGACGGCAACACGGCGGTGGACCGCGGCGGAGCGGCGGTGATCCGCAACGGCGCGCTGGTGCGACACGTCACCGCGACGAACAACACCGCGATCGGCCGGAATGGGGGTGCATTCGATCTCCGCGGGGGCGGAATCACCCTCCAGAACTCGATCATCTTCGGGAACTCCTCAGCGACGACGCCCGCCGACATCCGCGGCGGTGGCAGCAACGTGGTCACCTCGAACGGCGGCAACGTCGTCGGGGACTGCAACGTCTGTACGCCGACCGGAAACGACACCTCGACCGACCCCGGCCTCGGCCCCCTCGCGAACAACGGGGGGCCGACGCTGACCCGGGAGATCCTCGCGACCTCCTCCGCCGCGGACATCGGGGCCGATCTCGGGATCGCGACCGACCAGACCGGCGCCGCCCGCAACCAGGGCGCGGCCCCGGATGCCGGCGCCTTCGAGTCGACCCCCATCCCGACCGTCGAGGTGACTCCGGACCTCCCCGCCCCGCCGATCAGCGTCCTCCCCGGAGTCCGTTCGCAGGACTTCACCGTCACGAACACGAGCTTCACTACCGAGTCGATCAATGTGACGGCCTCGGTCGCCCCCGGGCCGGCGCCCTTCCTGAACGTCGACTCCATCTCGGTCGACGGCGCGGCCGCGACGACCGGAGCGAGTGCGACCTTGGGTCCGCTCGCGGCGTCGGGGGCGGCCACGGTGACCGTCTTCGTGACGGCGGCCTACGGCTCTGCGGCGGCCGAGGACACGCTCGTTCTCGACGCCTCCGTCGTCTCCGCCCCCACCGCCACCGACCAGGGGAGCGTCGCGATCGCGCGCACCGCGCCGACCCTCACCGTCACCCCCGACGGACTCGGTGCGAACGCGATCCTGGTTCCCGGCGAGGAGCGCAGTCAGCTCTTCCAGGTCAGCCACGACAACGACGGCACCGAGGCGGTCGACCTCCTCCCGTCGGTCCCCACCGGCACGGTCGTCCAGATCGACTCGATCACCGGGACCGGCTTCACCTCGACCTCCGCCGCGCCGAACGACTCGGTCCGGGTGGACGTGCCGGCCGCCACAACGGTCGATGCGACCGTCTGGTTCACCGTGCTCGGCGGGACGCCCGGAGAGGTCGAGGTGCTGACGCTGACGGGGCGTCTGGTGAACGACGGCGCGGTCACCGACGACGGCACGGCGGAGATCGAACGAGGAGCGGCCGTCTCGGTGCTCCCGGACGGGCTGGGTTCCCCCGCGCAGGCGAATCCGGGCCCGGGGCGGACGCAGAGCTTCGAGGTGGTGAACCTGTCGGACGCGGCGGAGAGCTACGACCTGCTCGCGACCGTCGACGATGGCGGGACGCCCATCCTCACGATCACCGGGATCGCGGCGACGGGGGCGAGCGGGGTGGCCGACTCGGTACGGACTGCGGTGGTCGCGCCCGGGGACACCCTCGACGTGACCGTCACCTACACGGTGGCGGGCGGCGCCTCCGGCACCATCAACGATGTGGTCCTGACGGCGCGCGGCGTGAACGACCCCGCGACGACCGACGTCGGGCGGGCGGAGATCGAGCGGGTGCGGCCCGCCGTCACGGTCCTTCCCGACAGCGACCCGGACGTCCTTCGCGATCCGGGCATCGGCTCCTTCGACTTCACCGTCGAGCACGACGCGCTCCAGACCGAGGCCGTCGACCTGCGCGCGGCGCTCGCCGTCATCGGGGTGGTCGACTCGATCCGCGGAAGCGGCTTCTCCTTCGACGGCGGGGTCGCGGATTCCGCGCAGGTCGATCTGGCGCCCAACACGCCGGTGACCGCCACCGTCTGGTTCACGATCAGCCCGGGAACCGGAAACGAACCCGGTGATCTGGACCTCACCGCGCGTCTCGCGAACGACGCCGGGGCGACCGACGACGGCTCACAGGTGATCCGGCGGGGCACCGCGAGCGTCTCCACGACGCCGGATGCGGCGGGCACGCCGGTGCCGGTCGCGTCGGGGACCTCGTCGTCGCAGCTCTTCACGGTCGAGAACACCTCGAGCTTCCCGGTCACCTTCGACCTGCTCGCCTCGACCGGGGCGACCTCGCCGGACTTCGTCACGATCACCGGGGTCTCCGGGAGCGGCTTCAGCGAGGCCGGGGATTCGGCGCAGACGGGCTCGATCCCCGCCGGCGGGACGGTCGACGTGACGGTCGACTTCGATGTCGCCGCAGGGGCCTTCGGCGACCAGCAGACGCTCGTCCTGACCGCGCGTGCCGTCGACGACCCTGCCGTCTCCGATCCGGGAACGATCCTGGTCGAGCGGGCATCGGTCGTCGACGTCCTCCCCGACGGCGGACCCACCCCGATCGATGCGAACCCGGGGACGGGCCTGACGCAGATCTTCACCGTAGAGAACCGCTCCGGATCGGCGGAGAGCTGGGACATTCTCGCGACCGTCGATCCGGGTTCACCGGCCTTCGTCACGATCACGGGCCTGTCGGCGACGGGGGCGACGGGGACCCCCGATTCGATCCGCACCTCCCCGCTCGCGGACGGCGACACGCTGACGGTGACGGTGACCTACTCGGTGGCCCCGGGCGCGACGACGGTGGGAACCGACGACATCGACGTGATCGCCCGCTCCGTCACCCAGCCCGCGAACTTCGACGAGGGCTCGGTCTCGATCCGGCGGGTCCGACCGACCGTAACGGTGACGCCCGACAGCGACCCGGACATCGTGCGCGATCCGGGAGTCGGCTCCTTCGACTTCACCGTCCAGCACGACGCGCTGCAGACGGAGACCGTGGACCTGCGCGCGACGCTCACGACCATCGGCGCGATCGACTCGATCCGGGGGAGCGGGTTCGCCTTCGACGTGGGCGTCGCCGACTCGGCGCAGGTCGTTCTGGCGCCGAGCACGCCGGTCACCGCGACCGTCTGGTTCACGATCTCCGAGGGGACGGGGGGCCAGGTCGGCAGCCTCGGTCTCACCGCGCGCCTCGCGAACGACGCCGGGGCGACGGACGACGGGTCGCAGGTGGTCCAGCGTGGGATCACGAGCGTCTCGACGACGCCGGATGCGGCGGGGACGCCGGTCCTGGTCGCGTCGGGGACCTCGTCGTCGCAGCTCTTCACCGTCGAGAACACCTCGAGCTTCCCGGTCGCCTTCGACCTCCTCGCCTCCACCGGGGCGACCTCGCCGGACTTCCTCACGGTGACGCAGGTCTCGGGGAGCGGCTTCAGCGAGGTCGGGGACTCGGCCCAGTCGGGCGCGATCCCGGCCGGGGGAACGGTCGACGTGACGGTCGACTACGACGTCGCCGCCGGGACGCTGGGCGACCAGCAGACGCTCGCCCTCACGGCACGAGCCCTCGGCGACCCCTCCGTCTCCGACCCCGGGACGATCCTGGTCGAGCGGGCGTGCGGCACCGCCAACGTCAACGTCGGCACGATGGCGGAGCTGCGGACGGCGATCGGGGACCCCTGCACGACGATCATCAACATCGCCCCCGGAACGTACGACCTCTCCTCGAGCGGGTCGGGCGAGCTCTTCATCGATCGGAACCTGACGATCCAGAACAGCAGCTCACTCGGCCAGGTCACCCTCGACGGTGCGGGCGCCTCCCGGATCTTCCAGGTCGCCGCGGGCGCGGTCGTGTCGATGAACGGACTCACGGTCCGGAACGGCGCCGAGGGCACGGGGCCGCGCGGAGCGGGGATCTACGTCCTCGGGACGCTGACCTTCGACAATGGCGCGATCCTCGACAACGCCTCGCTGAACGACGGCGGCGGAATCGCGACGGGTCCCGGCGGGACGCTCTCGATGACGAACGTCACCGTCTCCGGGAACACCACGTCGGACCGCGGTGCGGGGGCTGACTTCGAGGGCACCGTGACGCTCCGCCACGTGACCTTTGCGGGGAACGGCGCGGGCGGCCAGTCGGGCGGCGTGAACGTTCGCTCGGGGACGGTCGAGATCCAGAACTCGCTCTTCGCAGACAACACCCAGGGGTCGAACGGTCAGATCACCGTGCAGGGCGGGACACTCGTCGTCACCGGGGGCAACCTCGTCGAGGGGGGCGCAGTGACCGCCGGCGGCTCCTGCACCGGGTGCGCCGGCCTGCTCACCACGGACCCCGGGCTCACCTCGCTCGCGAACAACGGGGGGAGTTCCCCGACGTACGCCCTCGCCTTCGGGAGCAACGCGATCGACGCGGGCTCGGCGATCGGCGTCGGAACCGACCAGCGCGGCGTCGCCCGCCCCCAGGGCGCCGCCCCGGATCTCGGGTCGTACGAGTTCGAACCGGTCCCGGGGCTCCAGGTCACGCCGGACGGACTCCCGAGCCCCGTGGTCCAGAGCCCCGGCTCGGGGCTCACGCAGGACTTCACCATCTTCAACACCGGGCCGGGACCCGAGACCTTCGATCTGACGGTCACGGTCGGGACGGAGATCGTCCCCTTCGTCACCATCGACGGGATCTCGGGGGCCGGCTTCTCGAGCTCGACGAACACGGTGACGACGACGAGCGTCCCCTCGGGCGGGAGCGTGGTCGCGAGCGTCGAATTCACGGTGGCGCCCGGCTTCTCGGGACGAACGGACACGATCCGTGTGCTCGGCGCGCTGACCTCCACCCCCGGGACGACCGACACCGGCTTCGCCGAAATCGAGCGTGGGTGCGGTGACCCGACCGTGGTGGTCAGCACGATGTCGGAGCTGCGGGAGGCGATCGCCGACGCCTGCATCTCGACGATCCGGATGAACCCGGGGACGTATCAGCTGCCGTCGTCCGGCTCTGGCCCGTTGGTCGTCAACCGGAATCTCGCCTTCGAGAACACCGGGCTCGGAGAGGTGATCATCGACGGCGGCCGGGCCTCGCGCGTCTTCGAGATCGCCGGCGGGCTCACCGTCACGATGTCCGACTTCGGCATCACCGGGGGGCTGACCCCAGGCCCCAACGACGACGGTGGCGGGATCCTCAACAACTCGGGGACGAACCTCACCCTCGACCGGATGCTCCTCTTTGCGAACGAGGCGACGGACGACGCGGGCGGGCTCTCCAACGAGGGCGGGACGGTCACGATCATCAACACGACCTTCTCGCAGAACATCGCGGGGGACGACGGCGGAGGCTTCGAGTCCGAAGGGGGGTCCGTCTCCCTCCTTCAGGTCTCCCTCGTGGGGAACGAGGCCGGGACCGATCCGCTCGCGGAGACGGGGGGCGCCTACAAGGTCCTCGGGGGCGCGACCGTCACGATGGCCAACTCGCTCGTCTCGGATAATCTCCAGCGCGGCGGCCAGATCCCCGACCCGATCGACGTCGACAACGGGACGGTGACGCTCATCGGGGTCAACCTGATCGAGGGTGGGTGCGGAGGCTGCTCCGGCGCCACGGGATCGATCCTGAACGTCGAGCCGGAGATCCAGCCGCTCTTCCTCAACGGAGGGCTGACGAAGACGCACGGTCTCGCCCCGAACTCGCCTGCGATCGACGTGGCGGTGAACCAGGGGGTCAACACCGACCAGCGCGGCGTCGTGCGCGACGTGGAGGGCACCGGGTACGACCTCGGCTCCTTCGAGCGTCAGGTCTCGCTCTCGGTCGATGTCACCCCGGACGGTCTCGGGATCGGGAACGCCGTCCAGCGGTTCACCGGGGCGAGCTACGCCCAGGACTTCCAGGTCTCCCACTCCTCCGGCGGGCTGCGCGACATCGACCTCTTCGGTTCGGAGCTCGGGCCGATCTCCGGGGGGAGCACCTTCCTGAACGTCACGGCGATCACGGGGACCGGGATCACCGGGGCCGCGGACTCCGCCCGGATCTCACAGCTCCCGGACGGCGATGTCCGCACGGTCACCGTCATCTACGACGTCCTCGCGAGCGGGATCGAGGCGCAGATCGACACCCTGGTTCTGCAGGGCCGCCTCGTCGATCAGCAGACGGTGGTGGACTTCGGCCGGGCCGAGGTGGAGTGGATCTGCCAGCCCGGGCTGAGCTCGACCGTGTCCACCGTGGCTGCGCTCCGCTCCGCCGTCGCCGACGCCTGCGTGCAGGTGATCAACGTCACGCCGGGGACGTACCCGCTCACCTCGAGCGGCTCGGGTCCGTTGGTCGTGGACCGCGACGTGACGATCCAGAACACCGGAGGCGGGGAGGTCATTCTCGACGCCGGAGGTGCGTCCCGGGTGTTCGAGGTGGGGGCCTCCGCATCGGTGGCGATGACGGGGCTGACGATCACCGGAGGGACGGGCGGAGGCGGCCGAGGCGGAGGGATCCTCGTGTCCGGGTCGCTCGACTTCTCCAGCGGCACGATCACCGGCAACACCAGCGACGACGGGGGGGGTATCGCGGCCGCCCCGGGAAGCGTCCTGAACCTGGTCAACGTCACGATCAGCGGGAACACCGGGACCGATCGCGGCGGCGGGATCGACACCGAGGGGACGACGACGCTCACCCACGTCACGATCGCGAACAACCAGGGGCAGACGGCGGGCGCCGCGGGGATCAACCTGCGCGGAGGGACGCTTCAGGTCGGGAACGTCCTGGTCGCGGACAACACCGGAGCCGGGAATCAGCTCGTGGTCCAGGGCGGCTCGCTCTCGGCGGTCGGTCAGAACCTGGTCGAGGGGGGGTGTTCGGCGCCCGCCTGCTCGGGCTTCCTGACCGGGGACCCGGGGCTCTTCCCGCTCGCGAACAACGGGGGGAACTCCGACACCCACGCGCTGAACGCGGGCAGCATCGCCCGAAACGCGGGGGGCGCGCTCGGGGTCGGCGTGGACCAGCGCGGGGTCGCTCGACCGCAGTCGGGGACGGAGGACAT
>JANQLR010000324.1 GCA_028280525.1 Longimicrobiales bacterium
GCGACCGCACGACCTCCAGGCCGCAGCTCCGCCCGTCGGCGAGGAGTGTACGGATCCGCCGGGCCCCCTGCTCCGCTTCAGCGACCCGAATCGTCTCCACCGTCGCGTGCACCTCGTCGATGTCGAAGGAACCGCCGGGGCTCCGAAGCTGACCACCGGGGAGGGCGCGGGACTCGAGGGCGAGCCGAAGGGTGCGTCGCGATCGCCGATGCGGGTGGAGGGCTTTCGCGACGGATTCGAGGAGCGGCCACCCTGCCTCCGGCACGACGACGGTGATCCGGGCGATGCCCCGCGCCCGTGCTGCGCGCAGTCGGAAGTCGAGGGTGCCGAGTTCGTCCACCGAACCGACCGGAAGGGCGTGATCCTCGGAGAGGAAGGAACGGGTGTGGATCATGGGGTCTCCTGAATTGGGGTTCGACCCGACGGTCGCAGGAGTGGTGCCCACCCGAGGCCAAAACGTCTCAAATCGTTGTAGTACAGACTCTTGGGTAGCTCTCGGTGCACGGTTCGAGGGTCGAGTCGCCACCGGACTGTATCGTAGCGGCGCACCGGCGCTCCTCCGCAGTACCACAACGGAACACACGGGCGTGAGGCCGCGCCCGCCGATATTGGACATCTCAGGCGTAAAGCTCTTCATATCATTCACTTACGCCAGAGAACCACACTTGGCATCCGGGTTGCACCTCCATCGGGCACTCACTCATCGCCCCGGAGATGCCGATGCACCCGATGTCCCCCGCCCTTCCCCTGACCGAGCGCGTCGCCCTGGCGTGGTTCGGCGTGTGTCGCGCGCTCGGCCCCCGGATGTACCGGGCGGCCAAGCGGAGCCTCGATGTGATGCTGGCGGGGACCGCACTCCTCCTGCTGTCCCCCCTGCTTGCCGCGATCGCGGTCGCGATCCGAGCCGGGGATGGCGGGCCGGTCCTCTTCGTCCAGCCGCGGATCGGCCTCCACGGACGTCCCTTCGACTTCCCGAAGTTCCGCTCGATGGGCGAGGCATCCGAAGGCCAGCTGCAGTCCCTTCGTGACCTGAACCACCACGGCGACTCGATCACCTTCAAGTCGAAGGCGGACCCGCGCATCACCCCCGTCGGTCGCTTCATTCGGAAGTTCAGCCTCGACGAACTCCCCCAGCTCTGGAGCGTTCTGAAGGGCGACATGACGCTGGTGGGACCCCGCCCCGCCCTCCCCTCCGAGGTCGCCCGCTCCTCCTTCACCGCCCGTCGCCGGCTCGCCGTCGAGCCGGGGATCACCTGCCTCTGGCAGGTCAGCGGTCGGGGCGATCTCGCCTTCGACGAGCAGCTGGAGCTCGACCTGCGGTACATCCGCGAGCGGAGTCTCGCCACGGACCTCCGCCTCCTGGCCCTCACCCTCCCCGCCGTGCTCAGCGCGCGCGGGGCGTACTGAGGGAGACGGCGCATGATTCCGCTGAGCACACCGCCCGCCGTCGACGAGCCGGTCGTGATGCACGGTCTCGAACTCGAGAACCGCACCCTCGCCTCGGCCGTCGACACGGTGGTCGACGCCGTACGGGCTCGCCGCTCCCTCCGGATCGCCTTCGTCAACGCCGACTGCGTGAACATCGCGGTCCGCCATCGGGGCTACCGGGATGCGCTTCGGCGCGCCGACGTCCGCTGGGCCGATGGGGTGGGCGTGCGCCTCGCCGCACGGCTTCGAGGGGTCGAACTCGCGGGGAACGTGAATGGCACCGACCTCTTCCCCCAGGCCTTCGAGCGACTGCGCCGACACGGGTCGCGGGTCTACCTCCTCGGGGGTGCGCCCGAGGTCGCGACGGAGCTCGCCGGCACCCTCTCCGCCCGATATCCGGGGCTGCAGATCGCCGGAGCACGCGACGGCTTCTTCTCGCCGAGCGAGATGCCGGCCGTCGTGGCGGACGTCCGACGCTCCCGTGCCGACCTCCTCCTGACCGCGATGGGGGCACCCCGCCAGGAGCTGTTCAACGACGCGCTCCACGCTTCGATGGGCGTGCCCGTCGTCGCCGGCGTCGGTGGCCTCTTCAACTTCCTCGCCGACCGGATTCCGCGGGCCCCCCGCTGGATGCGAGACGCGAGCCTCGAGTGGGTCCACCGCCTGGCCATGGAGCCGGGTCGGATGTGGCGCCGCTACCTGATCGGAAACCTCCGCTTCGTCGTTCGCGAGGCGTGGATCAGCCGCCCCTCCCGGAGCCTCGGATGATTCAGCAGACCGCTCTCCTCGTCCTCGATCGTCCGGCCCACGGGGCGGGTCGGATCGACGCCCCCTTCGGAACACCGACGCTCTCCGTCGTCCTGGAACTCCTCGCCCACCGCGGCATCGCCGCCGTCGACGTGCTCGACCTGACCGGTTCCCGCCCGACGGCCGAGGTCGTCAGGGCCTCGCCGATCGTCCGGGACGTCTGGACCTCGATGCCGGCGGCACGCTCGGTGCGCCGGGACTGGCACTGGCACCTCTACGATCCGCAGCCGATTCACCCGCAGACGCTCGACCGCCACCCGCACGACCGCTCCGCGCAGTGGGTCACCCCTTCGGGCGGGTGGAGCGGTTGGGTCCGCTGGGACGAGGCACGGTCGCTCCCGTCGGAGCCGGTCCTCCACCGACGGCTCGAGGAGGGTCGGGCGCCGATCCTCGGGGTAGACGTCCTCTCCGGCCTCGACCCGGTCGCCCGGGCGGGATCGTCCGCGTGGGATCGGTTCGACGCGAGCCGGGCACTCCTCCTCGCCGAGGTCGGATACCGGATGCCGGCGGGCGTCGAGGAGGTCGAGCCGGGCGTCTTCGTGGCGCCGCGAGCCCGCATCCACTCGACCGCCGCCCTCTTCGGGCCCTGCTTCATCGGCGAGGACACACGGATCGAGGCCGGCGTCACGATCGCCGCGGGCTCCGTGGTCGGTGCCCGCTGCCGGATCGGGCGCGACGCCACCCTCTTCGCCTGCGTCGTGGAGTCGGACAGCTGCGTCCGCCGGCGCGCCGAGGTGAGCTACGCACTCCTGGACGGCGCCTTCTCGTGGGGCGCCTGGGAGCGATTCGAGGGCGTCTCCTACCCGAGCGTCACCCACCCCGAACCCCGGATGCGCCGCGCGGCGACGTCGGGAGCACCGCGGGAGCCCGTTGCGGCCCCCGCGCTTCGGAGAGCGGCGTGAGGCCCCGGGTCACGGTCGTCGTTCCCGTCCTGAACGGCGAGCGGACGATCGGCGCCTGCCTGGAGGCGCTCGAGAATCAGATCGACGCTCCGGCGCGCGAGGTGATCGTGGTCGACAACGGGTCGACCGACCGCACCCGCGAGATCGTGGCGGAGTACGACGTCCGCCTCCTCTCCTGCGAGACCCGCGGCGCGGCCGCCGCTCGCAACCGGGGGCTCCTCTTCGCGCGCGGCGCGGTCGTCGCCTTCACCGACGCCGACTGTCGCCCCGCGCCGCGGTGGCTCGCGACGGGCGTCGAAACGCTGGAGGACCATCCTTCCGTGGCGATCGTCGCGGGCGAGATCACCGGCACCGAGCCGGTCAACGCGATACAGGGGTGGATGAATCGCCGCCGGATCCTCGATCCTCGCCCTCCGCTTCGTCACCCCTTCCTCCCCTTCGTCCAGACGGCGAACGCCTTCTTCCGCCGCGACGACCTCCTGCGCGTCGGCGGATTCGACGAGGCCCTCCGTGCGGGCGAGGACTGTGACCTCTCCTGGCGGGTCCAGGAGGTGACCGGAGGGGCGGTGACCTTCCGGTCGGAGGCCCACGTCGAGCACGATCACCGTACGTCGATCCGGGGGATCATCGGACAGGCCGCCCACAACGCCTCGGCCGACGCGCATCTGGCCCGGAAGTGGGACGCGAAGTACGCGCCCAAATCGCTCGGTCGGAGCGTCTGGGAGCTGCGCGAGGTGGTCCGCCTCGGAGCCGTGAGCGCCCTGGCGTGGGCGACCGGCTCGGCGGACCGGCTGGACCGGGTCCTCGACGCAGCCCTCTCCTTCGGACGGAAGTGGGGGATGGTGAAGACCGCGCTGCGCACCGGGGAGATCGGACGATGGTAGGCTGGCTCCCCCTCCCCCGCCGCACCGACGACGCCGTCGACGTGGTGGCGCTCCTCCCGATCGCGCCGCTGGACCCCCGCACGGGTGGCGAGCGGTACAACCGGATCGTGCTGGACGGTCTGCAGGACCGCGGCCTCCGCGTCGCGGTCGTCGACCGAGCCGCACTCCGCGAAGACCCGAGGGAGGTCCTGCGGTACGCCACCGAGCACGCGACGCGCGTCCTTGTCGACACCTGGCTCTACCGGGACCTCCACGCGGTCGTCCCGCAGCTCTCCGCGACCCGCCGCGCGAAGCTCGTCACCCTCAGTCACCTCTGCTACTGGCGGACCTTCACGCGACCCTGGGTCCGAGCGCTGCATCGGCGCCGGACCCGGCGTCTCCTCTCGGCCGTCGGGCATCGGATCGGCGTCAGCCGCGCCGTCCTCGACCACGACCTCGGGCCGCACCGCCACCCGCTCCTCGACACCGTCGCCTACCCGGGGTGCGAGATCGTCCCCGCACGGACGATGGCGGAACGGGCCTGCACCGAGATCCTCTCGGTCGCGAACTACCACCCGCGGAAGGGCTTCGACCTTCTGATCGAGGCGCTGGCGATGCTGCGCGAGTCGAGCCCCGAGCTCTTCGCTCGCACGCGGCTGCGGTTGGTCGGTGACCTGGACGCGGACCCGGCGTACGTCGCCTCACTCCGTCAGCGGACCCGGGAGCTCCGGCTGGACGACCGGGTGAGCATGGACGGCTGGACCGACCGGGCCGGCGTCGCCGAGCGCCTGAGCCAGGCCTCCCTCTTCACCCTGGCCTCGAACGGCGAGGGCTTCGGGATGGTGGTGGCCGAGGCGCTCCGCTTCGGGGTCCCGGCCGTCGTCACTCCCTTCGAGACGGCGGACGAACTCCTCGGGGGTGCGGCGAACACGGCGATCGTGCCCCGCACTCCGCGCACGATCGCGAACGCCTGGCGCGGGATCCTCGCGCGTCGGCTCGACGCCCAGGCACGTGCCGTCCTCTCCTCCCGGGGTGCGCAGATCGCCCGTCCGTGGGAGGTGACGCTGGACATCCTCCACGACGTCCTCTTCCCCGGCGCGCGGGAGCGGGCGGCATGAGGCGCTTCCGCGTCGGGCTCGACGCCACCTTCGGGTACGCACGGGAGGTCGTCGAGGCCGGGAGCTTCCTGGTCCTGACCCCGGTCATGGCGTCCTGGCTCGGAGCCGAGGGCTTCGGCCTCTGGTCGCTCGCCTGGGCGACGATGGCGCTCCTCGGCCTCCTCGAGCTCGGGCTGCAGCAGGCGGTGGTGAAGTTCGTCGCGCAGTCGACGGCGAGCGCGGCCGAGGCCCGCGAGGTTACCGCGACGCTCTTCTGGACCCACCTGGGCCTCGCCGGGATCGGACTGGCGCTGACCGGTGCGGTCGCCGCCACGGCCTCGGGCACCCTCTCCGTCCCCGGCGACCGCACCCAGGAGTTCGAGGCGCTCCTCCTCCTCCTCGGGGCCCGCGTCTCCCTCGGGATCCCGGCGGGGTGCCTGCACGGTGTACTCTCCGGGCTCGCGCGACAGCGCTGGTCCCACCTGGTGCGTGCCGGCGAGGCGCTGCTCTACCTCGCGCTCGTCCTCCTTCTGGCGCGGGGGGAGCCCGATCTCGCCCGGATCGGTGTGGCCTCGCTCGGCACGTCGCTGACCACCCTCCCGATCCTCGTCGCCCTCGTGATGCGGACCGGAGAGGTCTCCCTCTCCCCGACCTTCGTTCGCACGGCCCGGATTCCGGAGATGGTCCGCTTCGGGGGGCACTTCCTGGTCATCCAGGTCGCGATGCTCCTCTACGCGCGCGCCGACGCGATCCTGATTCAGGCCTTCCTTCCCGTCGCAGCCGTGGGGGCCTACGCCGTCGCCGCCCGGATCGCAGAGAAGGCCGGCGCCTTCTGCCGGCAGCTCACCAATGCCCTGACACCCGCGCTGGCGCACCGGGCTGCGGCCTCGCCGGACGAGCTGGTCGAACTCGTCGTCGAGCAGGCGCGGCGTTCGATGTGGATCGCGACGCCCCTCCTCTTCGGACTGTGCGCACTCGCGGCTCCCCTGGTGGTCGGGTGGATGGGGCCGGAGTTCGACGCCGGCGCCGCACCGCTCGCCATCCTCTCCCTCGCGGTCTGGTGCGCGGTGCTGCACGCCCCCTCCGCGAACCTCCTCGCCATGACGGGACATGAGCGCTTCGTCTCGCGCGTCTTCGTCGGCGGACAGGTCCTGAACATCGCCCTCACCGTCCTCCTGCTCCCGACCCTCGGGTTGATCGGAGCCGCGGCGGCGACGCTGATCTCCACCCTGGCGTGCGACATCGGGCTGGTACAGCGCCGGGTCGCCGCGGTCCACGGACTGCCGGTCCGCCGCTACTACGCGTCGGTCCTGGGCGCCTCGCTCCCGGCTGCGGTCGCGCTCGGCGTGACGGCACTCCCCGTCGGAGACTGGATGACCCAGGTCGGGCCGTCGCTCCCCGCCGTCGCCCTCGCGGAGGTCGTCCTCGCGGGGGTCTTCGCCCTCATCCTCCGCGCCACGCTCTCGCTGCGGCGCGCCCTCGCCAACACCGCCGCCACCTCGGCGTCGGCATCGCTCTCCACCGCCCCGAGTCGCTGACCATGCACGCACCCCATCGCCGCACCCCGGACCCCCTGCCGCACACCCTTCACCAGATCGCCGGCGTTCACGTCGTTCGCATCGAGTCCGCAACGCTGAACTGGCGCCACGCCTCCGCCCTGCGGGCACTCCTCGACGAGCTCGTCGACCGGCCCCTCGTCCTCGACCTGGAAGAGGTCGAGTTCATGGACACGGCCGCCCTGGTCGTCGCGCTCAAGGCCGCCCGCGAGGCGCTGCCCGGCGCCGGGGTCGGTCTGACGAACGTCGGACCGGGGCTCGAGCCCCTCTTCCGGACGATGAGGGTCGCCCAGCGGGTCCTCCTCGCCGAGCGGCCGGAGCAGGCCGCCGGTCTCCTGGGCCGGAGGAGGTCGGCGTGAAGCGGCTCGCCCTCAACGTCTTCGTGGACGCCCTCGGCTGGGCGATCGCGGAGCGGGAGTCGGTCCTCTCCGACCTCTGCCCGGTTCGTCAGTCCGTCCGGACGGTCCTCGGATACTCGTCGACCTGCGACCCGACCATCCTCACCGGCGCGCTCCCGCGCGAGCACGGTCACTTCACCTTCTTCCGCTACGCCCCGGAGCGCTCCCCCTTCCGCCGGTGGGAATACCGCCTCCTGGCCGCCCTGCCCGACGCGCTCACCTCACGCGCGCGGGTGAGGAATCGGATCTCGCGCTGGATGAAGCCTCGCCACGGCTTCACCGGCTACTTCTCGCTGTACGCGATGCCCTTCGCGCGCATCGCGGAGTTCGAGTACACCGAGCGGAAGGACCTCTACCGTCCGGGAGGGATCCTCGGTGGCCAGCGGACGATCTTCGACCGCTTCGCCGAGGCCGGGGTCGACTGCGCGGTCTCGGACTGGCGCGCGGGAGATGCCGCGAACGTGGAGGCGATGGACGCCCACCTCGCCGAAGGACGGGTGCGGAGCGCCTACCTGTACCTCGCGGAGCTCGACGGCGTCATGCACCACTCGGGGACCCGGTCGCTCGCCACCTCGCGCGCGCTCGAGCGGCTCGAGCACCGCCTCGAGCGTCTCATGCGGACGGCTCGCGAGAGCTACGACGAGGTCGTGCTCCGCGTCTTCTCCGATCACGGGATGACCGACGTCCACTCCACCTTCGACGTGGAGGGGACGCTCCGCGGGGAGGGGCTCGCGTACGGCCGGCACTACCGCGCCGCCCTCGATTCGACGATGGCCCGATTCTGGTTCGAGCGGCCGACCGATCGTGCCCGGGTCCAGCAGGCGCTGTCGAGCGCCGGTCTCCCGGGGCGCTGGCTGAGCGACGCCGAGCTGACGGCGGAGGGGTGCGACTTCCCCGATCGGAGCTACGGGCACGCGATCTTCCTCGCCGACCCCGGCGCGCTGATCGTGCCGAGCGACATGGGCCGCCGCCCGATCGCGGGGATGCACGGCTACCACCCGGATCACGTCGACTCGGCCGCCTGTCTCCTGAGCAACGCGCCGGTCGACGGCGTGGCGTCGCTCACGGACCTGCACGGGATGATGTGGGCGGACGCGACCCGATCGGCCCCGGTGGCGGCGACGTGCTGAAGTACCTGGTCTTCCTGGCCTTCACCGCGTGCGCCGTACCCGCGGTGGCGATGCTCTCGCGCGAGCTGAGGTGGCGCGAGCGCTTCGTCGCGCTCCTCGTCTTCTCGACGGCGATCGGCGATGTGGCGGGAATCAACTTCTTCAGCCTGGAGTCGTACCGCGGGCCGGACCGGGGCTTCGAGTTCACCCTCACCGACATCGTGGCGGTCGGGCTCCTGATCGGCCTCTTCCTGAAGGGGGAGCGGAAGCTGCCCTGGATGTGGGGGACGCTCGCCCTCTTCTTCGGCTGGTCGACGCTCTCCGCCCTCGCCGGACCGGACCTCCTCCTCTCCGCCTTCAGCCTCTTCAAGCTGGTCCGGATCTTCCTCCTCTACTGGGCCGTGTACCTCGCCCTGAAGAGCGGCGTCTCCCCCCGCTGGCTCGTCTATGGGATGATCGGGACCGGGCTCTTCGTCGCCCAGCTCGCGGTTCGCCAGAAGTACATGATGGGGATCTACCGCATTCCCGGGCCGTTCGATCATTCGAACACCGTCCCGCTCTTCCTCAACCTGATGCTCCCGACGGTGGCGGCGTGGGCGCTGGGCCTCGGTCGTACCACCCTGGAGCGGCGCCTCGCGGGGGTCGCCGTCGCGGGGATGCTCTTCGCCGTCCTCGCGACCTTCTCGCGGGCGGGGGCGGCGCTCTCGGTCCTCGCCCTCCTCGGCGTGGTGGTCGTGGCACAGCGGCAGATTCCCTCGAGGGCCGCCCGCTTCATGGGGCTGGGACTCGTGGCGATCCTGACCGTCGGCGGAGGGATGGCCGCGGACTCCTTCCTCGACCGGATCCGAAACGCGCCCGAGTCGAGTGCGGAGGCCCGGTCGGAGTTCAACGTCGCGGCCCGCTACATGGCCCACGACTACCCGCTCGGGGTCGGCCTCAACCGCTTCCCCGAGGTCCTCACCGTGCGGCAGGAGTACCGCGCCCACATTCGCGTGATGGGGACGGAGGAGCACGCGGGGGTGGCGCACCACATCTACTGGCTGACCGCCGCCGAACTCGGGTGGCCGGGGCTCCTCCTCTTCCTCGTCATCATGGCGCGCTTCACCCTCCGTGGGCTCCGCTGCTCCGACCGCGGGGAGATGCGGATGCTCGGCTTCGCCCTCTTCACCGGGCTGATGACGCTGCACGCCTCCGGGCTCCTCGAGTGGGCCTTCCGGATCACTCCGGTCACGGCGCTCTTCGGCGTCGTGGCGGCGATGGCGGCATCCATCCCGGAACGCGTCGTTTCGGAACACCCAGCGCCGCAGACGGTGACCCGAAACAGAACACTCAATCGAAGCAGTCGGCGCGCACGTCCCACAAGTCATTTCCTGACAGCGACTTGATCACCACCACCTCCGTGGCACCGGGCTTGCCTTCCCCAGGGCCAAGTCCACCACGGAGGCCCGATGAAGCTCGACAACCCCCTACCCCAGCCGACCGAGAGCGAGGCGTCGCTCGGGATTCACCTCCCGACCGTCCTGCGCGCGGTCTGGCGACTGCGTCGCTTCGTCGTTCTCGGAGGCGTGGTGGCCGTCGCTGCCGGGCTCGTCGCCGGGTACGGGCTCGGCACCCGCGTCTACGAGAGCTCGACCCTCCTCCTCTTCCAGCCCGGCGCGGCCAACGAAGAGCGGGACGCCGACCTCGAGATGACGACCCAGCTCCACCTCGTGAAGCTGCCCGAGGCGCTGATGGAGGTCCGCGAGCGGGTCGATCGCCCTCTCTCGGTGCAGGCGCTGGGAAGCGCCATTCGCGTCGAGCGGCAGGGGAAGACGGATCTGGTGCGGATCTCGGCGCGCGACGCCGGCCGCCGGGAGTCCGCGGAGCTCGCCAACACCGTGCGCGAGGTCTTCCTCGATCGCCAGCGCTCGCAGAACCGCGATGAGACCACCCGCCGCATCGAAGCGATCACCGCCCGCCTCGCCTCGCTGCGTCGCGAGCTGGAGGTCGCGGACTCGACGCTGCAGGACTACGCGCAGTCGAACCGGATCGTCGATCTGGACAAGGAGGCGCAGTGGTTCCTGGAGGAGCTGACGGCGGTCAACCTCCTCTGGGAGGAGGCACAGAGCGACGTCCAGTCGAACCTCCTGCAGCGGGAGAACATCGACGCGGTGGTCGAGGAGATCCGCCGCGCCGTGGAGGACGAGCAGGAGGCGGCCTCGTTGGAGGGGCTCGGGACGCTGAACATCCGCGTCGAGCGCCTCCGCGATGCGATCCAGGACGACCAGCGACAGCGCGCCATGGAGGCGGAGCTGGCGCAACGCGAGCTCGACCTGGAGAAGGCGCGGCAGCTCCACGAGAGCGGCTGGGTCTCCGACGTCGAGCTCCAGCGCCTGCAGAACGCCTACGACCGGCAGCTCGCCTACACCCGCGACACCGAGCAGGTCGCGAAGTGGCGGAACGATCTGGACTCGCTGCAGAACATGATGCTCCCGAGTTCGGGATCGAGCCCCTCGGAGCCGCTCCTGCGCGACATCATGCTCCGCAAGTTCGACATCGAGCTCTCGGGCGTGACGCTGGAGCAGCGGGTCGAACACCTCGGGGAGGCCCGGGCCCGCGTTCAGGCGCGGCTCGACTCGATCCCGCTCCTCGAGCGCGGCTACTTCGCCCGGATGCGCGAGGTTCAGGTCCGCGAGAAGGTGCTGGAGGACCTCGAGAAGGACCTCGCCGACGCGCAGACCCAGCTCCAGGCCGAAGACGTCTCCTTCCAGCTCATCTCGGAGGCCGTTCCGCCGATCTTCCCCCTGAACTCCAACCGGCGCACGCTCTTCGCGATGGCGGTGGCGGGACTGTTCTTCCTGACCCTCATCGTCCTGGTGGCCGTCGCCGCGCTCGACCCGCGGCTCCGGTCGCTCGGCGAGGCGCAGGCGCGGACCGACCTCGAGTTCGCCGGCGAGTACCCCGCCCTGTCGCGAGGAGCCCCGGACACGCACCGCCACCCGGCGATGGAGCGACGCCTCCAGCGGCTGGCGCGGAAGCTCCGACTGCGGGCACCCGATCGTGGCCAGCTCCTCCTGGTCGCGAGCGCGACACCGGGCGAGGGAGCCAGCTCGATCGCCCGTGCGCTCGCGCACGCCCTCGGACGTCAGGACGAATCCGTCCTCCTGATCGAGATGGAGGGGGGCGACGACGCCGAGACCTCGACCGACTACGCGGGACGCGGCGAACCGCTCCAGGCCGAGTTCCAGATGCTCCGGCACAACCTCGCGAAGGGCGCCACCGAACTCGATCAGCGCATCGAGGGGAGGCTGCCGGCGCGGACCCGCGTGAAGGTCCGGCGGGTGCGTCGGCCACTCGAGCGGCTCGTCCGCCGCGGAGTCGAGCTCCGGAACCGGGTCGTCGAGCGGATCGACGAACTGCTCCGTCGCGACGAGGCGGACCGCCGCGCTGCCCCGGAGACCCGTGAGGGCTTCTCCGCCGTGGCCGCGCTCGACTCCGACCTCGACGCGGTCGGCACGATCGGCCAGGTGCACGGCGTCCGCCACGTCCCCGCCGGAGCTCCGGTGCCCTCCGAGAGGCTGCGCTCGAAGGCGCTGATCCGGGCGCTCGACGAGGCGCGCGACCGCTACGACCTGATCCTGCTCAACACCCCGGCGCTCACCGCCTCCGCGCACGCCCTCCACCTCGCCGACCTCGTCGACGGGCTGGTGCTGGTCGTGCGCGCCGAGGGCCCGAGCACCTCCCGCATTACCCACGCCACGCGCGATTTCACCGAGGCCGGCACCCCGATCGTCGGGGCGGTCCTGAACCGCGTCCACTCCGAGTTCCTGGAGGCCGCATGAGGCCCGTCGCCCGCGACCTGCACATCCTGTGGGTCAACCGTCACGCCGGATTCGTGGGGGGCGCCGAGCGCTACATCCACGACACCGCCCGCGAGCTGAAGCGGTGGGGCATCCGCTCCACCCTCGTCTACGACGTGGCCGGGGAGGTCGACGCGGCCTTCCTGAGCCCCTTCGACGCGGCCTTCCCCCTCGTCGACGCGGGCCTTCAGCTCCCGCGCATCGGCGCCGACCTCGTCTACGCGCACCAGGTCGAGGCCTCCACCGTGGCGGAGCTGGTCGAGACCGGGGCACCGGTCTACCGCTTCCTCCACGACCACGCCCCCTTCTGCCCGCGGGAGCACAAGTTCTCGCCGTGGACCGGCCAAACCTGCACGAAGGCGGTGGGTCTGCACTGCCTCGGCTGCACCGGGGGGATCGTGCGCCGGAAGGGTCGGATCCGCATGGCCCGCGTGGCCGGGCTCTTCGACGACCTCCGGACACAGAAGGGGGTCGCCGGGTGGGTCGTCGGCTCGGACTACATGGCGAAGCACGCCGTCGAGCACGGTATCCCGGCCGAGTCGGTCCACGTCGTCCCGCTCTTTTCGAAGCCGGCCGAGGGATCGGGCGACGCCGAGCCGGGCCGGCTCCTCTTCGTGGGGGCGTTGAACCGCGGGAAGGGCGTCGATCTGGCCATCGAGGCGCTCGCACACCTCCCGCGGCAGCTGCATCTGACCGTGGTCGGGGACGGTCCGGC
The DNA here is from genome assembly GCA_028280525.1 of Longimicrobiales bacterium. GTDB lineage: Bacteria > Gemmatimonadota > Gemmatimonadetes > Longimicrobiales > Gaopeijiaceae > Gaopeijia. The sequence goes on from JANQLR010000324.1 coordinate 12,715, forward strand.
CCGAGCATCGCTCGCACGGCGGGCCGAGAGGCTCGGCGTGGCGGACCGCCTCACCTTCACCGGGAAGCTCCCGGGGTGGAGGGTCCGCGCCGAGCTCGACCGGGCCGACCTCCTGGTGATTCCCTCGCGGACGCCGGAGACCTTCTCCCTCGTGGGCGTCGAGGCGGCGTCTCGGGGGGTCCCGAGCGTCGCGGCCCGGGTGGGCGGTATCGAGAGCTGGCTCGAGGATGGCCGCTCCGGTCGCCTCGTCGCCGCCAATGACGCGGTCGCGCTGGCCAACGGCGTGCGCCAGGTCGCGCTCGACCGGGACCTCCGCACCCGGATGGGCCTCGCGGCGCGGACCCGCTGGAACGCGCACTTCCGTCCCGAGCACCACGGCGCCCGCCTGATCGAGCTGTTCGGCGGCGCGGCGGACACGGCCGCGGCGACGCACCCCACGGTGACCCTCGACGCTCTGCAGGGGGTGGCATGACCCGGCAGCTGACCGTCCACGGCTCGCCGGGCCTCGAGCGGCGCCTGCACGGTGCGCTCGGGCGGATGGCCCGCCTCGTCCGCGCCGAGGTCGGAGACGACGAGGCCACGCTCCTCCTCATCGGCGGATACGGCCGGGGCGAGGGCGGCGTGGAGCTGCGCGGCGGGGTCGAGTACCCGCACAACAACTTCGACCTGCTCCTCCTCACCCGATCGCGGGGTGCGGCTGCGCGGGCGCGGCTCCAGGAGCGACTCGCCGAGCCGCTGCGCGCCCTCGGGGCGACGCTGGGCGTCGGGGTCGACCTCTCCGTGATCGCCCGTTCCGAATTGACCCACGGGCCGGTCCGCGTGATGTGGTACGACCTTCGCGAAGGGCACCGGGTGCTCTTCGGCGATGCGGACTTCCTCCGCACGGCGACGCACCTCACGGTCGATCGGATCCCGGGGCAGGAGATCCACCGACTCGTTCGGAACCGGGGCACTCTCCTCCTCCTGAACCGGCTCTGGATCGAGGGTGGCCATCTCGCCCCCGGCTCGCGGATCTGCGTGAAGCACCGGGCGAAGGCGGTCCTCGGAATCGGGGACGCCCTCCTGCACACGGGCGGCGCCTACCACTGGAGCTACCTCGAGAAGGCGCGCCGCATCGCCGAGATGCCCGCGGCGCCGAGCCTCTTTCAGGAGCTCTACGAGGCGTCGATCACCTTCCGCCTCCGACCCGACTACTCCCAGGTCCCCAGCATCCTGACCCGGCCCTTCCCGTGGCCGCTCATGAGGATTCTCGAGCGGATCTACCTCGACTTCGAGGCGCACCGGCGCGGACGGGCGATCCACGATCTGAACCAGCTGGCGATGACCCCGGAGCCGGCGCGCTCCCTGCGCTCCGCAACCCGGGACGGCGCCCGCCACCTTCGGGCCGTCCTGACCGGACGCGAGGCCCCGATCTCCGAGGCACGCCTCGACCGGGCCTTCGCGGACCTCCTCTTCGACGGCGACCTCGGTCGCGCCGCCGCGGCCCTCCGCTGCGCTCCGGAGGAGGCCCTCGCCACCTACGTCCGCGCCTGGGGCGCCGACGCCGATCCCAACTTCGCCGCCGTCGAGCGAACGGTCGTCGGTTCGACCACGCAGGAGGCCTCATGATCTGCCTGACCGGCGACCTGCACCACGCGTCCCTCGAGACCGGCAACCAGCGGCACGCCGACCGTTCCGAGATCCAGATCGCCGCCGACTTCACCCGCCGCCTCGAGAGAGCCGGTGTGAAGGCGACCTTCTTCGTCTCCGGGAAGGCCTTCGTGGAAGAGTCGGCGGACCTCGCGTCGATCGTCCGCAGCCCCGCGATCGAGCTGGGCGGCCACAACTGGAACTGCTTTCAGCCGCAGCTCCTCCACCGGATCTGGAAGAAGGTCGGGGGGAGCTACAACGGCCCGGAGTGGTTCCAGCTCCGCGACGCGCTCAAGACGATCGAGACCATCCGCGAGCACACCGGGGTCCGGATCCGGTCGTGGCGGAACCACATGTACATGCACGGCCCGCACACCGAGCGGGCACTCTCGGCCGCCGGGATCGAGCTCTGCTCGGACGGTGTGAACCGGAGCGGCCGCGGGCCGGTCTGGCATCGCGACGGGATCTGGAACTTCCCGCTCAACGTGATGCCCGACCACGAGCACATCTACCACGCCGAGCGGACCCCGGAGTGGGTCGACGCGTGGGTGAAGCGCTACGGCTGGTCCGACGACTTCGGCCCCGAGTCCTACACGATCGACCGCTGGGTCGAACTCGTCCTCGGGCAGCTCCAGCGCCGGGAGGCCCGGGGCGTCGTCTCCAACCTGATCATCCACCCGATCACGATGTACCTCGCCGACCGGTTCGCGGGCATGGATCGGATTCTCGACTACCTCTCCACCCGCCGCACCGTCTGGATCTCCGAGGTCCTCGACCAGTCGCGCGCGGGCACCCTCCAGGAGGCCGCATGATTCCCCCGTTCACGATCGTCCTGCGCACCCGCAACGGGATCGAGACCGCACGGCAGACCTTCGCCGCCCTCCGCGCCCAGTCGATCCCGACCGGCCGGTGGATCGTGATGGACTGCCGTTCGACCGACGGAGTGCGCGAGCTCGCACGGCGCTACGGCGCCCGCGTCCTCGATGTCGACCCGGACGCGTACTTCCCCGGTCGCGTCCTGAACCGCGCCGTCGAGGCCGCGGACACCGAGCTCGTCGTCTTCGTCAACTCGGACACCGTCCCTCTCTCGCCGACCTCGCTGGTCGCTCTCCTGTCGCCCTTCGCGGAGGACCCCTCCACGGTCGCCACCTTCGGGCGCCAGGTGGCCCGTCCGAAGGCGCTCCCCTGGGTCCGGGGCGACTACGAGACCGCCTTCCCCGAGCACGGCCCCGCGCCCGAGTGGCTCCCGCTCTCCCTCCCCTTCTCCGCCGTCCGCCGGCGCGCCCTCCTCGAGCGCCCCTTCTACACGGAGGCGTGGGCGTCGGAGGACACCGAGTGGGGCAGTTGGGCCCGTGCAGCGGGCCACCGGGTCGTCTACGCGCCGGAGGCCGTCGCGATGCACTCGCACAACTACACCCTCCCCGAGATCTGGGGACGCCGCTTCGTGGAGGGGGAGGCGGACGCCTTCATCTCGCCGGAGGCGCGGCGGGCGCTCGACGTCGCCCGCGGCCTCCTGAGCACCACCGTCCGCGACCTGCGACGTGCGATCCGTGGACGCGCCTGGGCCGAGGCCCTCCGGACGCCGGTGCGGCGCGCCGTCTTCTGGGCGGCGTGGAGTCGGGGGCACCGGATGGGCGCTCTGCGTCGCCGTCGGGCCATCCGCGACACCTCCGCCGGCCAGTCGACCATCCTTCGCCTGCGGAGGGACGCATGAGACTCCTCTTCCTCTCGAACCTCTACCCCCCGGTCGTCCGCGGCGGATACGAGATCCTCTGCGCCCAGGTGGCCGAGCGCCTGGTGGAGAAGGGGCACCAGGTGACCGTCCTCACCACGGAGGCGGAGGGTCAGCCGCGGCTCGCCACTCGGACCGGGGTCGAGGTCGACCGTCGCCTCCGTCTCGAGAAGCCGTTCGGCGAGCCGCTGGTCCGCAGCCGCCCGATGCGCCTCCTCCGGACCTGGGCAAACGAAGACGCGACGCACGACGTGCTCCGTGAACTCCGCCCCGACGCGGTAATGGTCTGGAGCCGTCTTCGCCTCACCACCGGACCCTCGCGGGTCGCCGAGCGCGCGGGCGTCCCCACCCTCTACACCTTCAACGACCGGCACGCGCTCGGCTTCCGCCCGGCCCGCCCAGGCGGGGGGACGCCGACGCTCCGCTCGCGGATCGGCCGCTGCCTCGACTCCGGCCCCTTCCGCCGGATCGGCGACGCCGACCATCGCTTCGAGCACGTGATGTCGATCTCCCGCGCGCTCGCGGCGGAGCTGCGCGAGGCCGGCCTCCCGGTCTCCGACGCCGATGTCCGGGTCCAGGGGATCCCGCTGCAGCGGTTCCCGATCAAGGCCGACGCCGGGGAGATTCACACCCCCGCGCGTCTCCTCGTGGCAGGTCAGCTTCACCCGGACAAGGGCTTCGACACCGCGATCCGCGCCGTACACCGCCTCGCCATGGCCGGCGTGGAGGTCCACCTCACCGTGGCCGGCGGCGGGTGCGCGACCACGCGCGCCGAACTCGACGGGCTCGCCGCAAGCGGCGTAGGCCGGGTCGACTTCGTGGGGCGCATCGCCCACGACGCCATGCCGGCGCTCTACCGCGACCACGACATCGTCCTCTTCCCCTCTCGCTGGTCCGAGCCGATGGGGCTGGTCCACCTCGAGGCCATGGCCTCGGGGACGCCCGTCATCTCGACCACGACCGGCGGATCGTCCGAGGTCATCCGCGACCGCGAGAACGCCCTCGCCTTCCCCACCGACGACGACCGGGTCCTCGCCGCCCGCATCGCCGAACTGATCCGCACCCCGACGCTCGCCCACCGACTCGCCCGGGAGGCGCGTCGCTACGTCCAGACGCACCACGACCTCGACCGCTGGATCGACGGCATCGAGGCCCGACTCGACTCCATCTCCACCACCGGCCACCGGAGGGTCGCATGAAGATCATCCACGTCCCCCGCCGCATGACGCTGAAGAGCTGGGGCGGGACCGAGTCCGTCGTCGCCGCCCTCTCGAGCATGCAGCAGCGCCAGGGTCACGCGCCCGAGATCCACACCAGCCGGGCCCTCGATCCCGAGCCGACCGGGATGATCGGGACGGTTCCGGTCCACCGGCACGCCCACCACTACCCCTGGCTGCAGATCGACCCGCGCACGCGGGATCAGATGGACCGCGTCGGCGGCAACCTCGTCTCCCTCGAGCTCCATCGGACGCTCCGGCGGATGAAGGACGCCAACGTCTTCCACCTGCACACCGCGAAGCGGATGGGTGGGATCGTCCGGGCCGCCGCCCGGCACCACGGCGTCCCGTACGTCGTCACCCTTCACGGAGGGCTGGTCGGCCGCACCACGGCTCCCGTATCGGACGAGGCGCGCGTCCCGGCACCGAAGCTGGAGTGGGGCCGGGCGCTGGGGTGGATGGTCGGCTCGCGCCGCGTGCTGCACGACGCGGCGGCCGTGACCTACATGGCTCCGGAGGACGGTGCCCGTCTCCGCGAGATGGGGATCTCCAACGCCGTGCACGTCCCGAACGGGGTCGACGCCGCCCGCTTCCGCTTCGGCGACGGCGCGCGCTTCCGTCGCCGCCTCGGGGTCGCGCCGGAGGCCCGCCTCGCGCTCTGCATGGGCCGGATCGACCCGCAGAAGAACCAGCGGGGCCTTCTCCCGGTCCTCGCCGCGCTCACCGCAAACCACGACCTCCACCTCGCGCTGGTCGGTCCGGTCACCGACCCCGACTACGCCGAGGCGATCGACCGCGAGGCCACGCGGCTCGGGATCGGGCACCGCGTCCACCGCGTCGGCGGGATCGGCGCAGGGAGCCAGGAGCTCGTCGACGCCTACCACGCGGCCGACGTGCTCACCGTCCCCTCGATCCACGAGCCCTTCGGGATCGTGATCCTCGAAGCCTGGGCCGCGGGGCTTCCGGTCGTCGCGAACCGCGTCGGCGGGATCCCCCACTTCGCACGTTCCGGTCAGGACTCCCTCCTGGTCGAGCCCGGCGACGCCCTCGGCTGGCACCGCGCCCTCGACGCAACGCTCGCGCACGGGGACGCCGTGAAGGCGCGAACCGCCCGCGCTCGCCAGCGCGCTCGCACCGAGTTCGACTGGGCCCTGATCGCCGACCGCTACCTGGAGCTCTACGGCGAGCTCCCCTCCCTCCGGAGGGCCGCATGAAGATCGGACTCGTCACGCTCGGCTCGGATGGGGGTCGCTCCGGGATCGGGCGCTACACGGCCGAGATGATCGATGCGTTCCGCGTCGAATCGGAGGTCGACCTCGAGGTCGTCGGCCGTCGCGAGGAGGAGGCGCTCTGGGTCGGGCCGGCGGCGTCCGACCGCCCGCGGTGGATCGGACCCCGGTTCGGAGGCCCGCTTTCGGAGATCCTCTGGGTCCTGCTCGTCCTCCCCGTCCTCGCCTGGCGGCGCGGCTGGGAGGTCGCCTTCTTCCCCGCCGGAAACCGCCGGCTTCCGCTGTGGATGCCCTGCCCGACCGTCGGGACCGTTCACGACGTCGCCATGCTCCACGTGCCGCGCCGATACGGGCGGGCTCGCGAACTCTACGTGCTGCGGGTCCTCCCCTGGCTGATCCGGCGGCTGACCCGGGTCGTGTCCGTCTCCCGCACGAGCGCGCTCGACATCGAGGAGTCGACCGGGATCCCGGTCGACCGGATCGAGGTCATCGCGAATGGCGTCGACCACGATCGCTTCCATCCCCGGCCCGAGCCGGAGGCTCGCGCGCGGCTCGACGAGACGCTCGGGGCCGCACCCTACCTGCTCTACGTTGCGCGAATCGAGCATCCGTCGAAGAACCACCTCGGGCTGATCGAGGCCTTCGAGCGCTTCCGCGCGTCGGGCGCCCCCCGGGTCCGGTTGGTCCTCGCGGGCGGAAACGCCGAGCGCGCCGACGAGGTGCACGCCCGAATCGCGCAGTCGCCGGTGGCGGAGGACATCGTAGCGCTCGGCTTCGTCCCGGACGCCGACCTCCCCGAGCTCTACCGGGGCACGGCGGGCGCAGCGATGCCCTCCTTCTACGAGGGGTTCGGCATCCCGGCGGTCGAGGCGCTCGCCTGCGGGGTGCCGGTCGCCGTCTCGGACTGCCCCGCCCTCGTGGAGGTGGCCGGAGCGGTCGCGACCGTCCTCCCCGCGCGGGATCCGGAGGCGTGGGCCGGCTGGATGTCCCGAGTGACGGCGGTGGACGGGCTGGATGCGGGAGCGGACCGTCGCACCTCGCACGCCCTCGCCTACGACTGGCGTCGATCCGCGGCCGAAACGCTCGCGACGATCCGAGACGCGGTGCGCCGAAATGGAACGTGCCGGGTCGGAACGCTCATACACGCCGAGGACCTTCGGACGCCCGAAACCGCGTAGGTACGGGGTT
>JANQLR010000150.1 GCA_028280525.1 Longimicrobiales bacterium
AAGCCTGGATGCGGGAGTAGGAGCGGGGGTCCCGAGCCGAGTGAGGCGCTATGCAAATAGCGTCGCAGCGAGCGAGCGGCCCCCGCGACGACCTCCCGCGCCAGGACCCGCGTCCGACTCTACCGCGGCGCAGCCCAGGATCCGCGTCCGCGCCTACCGCGGCGCACCCTCACCGTCGACGCGGAAGGCAAAGGGCAGGCTCACCCACACCGGAACATCCGAGCCCCTGTACCGAGCGGGCGAGAACTCCATCTGCCTGGCGACTCGAAGCGCCGCCTCGTCGAGTGCCGGATGTCCGGAGGCCTGGTCCAGCAGAAGATTCCGGATCTCGCCGTCCTCGTCGACGTAGACGTAGACCCGTGCGGTGCCGCCGACCCCGGCATCACGAAGCACGGGGGGGTACTCGTCCTCCATGAGGCGGATGACTGCGTTCGCGTTCAGTAGGGTGGGCTGGACCTCGAAGGGGGTGAAGCTCAGCTCGGCGGGAACCGGGTCCGCCTGGACCACCGCCTCTGCCAGCGGAGCGTCGAGTCCGTTCTCCGCGTCGGTGGGGACGGGAACGGAACAGGCGGATAGGATGACGAGGACTCCCAGAGTTCCAAGGGCGAAGTCCCGGGGGCCGAAGGCGCGGGTGGAAGCGGTCATGGTTCGTATCCTCCGTTCGAGTTGATGGGTGTCGAGGACGAGCGCGGCCCCGAGGGCCGGGCGGGTGAGGGCGCGACGCGCGGCGGCGGTCACCAGGGTGTGGGCATAGCCCGAGGGGTCGGGGTGGGTGCGGGTAACGCGCCGGTCGCAGTCGAGTTCGACCGCGTCGAGCAGTCGGTGGGAGAGGAGCCAGATCGCGGGATTCCAGGGAACCAGCATCCGAGACAGGTACGCCAGGAGAAGGAGAAGCGCGTCGCGCCCCCGGAGGTGCTCCTCCTCGTGCCGCAGGATCCACTCGACTTCGTCCGCCTTCAGGTTGTGGATCCAAGACGGCACGATGATCTCGGGACGGAGGAACCCGACGACGGCCGGCCCGAGGTCGTCGGAAACGCGGACAGCGCGGCCGCGGAGGGTGATCGGGCGGGAGCTCCGCCGGAGGCGTCGAAGCCCGAGCCAGGAGAGCGCGAGCCAGAGGCCGAGCCCGAACGAACCGGCACCCCATCCGAGAAGGAGGGCCCGGGAGTGGGACGTGGGGGAAGGGGCGACTTCCACACTCGGCAGCGGCAACCCCTCGAAGACGGCGACCGGGCCGGCCGGTGCAGAGGTCTCGGACGGTCCGATCCTGTCTCCCAGGACCCAAAGGCTGATCGGGAGGGCGACGGCGAGCACGAGGCCGCCGGACCAGATCCGGCGCTCGGGCAAACCGCGTAGCCGCCGCGAGCGAGCGAGGAGTGCAGTCCCCGCCGCGACCGGTAGGGAAGTGGCGAGGAGGTAAGCGATCGTCCAGGGGCTCATGGGTCCTCCTCCAGCTCCGTATCCCGAACCAGGTCGTCGAGGAGGTCGCGCATCCGCCGGATCTCCTCCGGCGTCACGCCCGGCTGCCGGACGAGGTGAACCAGGAGCGCCTCGGGAGATCCGCGAAAGAGACGACGCGTGACTCTGGAGAGAGCACTCCGTCCCGCCTCTTCGCGGGCGACCGACGGTCGGTACCGGTGGGCTTTCCCCTCTGTCGTCCGAGTGACGTGGCCCTTCTCCTCGAGGACGCGCAGCATCGTGAGGACGGTGTTGTAGGCCAGCTCGTCGTCGAGTCGTGCCTGGACCTCCGCGACGGTGCCCTCTCCCACCTCCCACAGCACCTGCATGATGTCGAGCTCTCGCTCGGTGAAGCGGACGTCCATGGGACCCTCTCTTGGTCTCCTAAGAAATTAGGAGACAAGTCTACCGCGGTGCCGCTGGAGGATCAACTATCTTCTTAGGAGGTTGGTTGGCCGTGCCCGGGGCCGGGTAGGAACTCGCGCTCCGGCGTATGCTACCCGGCCTCGAAGGTAATGGGGACCGAGACCCAGACGGTCCGAGAGCAGGGGCCGGTCCGGGCCGGGGAGAAGCGCATCTGCCCCGCGACCTCCACCGCGGCCTCGTCGAGACGCGGGTGCCCCGAGGTCAGCCGGACGTGGCTGCTCAGGGCAGTCCCGTTGGTGCCGACGAGGATGTCGAGTCGGGTGACGCCGGAGATTCCGTCTTCCCGGAACAGCGGCGGGTAGGCGTCCTGGAGTGCTCGCTGCACAACGGGGGCGTTGGCGATGGCGGGCGCATACTCCCATGGGTGATG
>JANQLR010000351.1 GCA_028280525.1 Longimicrobiales bacterium
GGGGGTGTCAACGCCGTCGGACGGCCCGCGGGCACCCCCCGGGGCGCGCTTTACTTCCCACCCCCGTCACCACATTGTGACGCGCCCTCAACCCCCCGCCCCGCACGACCTTCGCATGCGCCGACTTCGGACCCCGCTCCTCGTCCTCCTGCTCCTGACCGGGGGGCTCCTTCCGCAGTCGCTCGCCGCACAGAACCCCGAGTCCGCCGTCTCCGCCCAGCCGTCCGTGGTGCTGAAGGGGATCCCCTTCTCGATGGCGGTGACCGGGCCCGATGGAACGCCGTGGTCGGTGGTGAATTCCGCCGGACGGACCCTCGCCTCGGGGATGATCGGAGACGGGGGGCCGCTCACGGACGACGGGACCACCGCGATCAACGGCCTGATCGTGGAGGATCGTGCCGAGCTGCCCCTCACCGTGACCGTCGGATCGACCGAGACCTCGGTGGAGCCGACGGTGACCACGGGGATCTTCTCGATCCTCCCTCCCCTCGTCGCCGTCCTCATCGCCCTCCTCTTCCGCGAGGTGATCAGTGCGATCCTGGCCGGGATCTGGCTCGGCGCGCTCGCCGTCGCGGGGTTCAACCCGATCGAGGGGACGTGGCGCGTCCTCGACACCTTCATCGTCCCTGCGATCGCCGACGCCTCGCACGCCTCCATCATCGCCTTCTCGCTGATGCTGGGCGGGCTCGTGGGGCTGGTGTCCCGCAACGGCGGAACGGGGGGCGTAGTCAAGGCGGTCATCCCCTTCGCCAGCACCCCGCAACGGGGGAAGGTCGCCACGGCGCTCGCCGGGCTCGCGATCTTCTTCGACGACTACGCGAACACGCTGATCGTCGGCAACACGATGCGCCCGATCACGGACCGCCTCCGCATCTCCCGCGAGAAGCTCGCCTACCTCGTCGACTCCACCGCGGCGCCGGTGGCGGCGATCGTCCCGATCTCGACGTGGGTCGGGTACGAGATCACCCTGATCGACGGCGGGCTGCAGGCGGCGGCGGTCGGGGCGTCCGCGGAGGTCACGGCACAGCTCACGCAGTCGAGCGCCTTCGCCGTCTTCCTGCAGACGATCCCCTACCTCTTCTACCCCCTCCTCGCCCTCGCCTTCGTCCTCCTGACGTCGATGATGAACCGCGACTTCGGGCCGATGGCCGGGGCGGAGGCGCGCGCGGCGCGCGGGGACGGGCTGCACCGGGTCGGGGCGCAGCTCACGACGGACACCGAGAGCGAGGCGATGCGGGGGAAGCCGGGGGCGCCGGAGCGCTGGTGGAATGCGGCGATCCCGATCCTGGTGACGATCTTCGTGGTGCTGGCCGGGCTCTGGCAGACCGGATCCGCCTCGGCGGGACCCGGCGCCTCCCTGATGGACGTCTTCGGGGGCGCGGACCCCTTCGCGCCTCTCCTCTGGGGCTCCTTCTCCGGGTGCCTGACGGCCGTCCTCCTCTCGGTCGGCCAGCGGATCCTGAGCATGAAGGAGGCGATCGACGCCTTCCTCGGCGGGATGCGCGCGATGATGGTCGCGATGACCGTCCTGACCCTCGCCTGGGCGCTCGGCGCCGTGACCGAGGCGATCGGGACCGCCTCCTACCTCACCACCCTCCTGGAGGGGAATCTCGCCCTCGAGCTGCTCCCGGTCCTCGTCTTCATCACGGCGGCGGCGATGGCCTTCGCGACGGGGACGTCGTGGACGACGATGGCGATCCTCGTCCCTCTGGTGATCCCGCTCGCGGTGAACCTCTCGGTCTCGGGCACCGGGGCCCTCGACTACTCGATTCTGCTCGGGTCGATCTCGTCGGTCCTCGCAGGGGCGATCTTCGGCGATCACTGCTCCCCCATCTCCGACACGACCGTCCTCTCCTCGACGGCGGCCGCCTGCGACCACGTCGATCACGTGCGCACGCAGCTCCCATACGCCGTGGTGGTCGGCGTCGTCGCGATGGTGCTCGGCGACATCGGGACGGCGTACGGGATCCCGCCGTGGGTCGCGCTGGTGGCTGGGGTGGCGATCCTGGCGGGCTTCATCCGGCTCGTCGGGCGTCCGGTACCCCCGGTGGAGGGGGCGGTGGAGCCGGCCTAGAGGCCTCGCCCCCCGCGCCGCTGCCCGCCCATTCTTCCCGGACGGGGTGTACGCGGGCCCCTTCGACTCCGGGTCCGCCTCACCCTCGGCGCGCCCTCTCGGCCTTCCGTCTCCGCCGAAAGAACCCTCGAAGCAGCTCTCCGCTCGCCTCGCCCAAGACGCCCAACGTCAAGTCGCAGCGATGGTTGAGGCGCTCGTCCTGAAGCAGATTCCCGAGGGAGCCCGACATCCCGGCCTTCGGGTCCATCGCCCCGTACACCACCCGGGGCACCCGGGCGAGGACGATCGCTCCCGCGCACATCGCGCACGGCTCGAGCGTGACGTAGAGCGTCGTCTCCTCCAGCCGGAAGTCGCCCTGGAGCGCGGCGGCCCGCCGCAGCACGACCGCCTCCGCGTGGCCGGTCGGGTCGGAGAGCGTGTGGGTCAGGTTGTGCGCCTCGGCAATCAGGCGGCCGTCGCGCACCAGCACGGCCCCCACGGGGACCTCCCCGAGCGCCGCGGCGGCCCGGGCCTGCTCCAGCGCCCGCGCCATCCAGCGCACATCCTCCGGCCGAACCGGAGTGGGGTTGAGGGGGACCGTCGGCGTCAGTGCGCCGTCAGGTTGGTCGCGGCGCCCGCCGGACCGTCCATCCGCCGGAAGATGGCGCTGACCCGGCCGATCAGGTTGAGGCGGGCCACCTCCTCGACGAGGACGGGCGTCCCGCCCCGCAGCGACTGGAGGTAGATCCCGCTCCCGTTCCGCGTGAAGCGATGATATCCGGGCGCGCCCCCACCCGGGCGGGCGACGATGATGGCCTGATCGGCGATTTCGTCGACGGAGACCGGCTCCACGAGGAGGTAGTCTCCGTCCTGCACGCCCAGTACCGCGGCCTCGTCGCCGCGGGCGCGCACGAAGAAGGAGCCCTTCGATCCCGTCAGGCGGCGGTCCATCGTGAGGTTCGTCTCCGCGCGATCGGAGCGAAGGCCCGCACGGTCGTCCGGGAGCGCCGAGAAGCAGGGGATCGAAACCGCGTCCGGAGCCAGATCGACGCCGAGGATCTTCACGCCGCGGGAGCGGGAAGGATCGCGCTCGAGGAAGCCCTTCTCGGCCAGCGCCTGCAGGTGCTCCGAGACCGTCTTGGTGGACTTGATGCCGAAGCGTTCACCGATCTCGCGAATCGACGGCTGGTACGTGTTCTCCCGCAGATAGGAGACCATGAAGTCCAGGATCTTCCGCTCAATCTCGTTCAGCGCTTGGGCCATCCCGGATTCTCTCTTCAGGACTGATTCCGACCGGGTCGTCGGTCTCCCCTTTTACGGCGGGAAGCAGGGACCAGAACGTGCACTCGGAGCCTCCCACCCGCGCACCGCGGAGGCCAGCGTCGGTCAGCCACAGTACCACCCGTTCCGCGCCGGGGTCAAGCGGTTCCTTTCGGCTGCGAATTCAGATGTTCCCCAGCATTGGCAACACGTTCGAGCGTTTCCTCGCGCCCCAGAAGGACCAGGACTTCGAAGATCCCCGGGCTCTGCCCGCGCCCCGTGACCGCGAGCCGCAGGGGATGGATCGCCTTCCCCGCCCCGACGCCCTCCGCGTCCGCGACGCCGCGTACCGTCGACTCCAGATCCGCCTCGGTCCACTCGGACGCGGCCAGCGCCTCCCGCAGCACCCTCAGCCGCGCCGCGGTCGCCGGCGCGTCCCGGTAGAAGTGCTTCTTCGCGGCGGCCTCCTCGTAGCCGTGGAGGGGCGCCAGGAAGGGCGCCGCCTGGTCGACGATCTCGTCCACCGACCGCACCCGCACCTTCAGGAGCTCCAGCAGCGCCTCCCGCCACGCGGCGGGGGCCGCGCGCCAACGGTCGAGCTGCTCCATCGTGACCGGCGCCGAGGGACGTCCCGAGGGGGCGATCTCGTCGTCGACGGTGCGGGCCGCCATCCGCTCGACGACCAGCGGCTCGAGGCGGTCGGCGGGGAGCCGGGCGAGGTACTGCCCATTCATCCACCCGAGCTTGTCGAGGTCGAAGACGGCGCTCTTCTTCTGCACCCGCTCCATCGAGAAGGCCTCGATCAGCTCCTCGCGGCCCATGATCTCGCGGTCATCGCCCGGATTCCAACCGAGAAGCGCCAGGAAGTTGACCATCGCGGCCGGTAGAATGCCCTCCCCCGCGTAGTCGCCGACCGCGGTCGCGCCGTGCCGCTTGGACAGCCGCTTCCCGTCCGATCCGAGAATCATCGGCACGTGGCCGAAGGTCGGGACCGGGAGCCCGAGCGCCTCGTAGAGGAGGATCTGCTTCGGGGTGTTCGACAGGTGGTCGTCGCCCCGGATCACGTGGGTGATGCGGTGCTCGGCGTCGTCGGAGACCACGGCCAGGTTGTAGATCGGCGACCCGTCGGCCCGGAGGATCACCAGGTCGTCGATGTCGGCGTTGTCGAAGGACATCCGACCGTGGACGAGGTCGTGCCAGCTCGTCGACCCCTCGGGGACGCGCAGGCGGATCGCGAAGGGCTCTCCGGCCTCGGCGCGTCGGGCGGACTCCGCCTCCCCCATCTCGTCCGCGTAGCGGCGTGCGAGGACCGAAGGGTGGCCGATCCCCTTCTGCTCCGCCTCGGCGCGGAGGGCGGCGGGGTCGGTGAAGTCGCGGTACGCCTTCCCCTCATCGAGGAGTTGGATCGCCTGGGCACGGTGCCGCTCCACCCCGTCGCTCTGAAAGAAGGGCCCCTCGTCCCAGTCGAGCCCCAGCCAGGTCATCCCGTCCAGGATCGCCTGCGTATGCGCCTCCGACGAGCGGTCGCGGTCGGTGTCCTCGATCCGCAGAACGAGCACGCCCCCCTCCTTCCGGGCGAGGAGCCAGTTGAAGAGCGCCGTGCGCGCCCCACCGACGTGCAGGTACCCCGTCGGCGACGGGGGAAATCGAACGCGGACTCCAGTCATGATCCCAGCTTGTCGGTGAGGAGGGCGCGGACCGCCCCCGGGTCGGCGTTCCCGCCGCTCTTCTTCATGACCTGCCCCATGAAGAGGCCGATCAGGTTGCGATTTCCGTCGCGGTACTCGGCCACCTTCGCCGGCCACTCGGCGAGAACCTCGTCCACGAGTGCGGCAATCGCGCCGGCGTCCGTCACCTTCTCGAGCCCCTCGCGGGCGATGATCTCGTCCGGATCGCCCCCCTTCTCGACCATCTCGGCGAGGACGCTCCGCGCGGAGCGCCGGGTAATGCGGTCGTCGGCCACGCAGGTCGCCAGGCGGCCCAGCGCCTCCCCGGCGAAGGGGAGATCCGCGGGGCCTCCGCCCTTCGCCCCCCCCGCCAGCTCGTTCGCGATCCACTCGGCGACGGTGGAGGCGTCGGGACCGGTAGCGAGCGCGGCCTCGAAGAAGTCCGCGGTGGCGTGGTCTCCCGTGAGGACGTCCGCCTCGTCCAGGGTGAGCCCCAGCTGGGAGCGGAAGCGATCGAAGCGGGCGGCGAGGCTGGGGTCCGACTCGCGGGCCGCACGGCGCTCCGGGGAGACGCGGTCGTCCTCGGCGACGGGGGCGCTCGGGGCGTCGGGCGCCTTCGTCGAAGCGACCGGGGACGCCTTCGTAGACCGGCCATCGCCAACTCCCGGGTCCGAGGCGCCCGCCCCCGTTCCCGCGCCGACCGAGCCTCCCGCCCCCCCGCCGGCCGACTTCCTGGCCCAGCTGTCCCGGAGCGTCACCGTCCGGTTGACGACGAGCGCCCCCGTTGACGAGTCCGGGTCGACGCTGAAGTAGCCGACCCGCTCGAACTGGAAGCGGTCCCCGACCGTGGCGGAGGCGAGCGAGGGCTCTCCGAGCGCGCCGGTCACAACCTCGACCGACTCGGGGTTCAGGTGATCGACGAAGTCGCCGTCCTCAGGCACGTCCTCGGGATTCGGGACGGTGAAGAGCCGGTCGTAGAGCCGAACCTCCATCGGCACCGCCGCCACGCCCGCCACCCAGTGGATCGTCCCCTTGACCTTCCGCCCCTCCGGGTGCCTGCCGAGGGTGTCCAGGTCGACCGTGCAGCGGAGGAGCTCCGGCTCGCCGTCCGCGCCCGTCACCACCTCGTCGCAGCGGATCACGTAGGCGTTGCGCAGTCGAACCTCCCCGCCCGGCGCGAGGCGCTTCCACCCCTTGGGCGGGTCGACGGCGAAGTCCTCCCGGTCGATGAAGAGCTCCCGCTCGAAGGACAGCGTGCGCGTCCCCTCCTCGGCCCCGGCGTCCGGGAAGCGCGGGGCGCTGAGCGACTCCCGCCGATCGGCGGGCCAGTTCGTCAGCTCCACCCGGAGCGGGCGCAGGACGGCCATGGCGCGGGGCGCGCTCCGGTTCAACTCGTCGCGGATCGCGTACTCCAGCTTCCCCACGTCGACGCGGCTGTTGACCTTGGCCACACCGATCATGTCGCAGAACGCGCGAATCGCCTCCGGGGGGACGCCGCGACGGCGGAGTCCGGCCACCGTCGGCATCCGGGGATCGTCCCACCCGGCGACGTGCCCCTCCTGCACCAGCCGGATCAGCTTCCGCTTCGACAGCACCGTGTAGTCGAGGTTCAGGCGCGCGAACTCGTACTGATGCGTCCGCGGCTCCTCGAATCCCGCGTGGTCCAGGATCCAGTCGTAGATCTCGCGGTTGTTGTCGAACTCGAGGGTGCACAGCGAGTGGCTGATCCCCTCGAAGGCGTCCTCGAGGCAGTGGGCGAAGTCGTAGAGCGGGTAGATGCTCCAGTCGTCGCCGGTGCGGTAGTGGTGCGCGTGCCGGATCCGGTAGAGGACCGGGTCGCGCATGATCATGTTCGGGCTCGCCAGGTCGATCCTGCCGCGCAGCACCATGGCCCCGTCCTCGAACTCCCCCGCGCGCATGCGGCGGAAGAGATCGAGGTTCTCCTCCACCGATCGGTCGCGATCCGGCGTCGGGCGGCCCGGCTCCGTCACGGTGCCCCGGTACTCCCGAATCGTCTCGTCATCCGCCGTGTCGACGTAGGCGAGCCCCTTCTCGATCAGCCCGACCGCCACCTCGTACATCCGCTCGAAATAGTCCGACGCGTGCCGGACCGGCCCCTCCCAGCGGAAGCCGAGCCACTCCACGTCCCGCTGGATGGCGCGGGTGTACTCCTCGTCCTCGGTGAGGGGGTTCGTGTCGTCGAAGCGGAGGTGGCAGACGCCGTCGTATTCGAGGGCGAGCCCGAAGTTCAGGCAGATCGACTTCGCGTGCCCGATGTGCAGGTAGCCGTTGGGCTCCGGCGGGAAGCGGGTGACGATGCGGTCGTAGCGTCCCTCCTCGACGTGCCCGTCGATGATCGTGCGGACGAAGTCGCGGCCCTCGGGACGGGAGGCGGAGCGGTCCCCACCGGCGGAGTCGGGGCGGTCCTCTCCGGCAGGAGCGGAGCTGATCAGGTCGGACACGGCGGGTCCTCGCAGGTCGGGCGGGGTGTCCGTGGGCGAACCCCCGGAGCGCGGGAACGATCCCGGGAAGCTACTGCATCCGGCGCCCCGGTGAAGCGGTCACCCCCAGACCCCTCGGGCGGGGACCCGACGGACGGGGAGCCGAAGGCCTGGCCCGGCTCACGGGACGGGGAGCTGAACGCCTGGCCCGGACACTGCACGGCGCGCCGAACCGCCGGCCCGGCTCACCGGACGGGGGCTCGGAGGCCGCTCACCACCTCGCCATCGCGATCTGCAGCTCCCCGATCGGCGTCTCATGAAGACCGTACACGCGGTCGTGGTCGAAGAGGAGCGGCGTGAAGGACGGGGGGAGAAGGAGGGCGGGACCCGGCGTGCCGTCGGGGGCGTGCGACTCCCACCACTGCACACGGTCCGGCAGGTCGGGGAGGAGATGGTCGAGGGTGGGGTGTGCGTCGGGCGCCGTCTCCGCGAAGCGGCGGACCCAGATCCGACCGTCCTCGGCGATCTCGAGCTCCTCCCACGCCGGGATGCTGTCCGGGAGCTGCACCGCGCGCGCCAGCTCGAGCGCTCGATCCACGGCCTCGGGGGAGAGCTGGTCCACCGAAGGACGTTCGATACGCCGCATTCCGGAGGTCAGCGGCACACGCGCCCGGTCGCGACAGATCGACGTCACGGTCGGTCGCCTCGTCTCCTCCCCGCCCTCCGAACCCGCGGGCGCCCTCCAGCGAAGGCACTCCTCCGTCCCGGTACCCTCGGCCGCCTCTCCGTCCGGACCGATCCGAAGCACCCTCCACCTCCCGAAGGCGTCCCTCGGCGCCCAGTTGCC
>JANQLR010000379.1 GCA_028280525.1 Longimicrobiales bacterium
CGGCGTTGTTGATCAGGAGGTCGACCTCGATCCCCGCGCGACGGAGATCCTCGTGGAGTCGGCTCCCCGCCCCCGGTTCGACCAGATCACGGGCCAGGACGTGCACCCGGACCGAGTGGGCGGACTCCAGCTCGTGCCGAACCGCTTCGAGCTTCTCCTGCCTCCGAGCGACGAGGACCAGATCCCCGCCCCGTTCGGCGTGGATCTTGGCGAGCTCGAGACCGATCCCGGCGGAGGCGCCGGTGACGAGTGCGGTGTTCGAGGACATGGCGGGACTCCTCTCCTGCGGTCGGGTCGAGTTTCGGGCCCTCCGGACCCACATCACCACCATAAGCGACCATTGGTCACTTATCAAAAACCCGGGTGGCGGTGTTACCTTGGGGCTCGGGGACGTCGACAAGCGACCGGGGGTCATGCATGGTCTGGCAGCGCGCGCGGAGCGATGAGCAGAAGGAGCTGCGGCGTCAGTCGCTCCTCGATGCGGCGCGCCGTCTCCACGCCCGGCTCCCCCTCGCCGAGATCAGTCTGAACGGCATCGCGCGCGAAGCCAACGTCTCCAAGGCGAACGTGTACCGGTACTTCGAGAGCCGGGAGGAGCTCTTCCTTCACCTCACCCTCGACGCGATGGAGAGCTGGTCGGGGACCGTGATCCACCGCTTCGCCTCCCTCCCGTCTCCGGCGCCGGCGGAGGTGATCGCCGAGGCGGTCACGGCCTCCCTGCTGGAGCACCCGGATGTCGGTCGGCTGAGCGCAGTCCTCGCCACGGTCCTCGAACGCAACGTCTCCACCGAGACGGCGGCCGCCTTCAAGCTCGACTACGCCGCGCTTCTCGTCCCGGTCCTCGCCGCCCTCCACCGCGTGCTCGGTGCCGACGTGCCCGAGGCCGCGGCGCGCGACGTCTACCGCGCTTCGGCGATCCTCCTGGCAGGGATCTGGCCGATGGCCTACCCCGCCCCGGCCGTTGCCGAGGCCCTCGCGCGCCCGGAGCTCGTCCACCTCCAGGTCGACTTCCGCCGGCACTTCGCCGGGGTCCTCGCCGCCCTGATTCGGGGGATGCGGGAGGAGTGACCTCGCCGCCCGAAAACCCCCGCCTGTCCACGGTCGGCGCGGGCGTTATTCTACTCGGTCCACGCCCCGGCCCCGGGGTCACCCCCGTTCGAATCCGCCCCCTGCCATGCGCATTCTCATCGTCGGGAACGGAGGCCGCGAGCACGCCCTCCTCTGGAAGCTCCGCCGCGACCTCCCCTCCGCCGAGTTCCACGTCACCCGTCCGAACGGGGGGATGACCGGCGTTCGCCCGGTCGAGATCGCCCCGACCGACCTCGAGGCGCTCTCCGGCTTCGCCGCCTCCCGTCGCATGGACCTGACGGTGGTCGGACCGGAGGCACCGCTGGCCATGGGGATCGCCGACCGCTTCCGGAAGAAGGGGCTCCCCGTCTTCGGCCCCTCGAAGGCCGCCGCGCGGATCGAAAGCTCGAAGGCGTACGCGAAGGCGCTGATGGAGTCCGCGGGGGTTCCCACCGCCGGCTACCGCACCTTCACCGACCGGGAGGAGGCCGTGGATCACCTCCGCGAGGTGGGTGCGCCGATCGTCGTCAAGGCCTCGGGCCTCGCCGCCGGCAAGGGTGCCGTCGTCTGCACCACGGTGGAGGAGGCCGAACAGGCCGTCGCCTCGATGATGGACGACTTCGCCTTCGGGGAGGCCGGGCGCGAGGTCGTGATCGAGGACTTCATGGAGGGCGAGGAGCTCTCCGTCTTCGGGATCGCGAACGGAGAGGAGGTCGTGCTCCTCCCCCCCGCGCAGGACCACAAGCGGGTCGGCGAGGGCGACACGGGTCCGAACACGGGGGGGATGGGCGCCTACGCCCCCGTCTCCATCGCGGAGCCTGCGCTGATGACGCGGGTGCGAGAGGAGGTCTTCCTCCCCACGCTGCGCGCGATGGCGGAGGACGACGCCCCCTTCCGCGGCCTCCTCTACGCCGGCCTCATGCTCACGCCGGAGGGGCCGAAGGTCGTCGAGTTCAACTGCCGCTTCGGCGACCCGGAGACGCAGGTCGTGCTCCCGATGATGGAGAGTTCGCTCCTCGATCTCCTGATGGCGGCGGTCGACGGCGACCCGCTCTCCCACCGCGAGGTGCGCTTCCGCGACGGGGCCGCGCTCACCACGGTCGTGGCCTCCGGAGGCTACCCCGGGAGCTATCCGAAGGGGAAGACGATCGATCTCGGGCGCGTACAGGAGAGCGACGACCTCCTCGTCTTCCATGCGGGCACCGCACGCGGGGATACGGGTCTCACGACCTCCGGCGGGCGCGTCCTCGCCGTGACCGGCCTCGGACCCGACCTCGAATCGGCGGCCCGGAGGTCGCGCGAAGGCGCGGCCGCCGTGGAGTTCGAGGGGGCCTTCCATCGAACCGACATCGGGTGGCGCGAGCTCGCCCGAATCCAAGGAGAGCAGAGATGATCGTGAGCACGACCAACAGCGTCGACGGCCGCCCGGTGGCCGACTACAAGGGGATCGTCACCGGCGAGGCCATCATCGGCGCGAACCTCTTCAAGGACCTCTTCGCCGCCGTCCGCGACGTGGTCGGCGGTCGGGCCGGCGCCTACGAGAACACGCTCCGGGAGGCCCGCGAGGAGGCGCTGCGCGAGATGGTGAACGAGGCGCGGGCACGAGGGGCGGACGCGGTCCTGGGCGTCGACCTGGACTACGAGGTGCTCGGACAGGCGAACGGGATGCTGATGGTCTCCGCCTCCGGCACGGCCGTCACGCTGAGCTAGCGAGTGCCGGAGCTCCCCGAGGCGGAGACGCTGGTTCGCGGTCTCCGCCCCCGCATCGTCGGCGAGACGATTCAGCGGACCCGGGTGCTCCGGGAGGACCTTCTGCGGGTCCCGGCGCGTCGGTTCCGCTCCGAAGTCGCGCACCGCACGATCACCGCCGTCGAGCGCCGGGCGAAGAACATCGTCTTCGAGCTCGACGGCGGTGAACGCCGCCTCGTCACCAACCTCGGAATGACGGGCGGCTACTACCCGCTCGGCTACGACCTCGGCTCCACCGAGCCCTCGCACGTCGGTGTCCGCTTCCACTTCGGCGACGGTCGCAAGCTCGTCTTCCGCGACGTTCGTCGCTTCGGCTGCCTCGAGGTGGATGATCCCGATGCCTGGGCGGAACGGGACGCGCGCATCGGCCCTGAGCCGCTCTCCGATGACTACACCCCCGACGATCTGCACGCGGCGCTTCAGCGCTCCAGGACACCCCTCCGCAACTGGCTCCTCGACCAGCGTCGGATCGCCGGGGTGGGCAACATCTACGCGAGCGAGGCCGCCTTCCTCGCCGGTGTCGACCCGCTCCGGCCCGCGAACGAGGTGACGCGCGACGAGGCGGCCCTCCTTCACGGGGGGCTCCGGGCCGTCCTCGGCGAGGCGATCGAGCGGGGCGGCACGACGCTGCGCGACTACCGCGACGCAGGTGGTGAGCCGGGGGGGTTCGGCCGCCAGCTCATGGTCTACGGGCGCGAGGGTGAGCCGTGTCCGAACTGCGACACTCCGATCGAGCGAACGGTTCTCTCCAACCGGAGTGCCTTCGCCTGTCCCGAGTGCCAGCGGTGAGGCGGGGGCTGCGGAGGGGGTTCGTGCCCCTCCTGGCCCTCGCGGCGAGCGTCGGATCCGGCGCCCCGGCACGGGCTCAGGTAGCCGAGGTCGACGCCGCCGCGCCACGTCCTCCGGGGCTCGACCTGCCCGTCGTGCAGGACACCCTCGACAACGGCCTTCAGCTGGTCGTCCTCCCCCGCCCCGGCGCGCCCACCGTCTCGCTGGTGGTTCGCTTCGGCGTCGGCGGGATGCACGAAACGCCCGGGTCGACCGGGATCGTCCACCTCCTGGAGCACATGCTCTTCAAGGGCTCCACCCGGGTCGGGACGCTCGATCCACGGGCGGAGCGTCCCCTCCTCGCCGCCACCGACGCCGCGCACGACTCCCTCCTCGCGATCCTCGATCGGCGGAGGGCGGCGCGGGAAGAGACCGTGCAGCGGCCCCCCGAGACCGACACCCTCCTCGCAACCGAAGTCCGGCGGCTCGACGCCCGGATCGACGCGCTCGAGGACTCCGCCCGCGCCTTCGTCGTCGCGAACGAGTTCGACCGCATCCTCTCCGGCTGGGGAGCGCGGGGCCTCAACGCGACCACCTCGAACGAGGCCACTACCTACTTCGTGGAGCTCCCGGCGAACCGCCTCGAAGGGTGGTTCGCGCTCGAAGCGGACCGGTGGCTCGACCCCGTCTTCCGCGAGTTCCACACCGAGCGGGACGTCGTCATGGAGGAGCGCCGGCTGCGCGTGGACACGAGTCCGGGCGGGCTGCTCTACGAAGCCCACCTCGCCGCCGCATGGGACGACCACCCCTACCGGCAGCCGGTCATCGGGACGATGGCGGACCTCCGCCGCCTGACTCGCGCGGAGGTCCGGGCCTACCGGGAGAGGTACTACGGGGCTCGCAACGCCGTCGTCGCGATCGTCGGCGCGGTGGAGCCGGAGGAAGCCCTCCGCCTCGCGGAACGGTGGTTCGGCCCGGTGCCCGCCGGCGACCCGCCCCCCGCACTCACCCCACCCCCACCCCCGACCGACGGCCCGCGCCGGGTCGAGGTGGAGTGGGACGCCAGCCCCCTCCTGCGGGTCGGGTGGCACGTCCCCTCCGCCGATCACCCGGATGCCCCGGCGCTCCAGCTCCTCGCCGCACTCCTCACCGGGGGCCGCACCTCGGTCCTCTTCCGATCGCTCGTGGAGGGGTCGGGGGTCGCGACCGGCGTCCTCGCGTCGCTGGGCCCCGGGGAATCGCTCGATCGTCTCCTCTCGATCGACCTGACCCCCCGCGAGCCGGCCACCATCGAGGAGGCCGAGGCCGCCCTCCTCGACGCGATCGACCGCGCGATCGAAGAGGGGATCGACCCGGAGGCGCTGGAGCGGGTCCAGGCCCAGCTCGCCGCCAGCGAGGTCCGCCGTCTCCGCTCCTCCTTCGGCCTCGCTCTTCAGCTTGCGGAGGCGACCGCCCGGTTCGGGGACTGGAGGGAGGGGTTCCGGTCGACCGCACGCCTTCGGGCAGTCGGTCCGGAGGAGATCCGCGCGGCGGCGGCCCGCTGGCTGACCCCGAGCGGGCGGGTCACTGCGGTCCTTCGGCGACCTGGAGAGGCTCGGTGACGCGGCTGCCGGGTGGGGCGAGGGCCTTCGATCGGTGGAGGTCGCGGACGACGAAGGTCGCCCGGTGTGCCGCAGTGGCCCTGGCGCTCCTCCCCGTGTCCGCGTTCCGGGTCGGCGCCCAGGACGCCCTCCCCTCCCGGCCCTTCCTCGACTCGATCGCGGTCCCTCCCCTCGCCGTCGACCCGCTCGAGGTGACCGAGTACGAGGTGGGCGGCGTCACCGTCTTCCACACGGTCGACCCGGCGCTCCCACTGGTCGATGTTCTCGCCCACTTCGGCGGGGGGTACGCCCGCCTCCCCCGCGAGATGTACGCCGCGGGAACCGCACTCCCGGCGCTCCTCTCCTCCGGGGGGAGCCTCCGCTTCGACGCTCAGGAGGTCGACCGCTTCACCGAGGGCTTCGCGGTGCAGCTCTCCTACGGCGGATCGGGCCCCGCGGTCACCAGCTCGATGAACGTCCTCGAGGAGCACCTCGACTCCGCGCTCGTCGTCTGGGGCTCGGTCCTGCGCGAGCCGGCCTTCGACCCCGATCGGATCGAGCTCTGGGTGGGTCGGGAGCGGGAGTCCGTCCGCCGCCGCGCCGACGATCCCGGCGCGCTCGCCTTCTCCGAGTACAACCGGCTCATGTACGGCGACCACCCGATCGGGTGGGAGATGACGCTCGACGACCTCGTCGAGGTGCGGACCCGCCCGGAGGTCTTCCGCGAGGTTCACCGGCGCATCCTCTGCCCGGAGAACCTGACCCTCGGCGTCGTGGGTCGAGCCCCCTTCGAGGAGATCCGTCCCCGCGTCGAGCGCCTGCTCGACGGTTGGCCTCCC